>JALZKI010000024.1 GCA_030859325.1 Actinomycetota bacterium
GTTGTCCTTCTTCAGCCGCGACTCCTTCTCCAGCCGCGGGAGCGCCTTGTCGACGGTCTGCAGGTCGGCGAGGATCAGCTCGGTCTGGATGGTGGAGATGTCGTCGCTGGGCGAGACCTTGCCGTCGACATGGGCCACGTCCTCGTCCCGGAAAACCCGCGTCACCTGGCAGATCGCGTCGGACTCACGAATGTGCGACAGGAACTTGTTGCCCAGGCCCTCGCCCTCGGAAGCGCCCCGCACGATCCCCGCGATGTCGACGAACTGCACGGTCGCGGGCTGGATCTTGGCCGAGCCGAAGATCCGCGCGAGTTCGGGCAACCGGTCGTCCGGGACGCCGACCACCCCGACGTTCGGCTCGATCGTCGCGAAGGGGTAGTTCGCCGCGAGGACGTCGTTCTTGGTCAGCGCGTTGAAGAGGGTCGACTTGCCGGCGTTGGGAAGCCCGACGATTCCGATGGTGAGTGCCACGTGCGTGGACTTTACGGCGACCGGTACGTCGGCGACGAATCGTAGAGTGGCCGCATGCGCATCGCGACCTTCAACGTGAACTCCATCCGCACCCGGATCGGCAGGGTGGAGGGCTTCCTGCAGCGCCACGAGATCGACGTACTCGCCATCCAGGAGACCAAGGCACGCGACGACCAGTTCCCACTCGACCGACTCAAAGCTCTTGGGTACGACGTGGCGACGTTCGGATACAACCAGTGGAACGGCGTCGCCATCGCCAGTCGCGTAGGACTCACTGACGTACAGCCAGGCTTCGAGGGCATGCCAGCGTACGGCGAGCCGCGCAGCTCCGAGGCGAGGGCATTAGCCGCCACCTGCGAGGGCGTGCGAATCTGGTCGCTCTACGTCCCGAACGGCCGCGCTCTCGGCGATCCGCACCTGGACTACAAGATCGACTGGCTCACCCGCCTACGCGTTGCCGCCCAGGAGTGGCTCAGCAAGGACTTGGACGCGCAGATCGCGCTCACCGGCGACTGGAACATCGCGCCGCTCGACGAGGACGTGTTCGACATCAGCCGGTTCGCGACCAGCACTCATGTCTCACCCGCAGAGCGGGCCGCCTTCCACGCGATCACCGACCTCGGGTACGTCGACGTCGTCCGGCCCCACACGCCGGGCCCGGATGTCTTCACCTACTGGGACTACTACCGGCAGCGGTTCGAGCGCAACCGCGGGATGCGCATCGACTTCGTTCTCGCCTCCCCCGCCCTCGCCAGCCGGGCGACCGGCGCGTTCATCGACCGGGTCGAACGCGCCGGCACGGGGGCCAGCGACCACGCTCCCGTCGTGGTGAACCTTGCCGATTGAGGACACAGCCGGCTCTCGACACGTCCCACACATCGTCGGCGCAGTCAGCCACCATGTGCTCATGGGACTCGACACCGTGCTGACTCTGCTGCTGGTGCTTCTGGTCGGTGTGCTTCTCGGCGCCGCCCTGGGTGCTCTCTTGATGCGATCCCGATCTGCGACCTCGGTGACCTCCTCGATCGCCGAGACGGAGCGGATCGCGATCGAGACGCGCGCTGCCGAACATGCAGTCGTGCGCAATGGGCTAGAGCGCCTGCACGACCAGGTGTGCAGCCTGGAGCAACATCGGGTCTCGTGGCAGAGTCAGCTCAGACAGCAGGTGGATGAGGTGCGACACTCCACGGACATCCTGCGACGGGAGACGAGTGCCCTCTCGACAGCGCTGCGGAAGCCGCAGGTGCGCGGGCGCTGGGGTGAGATGCACTTGCGCAAGGCCGTGGAAGTGGCCGGCCTGGTCTCCCGATGTGACTTCGCCGAGCAGGTCTCCATCCGAGACGAGGACGGAGTTCGGCGGCCGGACCTCGTTGTCAGCCTGGCCGGAGGCAAGAGCGTCGTGGTCGACGCCAAGGTCCCACTGGAGGCGTTTCTCGACGCGACGGGAGCCGACAGCGACGACGAGCGCGATGCCCAGCTCGCCCGCCATGCGCGCCAGCTCCGGCAGCACGTCGACTGCCTGAGCGCCAAGGCCTACTGGCGCTCCATGCCGGCGACACCCGAGTTCGTGGTGCTCTTCGTGCCGGGTGAGTCGTTCCTCTCCGCGGCTCTGGAGGCCGACCCCTCGTTGCTGGAGTACGCCGCGGCACGGCAAGTAGTGCTCTCCACGCCGACTACCCTGATCGCTTTGCTGCGGACCGTGGCCTACGCCTGGACCCAGGAGGCTTTGGCGGACAATGCGCGCGACATCCACGAGCTCGGGCGCGAGCTGTACGACCGGATCGGCGTCATGGGTGGGCATCTCGACAAGCTGGGCCGATCTCTGTCGAACGCCGTGGGCAGCTACAACAAGGCCATCGGGTCGCTGGAGACACGGGTGCTCGTCTCGGCCAGGAAGTTCGCGGAGATGCAGGTCAATGGCGCGGAGCTGACGACTCCGACGGTCGTGTCCGAGGCGCCGCGCCCTCTGTCCGCGGCCGAGCTGATGGAGGCCGTTGCCGACCCCCGCGATCCGCTACCGGAGCTGAACTCCACGGATACCAAGCTGCCCCAGCAGCGACGGGCCGAGGGTGCCTAGGCCGCGAGGCGATCCCCATGGCGGGGAACACGGCGCGTAATGCTTTCCGGATGGCACGGCGCGGCGACCCATATGTAAGCATCTATAGGCTTATTTTGAGAACGTGAGCCAGCGCACGCTGTGGGAAGAGGGTCGGCGACCCGGCCGCCAGGTCGTCTCTTGCGCTTGTGCCGCGGTGATCGCCGCAGTGCTCGTCACCCTGCTGCTGTCACCGAAGCTGAACCTTGTCTTCGACGTGGCCTTCGTGGCCATCTGCGTCGCCGCCGCTTTTGGCGTCCGGCCTCGAGACTTCTTCGTGGTCGGCGTGCTGCCGCCGCTGCTGATGTTCGGCACTGCACTCATGCTTGCTCTTCTCGCCCGAGGCGTGATCGCGGAGCCGGATGATGGCCTGATCCAGGCCAGCGTCTCCGGTCTGGCGCATCACGCCGGCGCGCTTGTCGTGGGCTACGGCCTCACCCTGGCGGTGCTGGCGCTGCGACAGATGGCCTCCCAGCAACGGCTGCCTGCCCAAGCCTCACGGCTGCGAAGGGAAACCACTCCCGACATATCGATAGGGGAATCCTCGGCGCAGCAAAACCTGTCACGACTTTCGCCCTGATCGCGCGCCGCGCGTGAGCGGGGCGCCGGCACGACCGAGGAGGTTGCCGATGTCTGCCACGCGATGTTGCTGCGTCTGGGAGGTCGTCCAGATCGCCGACGACCTGGAGCAGCTGTGGTTACGGTCTCGATCCGAGCCAGAGTGCGAGAAGCACGGCGTCAGCGCAGAGCCTCTGGGCCACCCCTGACCTGGCGCTCGTTCGCGGGCACGCCTTGGGAGATCCAGCTCAATCCCCTCGACGAACGACCCGAGTTCCTACCCAACGACAACCCGCGCAAGCACCCAAACGGGGGGAGGCCTCTGCCGGCGGGCAGCGCATGACCGACTCGACCGAGTTGATCTCAGCGACCGCTCAGGACCTAGCCTTCTCGGCCGCGCGGATGTCGCGCCGAAGCTCGGGAGGGAGCGCGAAGATCAGTGACTCCTCCGCGGTCTGCACGGCCTGCGCGTCAGGGTAACCGCGGCGGGCGAGGAAGTCGAGCACGCCCCCGACCAGCTTCTCGGGCACCGATGCTCCCGAGGTAACACTGACCGTCCGGACGCCCTCGAGCCAGGCCTCGTCGATCTCGCCGGCGTCGTCGACTCGGTAGGACGCCTTGGCCCCGGCTTCGAGCGCGACCTCCACGAGGCGGACCGAGTTCGAGGAGTTGCCCGAGCCGACCACGAGCACCAGGTCGGCGTTCTTGGCAATTTCCTTGACCGCGATCTGTCGGTTCTGGGTGGCGTAGCAGATGTCATCCGACGGCGGGTCGAGCAGTTGGGGGAACTTCTCTCGGATGCGGTCGACGGTCTCCATCGTCTCGTCGACCGAGAGAGTCGTCTGCGAGAGCCAGGCGACCTTGGCAGGGTCGCGAACCTCGATGCCCGCGACGTCCTCGGGGCTTTGCACGAGCTGGATGTGGCTCGGTGCCTCACCCGCGGTGCCCTCGACCTCCTCGTGGCCCTGATGGCCGATGAGCAGGATGTCGTAGTCGTCGCTGGCGAAGCGACGCGCCTCGTGGTGCACCTTGGTCACCAGTGGGCACGTCGCGTCGATGGTCTTGAGGCTGCGCTCACCTGCCTCGCGGTGTACCTCAGGCGAGACACCATGGGCAGAGAACACGACGGTTGCCCCGGCAGGAACCTCACCGAGCTCCTCGACAAAGACCGCGCCGCGAGACTCCAGCTCGGCGACCACGTGGCGGTTGTGCACGATCTGTTTGCGCACGTAGACGGGTGACCCGTACAGGTCCAGCGCCTTCTCCACAGTGATGACCGCTCGGTCCACGCCGGCGCAGTAACCGCGGGGCGCGGCCAGCAGCACCGCGCGATCAGCCGCATCCGGACTCAGGACAGTGGGTATCCCCAGTTCGGAAGTGCTCATGGGTCAATGGTAGGTGCTCTGCCATAAGGTGCCAGGCGTGGCACTTGCGACCTCCCCCGAGTCTCCGGCACCCGTCCGGCAGATCGCCAACGCCATCTCCGGGTGGGTTGACCGGCTCGGGGCGGTCTGGGTCGAGGGTCAGATCGCTCAGCTGAATCGTCGCCAGGGGATGAACACTGTGTTTCTCACCCTGCGCGACACGGTGGCCGACATCTCGGTCTCGGTCACCTGCTCCCGACAGGTCTTCGACTCACTCAACCCGCCCGTGGTCGAGGGTGCGAGCGTCGTGATCCACGCCAAGGCCTCCTTCTACGCCAACCGCGGCACGCTGAGCCTCTACGCCTCCGACATCCGGATGGTGGGTCTCGGCGAGCTGCTCGCTCGCCTCGAGCGCCGCCGGCAGCTACTCGCGGCGGAAGGACTCTTCGCCCGCGAGCTGAAGAGGACGCTGCCGTTCCTGCCGCGAACGGTCGGTCTGATCACCGGTGCGCAGTCAGCCGCCGAGCGCGACGTTCTGGTGAACGCCCGGCACCGGTGGCCGGCTGTGCAGTTCCGGGTCGTGCACGCGGCGGTCCAAGGAACCAACTCGGCGCGTGAGGTGATCGAGGCGCTCGCCCTCCTCGAGCGCGACCCCGGCGTCGATGTCATCGTCATCGCGCGCGGAGGCGGTGCCGTCGAGGATTTGCTGCCGTTCTCCGACGAGGCGCTGGTCAGAGCAGTGCACAAAGCGCGCACGCCGGTGGTTTCCGCGATCGGGCACGAGCCCGACTCCCCTCTCCTCGATCTCGTCGCTGACGTGCGAGCTTCGACACCGACCGACGCGGCCAAGCTGGTGGTTCCGGACGTGGCCGAGGAGATCGACCGGATCACCCGGCTCCGGGACCGTGGTCGTCAGTTGATGACGAGCTGGGTCGCCCAACAGCTGTACCAGCTCGAGTCCGTGCGTGCCCGACCCAGCCTGGCCGACCCGGGGACGAGCCTGACGGCTCGGCTCAGCGAAGTCGGTGAGCTGCGATCACGGTCCCGTCGCTGCGTGAGCCACCAGCTCGACCGTGCCGACGACCACCTGACCCACCAGCTGGCCCGAGTGCGTAGCCTCTCGCCGTTGGCCACCCTGGAGCGCGGCTACTCCGTTCTCCAAGACCGTGCCGGCCACGTAGTCACCAGCACCACCCAGATCGAGACCGCCCAGGAGCTGCACGCGCGCGTCAGCGATGGCCGGCTGCACCTCGTCGTCCGCGGCACCAACAGTGACAGCGCTGTCGAGCGTGGCAGTGCCGTCGGCTGCCCAGCCGAGGACCACGGCTTCCCCACAGGGCATCAGCGCACAGATTCAGCATCGAGCGAGGAGAGCGACAAGTGAGCGAGCAACCCGAAGCGACACCCGAGCTCAGCTACGAGGCGGCGCGAGAGGAGCTGATCGACGTGGTGCGTCGGCTCGAGGCGGGCGGCACGAGCCTCGAGGACTCGCTCGCCTTGTGGGAGCGTGGAGAGAACCTGGCGCACATCTGCCAGCGCTGGCTCGACGGAGCGAAGAAGCGACTCGACGTGGTCATCGCCACAGGGGACTCCTAGGTCAAGCTCTTGACGTAGTCCACGAGCACCTCCTGCTCAACGGGTCCCACGACGAGCGTGGTGAGGGCACCGTCGCGACGCGCCAGCGCAACGTCACCCTGGCCGTCGCCCCAGGAGGTCCATCTCTTGCCGTCAATGGTCACGTCTGCTGTCTTGGTCGTCTGTTCGTCGACGTACTTCATGACCATGGATCTGACCGGGGCCTTGGCTTGCTCGAGGCCGACGTACTCCGCATCTTCGGTCAGCAGCCCGAGGTGCCAATGCAACGGTTCGGGGGCGAACTCCACGCTCGTGGCCCGCCAGCCGTTGGGCAACCTGTCCGGCGTCGACACCTCGAACCCGGACTCCTCCGCGAACTCGGCACTCTGCCGATAGTCCACCGAGTCGGCCGGAGCTTCGGGTCCGACGCGGTTGAGATCGCGCAGGACGACGAACACGACGACGACCAGGAGCAGGACCAGCATCGAGCCGACCATGCCTGCCGCCGAGCGTTGGTAACCCCCAGACTGAACACTCACTGCTCCATCTTCCCGTCTCGGCGAAATGACGGGAACGGCGCCGATGCAGTGGCACATGCGACGGCATCGCCCATCTACGCATCTACGGGCTTTAGTTGCGGATCTACCCGCATGTGCGGGACACTGCGACCGTGACTACTTACCGACTTGCCGAGGCATCCGAGGTGCTCGGAGTCAGTGATGACACGATGCGCCGTTGGATCGACGCCGGCCGGATCCCGGCCACGACCGGCAGCGACGGACGTGCCGCAGTCGCCGGGCAGGACCTGGCGCAGCTCGCGAAGTCCTTGGCCGAGAAGCGGGCGGATGGCGTCGGCCCGGCACGGGCCGCCTCGGTCAGCGCACGCAACCGGATGCGTGGGATAGTCACCGCGGTGACCCGGGACACCGTGATGGCACAGGTCGAGATGGTCTGTGGTCCCCACCGGATCGTCTCCTTGATGAGCTCGGAGGCCGCCGACGAGCTCGGCCTCGAGCGCGGCGTGCTCGCGATTGCGTCGGTGAAGTCCACCAACGTAGTCGTCGAGTTGCCATGAGGGGTGTGTGGGCACTCGCCCCGGTGCTGGTCATGGCCGCTGCGTGCGGCGAGGGTACGACGGACGACGGGGCTTCGAGCGAGACGACCCTGACCGTGCTCGCCGCGTCCTCCCTCACCGAGACTTTCACCGAGCTCGAGAAGGACTTCGAGGCCGACCACGACGGCGTTGACGTCCGCATCTCCTTCGACTCCAGCTCCACCTTGGCGCAGCAAGCCATTGAGGGTGCTCCGGCAGACGTCCTCGCCACCGCCGACGAGGCCACCATGGCGATGGCGACTGAGGGCGGCACGGCCACCGATTCGCAGCTGTTCGCCACCAACACGATGGTGATGGTGGTTCCGGCTTCGAACCCTTCCCGGATCGAGCGCTTCGCCGATCTCGACGACGACTCGGTCGACTACGTCGCCTGCGAGGAGTCCGCACCCTGCGGGGCCCTCGCCAAGACGCTGCTCGACGTCAACGATATCTCGGCTCAACCGGTCAGCTTCGAGGTGGACGTCAAGGCGGTGCTCACCAAGGTCGAGCTGGACGAGGCAGACGCCGGCCTCGTCTACCAGAGCGACGCCGTCGCGTCAGGGGACATGGTCAAGACGCTCGAGATCCCGAAGGCGGACGCAGAGATCAACAACTACCCGATCGCGACACTGCGGCAGCGCGAGAGTCCCGCCCTGGCTCGTCAGTGGGTCGATCTGGTTCTCTCCGAGGAGGGCCAGGATGTTCTCGACGCCGCCGGTTTCGGCGCACCGTGACCGCCATGTCCTCCCAGACGGTCGAACCGTCACTGGGTCGCGCGCCGTTGCGACTGCTCGTTCCAGCCGTGCTCGGGCTTGCTGTACTCGTGCTTCCACTCGTCAGCCTGCTGGCGCGCACGCCCTGGTCGACCCTACCGGCGCGGCTGGTCGAGCCGAGGAACCTCGACGCACTGTGGCTGTCCGTGCTCACGTCCTCGGTCGCGATGGTGCTCTGCCTGGTTCTCGGGCTGCCTCTGGCCTGGGTGCTGGCACGGGTCCCCTTCCCGGCTCGCGCGTTTCTACGTGGTGTCGTAACGGTCCCGCTGGTGCTTCCTCCCGTCGTGGCGGGTGTGGCACTGCTTGCTGCTTTCGGGCGCAACGGTGTGCTCGGAGGACCGCTGCGCGAGCTCGGTATCACCATCCCGTTCACGACAACCGCCGTCGTCATCGCCCACACGTTCGTCGCCCTTCCCTTCTTCGTGATCAGCGTCGAGGGGTCGCTGCGTGCCACCAGCCAGGACTACGACGTGGTGGCCGCCACCCTTGGTGCGGACAGATGGACGATCTTCCGCCGCGTCACGCTGCCTCTCGCCATGCCCGGGGTCGTCGCCGGGCTGGTGCTGGGCTGGGCGCGCTCGCTCGGCGAGTTCGGCGCCACGATCACCTTCGCCGGCAACTTCCCGGGCACCACTCAGACCATGCCGCTCGCGGTTTACAGTGCGCTCCAGTCCGACCCCGAGGCGGCCCTTGCCCTCAGCGTGATCCTGCTGCTGGTCTCCGTCCTGGTCCTGGCGCTCCTGCGGGAGCGCTGGCTCTACCAGGCGGTTCGATGACGGCCTTCCTCGATGCGCACTTCGTCGTACGCCGGGCGAATTTCACCCTCGACGTGGAGCTGGCTGCAGAGCCGGGTGACGTGGTGGCCGTGATCGGTCCGAACGGCTCAGGCAAGTCCACCCTGGTCCGGACGCTCGCCGGCCTCGTGCCCGTGAGCCAGGGGCGGATCAGGTGCCGCGGCCTCGAGTGGGACTCCGGCAACGGGTCACCGACGGGTGTGCAGCAGCGCAACGTAGGCATGGTCTTCCAGGAACAGCTGCTCTTCCCGCACATCAGCGTCCTCGGCAACGTGGCGTTCGGGCCACGCAGCCGCGGTGCCGCTAAGAACCGCTCGCACGAGATCGCCCAGGCGTGGCTCGACCGGCTCGGCGTCGGCGACCTCGCCACCCGGCGACCCAAACTTCTGTCCGGAGGCCAGGCACAACGGGTCGCGATCGCCCGTGCCCTGGCGACCGAGCCCTCGGTACTGCTGCTCGACGAGCCTCTGGCCGCGCTCGACGTCGGGGTCGCGATGGCTTTGCGGTTCGAGCTGGCACGCCACCTCGCCGACTTCGGCGGGGTGAGCGTCCTGGTCACCCATGACGCCATCGACACCATGACGGTCGCGAACCGGGTGGTCGTGCTCGACGGCGGGCGGGTGGCGCAGATGGGCACGCCGGCCGACGTAGCCCAACGGCCCCGCACCGAGCATGTCGCCCGTCTCGTGGGACTCAACGCCCTACGCGGACGCAGCAACGGGACCGACGTACGCCTGCTCGACGGCTCATCCCTCGTCTCGACCACAACATTCCACGGCGAGGTGTTCGCGAGCTTCAGCCCCACCGCGGTCACCCTGACCGCTGACGAGCCAACCGGCAGCGCGCGCAACCGGTGGCGCGGATCGGTGCGGTCGGTCGTCCCTCACGGAGCCGCCGTGCGTGTGCACCTCGACGCGGGCAAACCGCTGATCGCGGACGTGACGCCCACGTCGGCAGCAGAGCTGTCGCTCACGCCAGGACGAACGGTCTGGGCAGCCGTGAAAGCGACCGAGGTGGCCATCTACGGCGCTGCAGCGGTTCCTCCGGCTCGGTTACCATCACTTCATGTCTGAGCACCTGCTGCCTCCCGACCTGTCCGCCGCGCACGAGGCGCCCGACAGGAACCTGGCGCTCGAGCTCGTCCGGGTCACCGAGGCCGCGGCCATGGCGGCGGGACGCTGGGTGGGCCGAGGCGACAAGAACGGCGCGGACGGCGTCGCTGTCAAGGCCATGCGGGCCCTCATCTCCACCGTAGGCATGCGGGGAACAGTGGTCATCGGTGAGGGCGAGAAAGACAACGCCCCGATGCTCTACAACGGTGAGGAGGTCGGTGACGGAACCGGTCCCGAGTGTGACGTCGCGGTGGACCCGATCGACGGCACCACGCTTGCCGCGAAGGGAATGACGAACGCCGTGTCTGTGCTCGCGGTGGCTCCCCGCGGCTCGATGTACGACCCCTCTGCGGTGTTCTACATGGAGAAGCTGATTACCGGCGCTGAGGCCGCAGACGTGGTGGACATCCGCTACCCGATCGCGGAGAACATCCACCACGTCGCGAAGGCGAAGGGCAGCGCTCCCGAGGACGTGACCGTGGTCCTTCTGGACCGGCCGCGGCACGAGGCGATCGTCGAGGAGATTCGGGCCACCGGCGCGCGGATCAAGTTCATCACCGACGGCGACGTGGCCGGCGCGATCATGGCCGCCCGCCCCGACACAGGCATCGACCTGCTTCTCGGCGTCGGTGGCACTCCCGAAGGCATCATCGCTGCCTGTGCGATGAAGTGCATGGGTGGTGTGATCCAGGGCAGGCTTTGGCCCACCGACGACGAGGAGCGTCAGCGTGCCGTCGACGCGGGACACGACCTCGACGCCGTACTCACCACCGAGGACCTGGTCACCGGTGACGACTGCTTCTTCGTCGCGACCGGTATCACCGACGGTGAGCTGATGCGTGGCGTCCGGTACCGCGCGGGAGGGGCGAGCACCCATTCCCTGGTCATGCGTTCGCGCAGCGGCACCATCCGCTCGATCACCAGTGAGCACAAGCTCGCGAAGCTGCGTGCCTACTCCGCTGTCGACTTCGAGCATTGAGCCCCTCCAGTCCGGTGGCACCTTGGGTGGTCGTCGGTGAGTCTCTCCTCGACGTCGTCGTCGACCAGCACGGCGAGTCCTCCTCAGCCGTGGGCGGGTCCCCGATGAACGTCGCGGTCGGTCTTGCCCGCCTCGGCGTACCCACCCTTCTGATCACCCAGGTCGGAGACGACGACAACGGTCGCCGGGTAGTCGAGCACGTGCGCGCCAGCGGTGCCGACATCACCGACTCCTCGATCCAGCCCGGACGACGCACGAGTACGGCAGTCGCGCGGCTCGGCGAGGGAAACGCCGCGAGCTACGACTTCGACCTGAGCTGGGAGCCGGCTCATCAGGACCTGCCCGATGCGGCCGGGCTGCATGTCGGATCACTGGGCGCCAGTCTCGCGCCGGGACGCGCCGTTGTGCTGGGCCTCGCCCGGCGAGCCGCCGACAGAGACCTGTTCCTCAGCTATGACCCGAACATTCGCTCCGCCTTCGTGGGAGACGACCTCGGCCAGGCCTGGCGGGACGTGACCGAGATCGCCTCATTGAGCAACCTGATCAAGGTCAGCGACGAGGACCTCCACACCCTTCGCCCTGACCAGCCAGTGACCGCGGTGGCGCACGACCTCCTCGCCGGTGAGCGGACCGAGCTGGTGATCATCACCAGTGGAGGCGCTGGAGCGGCCGCGATCACCGACGTCTTCGAGATCGAGGTCTCGGCGCCTCCGGTCGACGTGGTGGACACAGTGGGGGCCGGGGACTCGTTCATGGCAGCGGTGCTTGCTCTCCTGCTCGACTGGGCGGTCCCTGCGAACCGAGCCGGAGGTCTCAGCCAGCTGGGCGAGGACAAGGTGCGGCTTCTGCTCGAGGGCGCGATGGCTGCAGCGGCGGTGACCTGTGCCAGGCGGGGGGCAAACCCGCCGACGCGGAAGGAACTACCGACAGCCCGGCCGCAGCCCCGCAGCTGACACCGTGCTGACATCCGGGCTGACACCCGTGCTCGTTCCCGCGGCGACTCTGCGTCTCTCACGACCACGCCGCAGCGCGTGGCTCACGATGTCGAAGACCACAGGGTCAACGGCCATGCCCATGTGACTGGTGGCGACCTCGACCGTCTCGGCCGCAGGGTCCAGGCAGCTGCGCCAGTCGACGACGCCGTCACGACGGGAGAAGATCGAGGTGAACGACACGCTGCTTCCCAGCTTCGCCTGCGACTGCTCCCAGCTCAGCCTCGCGCAGTCACCAGAGGTGCAGTCCCGTCCCATCATCGTGCGCAGCCCGGCCCGGCGCAGCACGATGACGATGGCGAGGTCCAAGGCTAGGACCGAGTGCACGGCTCCCGGAGCGAGCATCGGGCTGCCCATCGCGATGATGCCGTCGACCAGGTCAGGACGGCGTACGGCGATGCTGCGGGCGAGCAGTCCGCCCAGGCTGTGGCCGATGATCGTGACCTTGCGGTCGCGCTTGATCACGATGGACTCGATGCGACGCTCCAGCGCCGAGGACGCCTGCTGCGTGCAGCCGACGTTCGCATGCATGGTCGAGCGGTAGGTGCGGAAACCTAGCCTTCGCATGTGCCGGGCCATCAGAAGCATCGACGAGTCACCGGCCAGAAACCCCGGAACGAGCACCACAGGGTCGATCGAGCGCAGCGGCGTCCACGGGGAGTGCGACATGTCCCGCCGGTGGATTCGGTCGCCGGTGCTGCGTCGTACGAGCCGCCCCGCCTCCACCACTGCGCTGGTCTCGCGAACCATCGCGCGCCACCCGCTGGGTCCAACGAAGCCCTCCGGACACAGGAACGGCCCAAGCGGTGAACCCATTGTGACCTCCCCCATGACGGGCAGCGGGCAACTGCTCCTTCTGGTGACCATAACCACTCGCAAGCGCAATAAGTGGGAGTCGGCTCTTTCGTTACCCAGGCATGTCATGACATCCGGCAGTGCACGGTCATCCGGCGGTGCCGACTGGCTAAACTCACCGCAACACCATCCGATTCGAGAGGTTGCCTTCGTGGCCAGCGCATCCGAATCCAGAGTCTCGGCCTCCGAGGAGCAGTTCGCCGCGGTCTCTGCCGGGGTTGACCTCTGTTATCAGACCTTTGGCGACCCCGCGGACGAACCGCTGCTCCTCGTCATGGGACTGGGTGGGCCGATGACGTGGTGGGACCCCGACTTCTGCGCACTCCTCGCCGAGAACGGCTTCTACGTGATCCGGTACGACAACCGCGATGTCGGTCGGTCCACCAGGATGAAGGGCAGGATCAACCGCCGCACGATCGCGTCGTCATTCGCCGGAGTGAAGGCCAAGACGCCGTACACCCTGCAGGACATGGCCGACGACGCCCTTGCTCTTCTCGATCACCTTGGTCTCACCTCGGCGCACGTCGTGGGCATCTCGATGGGCGGAATGATCGTGCAGACGATGGCGCTCAGCCATCCCGACCGCGTCCGGTCCATGACCTCGATCATGTCCACCACCGGCCGGCGTTCGGTCGGCTGGCAAGATCCCCGGCTGCTGCCACTGCTCATGGCTAGACGGTCCCAGTCACGTGAGCACTACATCAACGCCTCTTCCAGGCTGTGGAAGCTGATCGGGTCACCGCTCTACCCCGACACCACCGAGACCGTCCGCGAGCGTGCGGCGGAGACGTGGGACCGCGGGGTCAGCGCGGCAGGAGTGGCCAGGCAGATCGGGGCGATCCTCACCCAGCCCGACCGGTCCCTCGCGTTGCGCAGCCTGCGGATCCCGTCCCTAGTCATCCATGGCTTATCGGACCGGATGGTGCATGTGTCCGGTGGCAGGGCGACGTCTTCCTCGATCTCCGGCTCGGAGCTCCTGCTCATCGACGGCATGGGCCATGACGTCCCTCGCGACCTTCACGGAACCTTCGTCGACGCCATCCGCCGGACCGCCGACCGCTCAAGGCAGTAGCCCGCGGTGATCCGGGCCTCCGGTCAGCTCGAGGCCCGCGGCACGCCGTTCCTTGCAGCGGCGTTCGACGCGGTGCCCTTCTTCGCGGTGCCCTTCTTCGCGGTGCCCTTCTTCGCGGTGCCCTTCTTCGCGGTGCCCTTCTTCGCGGTGCCCTTCTTCGCGGTGCCCTTCTTCGCGGTGCCCTTCTTCGGGCCGGCCTTCCTCACCGCCGCCTTCTTCGCCGCCTTCTTCGGGCCCGTGGGCTTTTCCGCGCCGGCCGGAGCAGGGACGAGGGCGACCATCTCGTGCATCGCGTCTTGCAGATAGGCGATCAGGTTCCACACGTCGGGCACCATCTCCCGGCAGGCGATCAACCCGAAGTCGAGGGCACCGTTGTAGGAGAACAGCGTGATGTTCAGGCCGCCGGTCATGTCGGTGACCGCTGAGACGGGGTAGATGCCTTCGACCCTTGCGCCGGCGATGTACAACGGCAGCTGCGGACCGGGAACGTTGCTCACGAACAGGTTGAACAGCACGCCGGGAACCGTCACCAGCTTGAACAGTGCCCGGGCAGCGAGGCCGGACATCGCCGTGGGAATGACGTTGGCGAGGTCCTGCAACAGCGTGGCCGGCACGGCGTTGAAGTGACGCTTGGCCTGGTGCATCGAGTCGCGCATGTAGGACAACCGCTCCTGCGGGTCGGCGATGTGCGTGGGAAGCTCGGCCAGCATCACCGAGATCTGGTTCCCGCCTACCGAGCCGTGCCCCTCAGAGCGGATGGAGACCGGCACGGCGCCGACCAGGGGGATACTCGGGAGTGCGTCGTGGTCGAGCAACCAACGTCGCAGCGCGGAAGCCGTCAGCGCCATCACCACGTCGTTCACCGTCATGTCGAAATGGTTCTTGACCAGCTTCACGTCCTCGAGGGAGACCGACCCATAGGAGAAACGCCGGTGCGGGGTGATCTGGCCGTTCAGCGGCGTCTTCGGCGCACGAAGGACACGAGGCTTGACATCGGTCGGTTTCCCGCCCAGCGCACGTTCAACGAGCACGGCGGTCCCGCTCACAACCTGCGATCCTGGAAAGTTCGAAGCACCGGGCAACTCGTTGACGTAGCTGAGTGACTTGGGCACGGTGCGCAGCAGCTCGATGGGGTTCAGGGCCATCGACGTCAGCCCGCGGCGGATGAGGCTCACTGCCGAGGGGACGTCACGCGGCGCGAAGGAGCTGCTCGACTGTGTGACCTCGCGCGGCTGCACGGTGGTGTCCATGATCGCCTCGAGGATCTCGGCGCCGGAGACACCGTCGATCGCGGAGTGGTGGATCTTGGAGTAGAAGGCTGCCTTGCCACCTTCCAGACCCGTGATGACGTAGCCCTCCCACAGCGGGCGGGTCCGGTCGAGCGGCCGGGCATGGATCCGGGCGACCTGCTCGCCGAGCTGCTCTCGTGTTCCGGGCGAGGGGAGCGCCAGCTCGCGGAGGTGGAACTCGATATCGAAGTGGGCGTCGTCGATCCAGTAGGGCCGCCCCAGGCCCAGAGGGACCATGACCAGGCGCTGGCGAAGTGGGGCGGCCAGGTGCAGTCGCTGCTCGTAGACGGCTTTGACCGATTCGAGGGTCCACTTCCCGTCAGCTGCCGTGGACGGGTCGAGGATCACCACACTTCCGACGTGGCCGACGGTCGTGGGCGACTCGACGTGGAGGAACTGTGCGTCGAGGGAGCTGAGTTGGCGCATACCGCACAGTCTCTCCTGACAGAGCGAAGGTGGAAACCCTCAGTGTCCAGGGCCGAGGAACCTGCGCGGCTCACCGCGCGGCTTACCGGGCATGGCCCGGCGCTGCACCGAGACGGTTGCCATCAGCGCCATTCCTTTGACTCGAACGACCTGAGAGCCCGCGGTGCACTCCTCCGGCACTTTCGCAGTTCGCTCACTGAATTCGGCCATGATCGCCACACCGTCCACGAGCACACGGGTGTGCGCGTTCACGATGACTGTGATCTCCCCCATGACCGTGAAAGCGTTGATCGTCACGTCATTGCACTCGAACTGGGCCTCACGCAGGTCCAGGGTCACCGACCCCATCATCGAGAAGGCGGTGTGCTGCTCGGGAACCAGCCACACTCCGCGACGCTTGGTGTCCGACATCACCGCAACGGAGTTGGTCACATTCTGGTCCAGGGAAGCGGGCGGTGGTACGGGCGCCGTCGGGCTGCTGGCCACTTGGTTGTCCGGATGCGTCGGTAGATCGACAGTGATCGGGACCAGGTCGCCGAAC
Source organism: Actinomycetota bacterium (assembly GCA_030859325.1). Lineage (GTDB taxonomy): Bacteria > Actinomycetota > Actinomycetes > Propionibacteriales > Nocardioidaceae > Nocardioides_C. The sequence goes on from JALZKI010000024.1 coordinate 15,990, forward strand.
GTCTTCGCTGAGTACGTCGCCTCCAGCCGTTCGTCGAGCTCCTCGAAGTCGATCCGTCCTTCACCGGCGGCATGTCGCAGCACTTCGGCCACCTGATGCCGGTCCTCATCGGAGATTCGCATCCGGCGTACGTCGTAGGGCTGCCCGGCACGCTCGGTTCCCTCGTCCGGGCCGTTCCCTGATCTGCTTTCTGGGCTGCTTTCTGGGCCGTCTTCTGGGCCGTCTTCTGAGCCGTTTCGCGCGCTTCGCACCATGGAGGACAGACTAATCGGTCTCGACTACCCTCCCTCGGGTGAGCAACCTGGAGTACGTCGAGCTGGCCAGAGTCGATTCGGAGCGCGGCGAGATGGTGCTTCGGGAACGTCGCGATCCCGACGTCGGAGTGCATTCCCCAGTCATCCTCGAACTGCGGGTCAACGGCGTCTTCGTGATGGACACCCTGGAGACCAGCAGCGAGAAGGGCTTGGCCTCGGCCGCACTCGCACAGGTCGAGCACCCCCGCAACGTCGTCGTCGGCGGGCTCGGGCTGGGCTTCACGATGCACGAGGTGCTCGCGGACCAACGGGTCGAGAAGCTGGTGGTCGTCGAGGTGGAGGAGGCGGTGGTCGGCTGGATGCGTGACGGCACCATCCCCCACGGTCCGACGTACCTCGCCGACGAGCGACTCACCGTGATGACTGCCGACATCCGGATCGCGATGACGGAGGCCACCCCCGCGGCCCACGACCTGATCCTGCTCGACATCGACAACGGGCCGGAGCAGGTGGTCTACGAGGAGAACCGGGCGGTATACCAGCGGGAGTTCCTCCGGCTGGCACGCGACGCCCTCCGCCCCGGTGGCGCCCTGGTGATCTGGTCGGCGGCGCAGGCGCCTGCGCTTCGACACGAGATGCAGGAGGTCTTCGGCAATGTGGTCCCCATTCCCTACGACGTGACGCTGCAGGCCCGCGACGAGCGCTACTGGCTCTATATCTCTCGCGTAACCGATGACCGCTAGGGTCTGGGCATGGCCGATTTCCGAACCGAGCACGACAGCATGGGCGAGGTCCAGGTGCCCGCCGCCGCCCTGTGGCGGGCACAGACCCAGCGTGCCATGGAGAACTTCCCGATCAGTGGCACCACCCTCGAACCGGCCCACCTCAAGGCGCTCGCCCAGGTCAAGGCAGCCGCAGCCAAGGTCAACGCGCAGCTCGCAGTGATCACTGCGGAGCAGGCCGCTGCGATAAGAAGAGCCGCCGCCGCAGTCATCGACGGGAAGCACGACGATCACTTCCCGATCGACGTGTTCCAGACCGGGTCAGGCACCTCGTCGAACATGAACATGAACGAGGTGCTCGCCTCGTTGACCTCGGCCGACCCGGAGTCCTCGTCGTTGCAGATCCATCCCAATGACCACGTCAACGCCAGCCAGTCCAGCAACGACACCTTCCCGACCTCCATCCATGTCGCGGCCACCGCCTCGACCACCTCCCTGCTGATTCCCGCGCTCGACCACCTCGCCTCGGCGCTGGAGGCCAAGTCGAGAGAGTTCGCGGATCACGTCAAGGCCGGTCGCACCCACCTGATGGACGCGACACCGGTGATGCTCGGCCAGGAGTTTGGCGGCTACGCCGCCGCCATCCGGATCGGCATAGAACGCCTGGAGTCGTCCCTGCCACGGGTCGCCGAGCTGCCGTTGGGAGGCACGGCGGTCGGCACCGGCATCAACACGCCCCATGGCTTCTCGGCCCGGGTGATCGCCGAGCTCGCTACGTCGACCGGGCTGCCCTTCACCGAGGCGCGCGACCACTTCGAGGCGCAGGGGGCTCGCGACGCGCTCGTCGAGCTCTCCGGCCAGCTGCGCACGGTAGCGGTGAGCCTCACCAAGATCTGCAACGACCTGCGCTGGATGTCCTCAGGACCGCGCACCGGGTTCGCCGAGATCAACCTGCCTGACCTGCAGCCCGGCTCGAGCATCATGCCGGGCAAGGTCAACCCGGTGCTTCCCGAGGCGACCCTGATGGTCTGCGCCCAGGTGATCGGGAACGACACCACGGTCACCGTCGCCGGCGCGTCTGGGAACTTCGAGCTCAACGTGATGATGCCGGTTCTTGCCCGCAACCTGCTCGAGTCGATCCGGCTGCTGAGCACGAGCAGTCGACTGCTCGCGGACCGCTGCGTCGAGGGGATCACGGCCAACGTCGACCGGATGCGTACCTACGCCGAGTCCTCGCCGTCCGTGGTGACCCCGCTGAACAAGTACATCGGCTACGAGAACGCCGCCAAGGTGGCCAAGAGATCACTCGGGGAGGAGAAGACGGTCCGCGAGACGGTGCTGGAGATGGGGTTCGTGGACAACGGAGACCTCACCGAGCAGCAGCTCGACGACGCTCTCGACGTGGCCAGCATGACGCATCCCTGACCCGGTCCCGGTGGAGGGCTTCAGAGCTTGCCGGCCAGCCACGAGAACGCATCGAGCGTGTGGTCGTTCCAGAACAGCCGCGTGTGCCCTCCTTCGGCAAAGGTGAGCACCTCCGGTTCGACCGGGAGCGCGGCGACGAGCTCGCGGACCGCGTCGACGAAGGGGTCCTCGGCGCCGCACCAGAGCCCGAGCGGCAGCGCAGCCAACGCGTCCAGGCCGCCGCGCGACCAGCCCCACAAAGCCCGCCTGTCGGCGTCGAACCCGCGCTCGGAGAGCCAGCCGGGCATCTCGTCGAGCACCATCGTCTGGGGATCGGCGGTGCCGTCGCTCACCCACCCTTCCGGACTGTCATCGGTGCCTGCCAGTACGAACGGCGGCGCCCCCTGTTCCACTGCAGTCGTCAAGAACCGAGCGAAACCGAAATCCCGGAAAGCCGCGGCGCTGCCGCTTGTCCCGTGCAGGATTCCGACCGCTCCCCCGCCGCCCAATAACAGACTTCGTCGCGTGATCACCAGTTCATCCTCGCAGCCACCGTAGCGGCCCCTCACGCGCAAGCGCAGTCGGGCGGATGCGGCCGGACTAACCTGGAGTTGTGCCTCACCTCCCGAGCTCCCGCGAGGTCAGTCTCGCGACCGGGGTGCGCCTGCACTATGCGTCGACAGGTGCGATGTCCGCAACGCCGGTCCTGCTGCTACATGCGTGGGGGGAGTCTCTCCATAGCTTCGACCGGCTTATCCCGATGCTGCCTCGCTCCATCCTTGCCATCGCGGTCGACCAGCGGGGACATGGGAAGGCAGACAAGGTCACCACCGGCTACTCCCTGGAGAGCCTGGCCCAGGACATTGTGGCATTTCTGGACGCGATCGACGTCTCGTCGGCTGTGCTACTGGGTTCCTCCAGCGGCGGGTACGTCGCCCAGCAGGTCGCGGTCGAGCGCCCTGACCGTGTGGCCGGCCTCGTTCTCGTGGGGTCGCCGCGCAGTCTGCGAGGACGACCCGCGTTCGCTGACGAGGTCGATCAGCTCACCGACCCGGTCGACCCGGCATGGGTGCGGAAGTCGTTGGCCTGGTTTCCCTTGGAGAACGCGGTACCCCAGTGGTATGTCGACGACCGAGTCAAGGACGGCGCGCAGATCCCAGCTTCGGTGTGGCGCCGTTCCCTCTACGGACTCCTGGGAAGCCGGCCTCCGACCGAGACGGGCACAATCACAGCGCCGACGCTGATCACCTGGGGCGCCCGGGACCAGGTGCTCACGTTTGCGGACGAAGAAGAACTCGCATCGGCGATACCCACCGCACAGCTCATCGTCTATGAAGGCACCGGCCACTTGGTTCTCTGGGAGCGGCCTGAGCGAGTGGCCTCTGACCTGACCCGCTTCGTCGCGGCGCTTGGCCGCTGACCCGGCGAGAGGCAGGCGAACGGCGGTGGCGGGGCTCGAGACTGCACATGAGAACCGAGGGCCGACTCAGTAGAAGTCGTTGGCCTGCTTGAACTCCCACGCCGCACATGGGGTTCCGTAGGAATCGCGGATGTAGCCGAGACCCCACCGGATCTGGCTCACCGGGTTGGTGGTGTAGTCGGCCGGCAGCTCATGGGCGGACATCAGGGCCTGCGGGATACCGTAGGCCGTCGAGGTCGGGTTGTCGGCGTTCACGTCCCAGTCGCTCTCACTGGCGTACAACGCGTCCAGGCAGTCGAATTCAGAGGCGGCGAAGCCAAACTCCGGCATCATCTGGCGTGCGACGTCGCGCGGGTTGGCCGACGCCTGACGCTTCTCCGCACGCAGCTCGGCACGATTTGCTGCACGGCGATCCGCTGCGCGCTCTGCACGGCTATCCGCACGCTTCTCGGCACGGCGATCCGCTGCGCGCTCCGCCCGGCGATCCGCGAGACGCTCGGCGCGTGCCCGAGCGGCTCTTTCAGCCTGTTCGCGGTCGATGGCGCTACGACGTGCTGAGCGCGACGTCCGCTCATCACGGTCAGCCGAATCCACCGCAGCGGTTTCTCCACCCCGTCGCCCGGATCCGGTGGTGACCGAGCTCAACAGGGAGACACTCGCCACAGCGTCACCGCCTGCAGATTCAGCGTCTTCTTCCGGCACGAATGCGAAGGCCGTCGTGGTCATCAAAGCGGCAGCAGCAAACGCGGTGACCGTGCGCAGCTGACTGGAGGACGGTTCTGAGGTGCTCCGGTGTGTGGGCATGTACTTCTTGCGGACCAGCACAGATGGATTTCCAGACTGTCGACGGCATGGGCAACAACCTGAGGGCCTCTGAGGACAACTCCCGCGTTCGACCGACGCGGTGGCGGAGGTTCTACCTTCGCGGATCGCTTTATCACGTGCAAATCCCGAGCCCCAACACGGGGGTGTCCTTGCCCACGCGTCGTCGACTCGTGCGACTATCGGACGAAGTCAGGCCCTGCCCATCTGAACAAACCTGGGCATATCAGTCGACGGTGATCGTGACCACCAGCCTGCTTGTACCGGTGCCGACGCCGGCATCCACCACGACGTCCCTTCCGCGCGCCGTCGAGCGAACCTGATACTCCGCCGGCGCGCCGTTCAGGGTGACCGAGGAGACCTCGGCGTCGTCGGGGAGTACGTGACCGATCAGCAGATTCGTGGCGAGGCGCCGAGTCACCCTCGTCGTGAGGGTCGAAGCACCGCGTTTGGCGGTGACGTCCACCGACCCGCTGCCGAGCCGGATGTTGCTGCCCGCGACCCGCCTCTGGCCGTCGGGCACCTGTGGCACGACCGCGAGCTGGCCGCGCCCGATGTCAGGACTGACGCCCAGCTGATGGTGCACAACCGGCCACAACGTGCCGTAGGTGCCCCATGCCTGGAGCACCATGGACCGCTCATTGAGCGGTCGGTCGATGTTGGCTACGAAGTCGGGGCTCGGCGCAATCTCCGGCATAGCGCCCGGCATCTCCCAGACCTGCGGGTCCAGCTGGATGCGGGCGTTGCCTGTTGTGTAGCGCTGCTGCTCGTCTTCACCCAGCCGACCGAAGTTTCCCTCGGCGACTGCCATGATCCCGGTGTTGAGCGAGAAGACCGAGCGCTCACTCTGCACGGTCGACACGGCGCTGTCACAGGACGGTCCTCTGTTGCCGCCCTCGGCGGAGGTGGGCCCGGTCCCGGTGTGATAGAGCCCGAACTCACCGGAGTAGCAGGCTCTCTGGCGCTGCTCAAGAGCCTCCTGCCCATGCTTGTCGGTCGCGAGCGGGCGGGTGACCTCACCGTCACGGACAAGTTCGGCGTCCATCGGGGTCACGCCGGTCCAGTGCCGCTGCAGGATCTTGGTGTTGTCATTGTCAGGGTTGTTGGGGTCGTCGATCGAGTCGGCGTACTGGTGGGTGTCCCCGCCGTACCACCATGCCGCCTCGAAGTCGGCCTCCATCGCTGCCGCTCGCTCCGAGGCCCAGGTCGCCGTGGCCGCGTCGGACTTGCTGCGCGCGAGGTCTGCCAGGTCGCGAAGGCCGCGGATCGTGTAGACGGTGTTGTCCAGCTTCTCCACGCCCATCCCCGGCCGCTCCACGTTGCCCAGACCCTCGGGCCAGCCGTCGCCGTCCTCGTCGAGCTCGTCTACGACGTAGCGCATGTTGCGGACCGTGAAGTCATAGAGGTCGTCACGGAAGGCGTCGTCGCCTGTCCAACGCCAGATAAGGGCAACTGCGCTCGGGAACTTCGAGGTCTCATCGGTGTTGCCTTCTGAGTCCAGGGTTCCGTAGTAGACGGAGCCCTCCGGCATGACCTCGTGGACCACCTTGCCGCTGTTCGCGTTGACCACCTCACTGACGTCACGCAAGGCCCGCAGGTGCGCCTTGATGTCCGCGAACTGACCCATCGTCACGCTTGCGAACGCGGTGTACTCTCCGTCGGTGCCGAACAGCCACGGGTAGTCGGGCCAACCAGCGCCCAGCCACCGCGCTTTGGCCAGCGTGCCAACCGGGGCGGGATACTCGGTGCCTTCCTTGACCGGCCGCAGCTGCAGGTCGTGCGCCTCTTGGGCCGAGTCGGCGAGGTTCTGCTTGCTCCACGCGATGCTCTCTTCGAGGAGCGGGTCCCCTGGCAGGTCCACAACGGTGTTCGCGGCGATCTCTCGGCGGGATGCGACTTTCCGCGCAAGGGCGGCGGCCGGGTCGGCCAGCGCCTTCGAAAGCTCGGCTCGTGCGTCCGCGACACCCTTGTCCGAGCCTGCGACCGCGAACCACAGCGTGGTCGGCTGGTTCCGGGTGAGCTTGACCTGCCAGCGCAGCTGCCCGCCGGTGCCCTCGCCGAAGGCGCTGTCGTCACACCTTGTCGGCGCCGGGCCCTCGGCGGGGCAGATCACGGCCGGGTCTTGCGGACCCCGGTGGTCAGGCCCCAGCTTGTGAGACCTCGGTGGACGGCTGCCGGCGACGAGAGCGGCCCAGTCGTGTGGCGAGGCGTTGGGAACCGGCGGCCTGCCGGTCTCGCGGAACAGCAACGCGCCCTTGTCGTAGGCTCCCCTGTCCTGAAGGTTGAACGTCTTGGCGTCCGGCGTGGTCGCGCCCCAAGGATAGGCAGCCATCAGCTCGGAGTGGGCGTCGAGGGCAAGGGGCACAGTCCGCGGCTGCCGTGAGGTCAGGGTGAGGCCGACTAGGGTCGCGCGCGTGCCGTCGGGCACGAAGTCGGTGCGCTGCACAGCTACCTGGGCAACCGGCGCATAGGACGTTCGCGTGTAGCCCCAGCCCGCGGTCGTGCTGGTGGCCCGCGCGCCCTCGGTGTCACCGAGCCATTCGCCGGCTACCCGGAACCAAATGCCGTCGACGAGCTTGATCGGGGGGGTCCAGACTCCGCCCATCTCGCCACGGGTGTGAAAGCCGGCGGCCGGGTAAAGCGTGTCTGCCGTGCTCATCGCATAGGCTCGGTCCCCGACCACCAGGGAACGACGGTCAGCCAGCCGCGAGGTTTCGGTGAGCTCGGGAGAAGCCGCCAGGCGAGCAGCGGGTGCGGCGCCCGATCCGCCCGCGGCGTCGACCGCCGGGACGACCAGCGTGGCCGTCAGGGCGGCCACAGCCACCGTTCGCGTCGATCGGAGTGTTCGGATCATCATGACTCCCTGCGGGGTGGTTCCCAAACTAGTAGTAGACCACGGTTTCCAGTGGTTGAGACTGGAGCGAAGGTCCTCAATGCTCGACTCACACGGTGATCCACACGGAGGCATCACCTGGAAGGCGGCCGTCCGCCGTGAGATCCGCACTCGCCAGCAGCACCTGCGCGGCATCCGGCAGCTCGACGGGCTCTGCGGACACGTTGACGAGACAGACGAGGCGCCCGCCGCGTTGGAAACCAAGCGCACCCTCGGGCAGGTCGAGCCATGTCAGCTCACCGTCGCCGAGCGACGGCTCCATGCGTCGGATCCGCAGGGCCGCCCGGTAGAGCTCGAGCATCGATGCCGGGTCCCCGGTCTCTGCCTCGACGCTCAGCGTGGACCAGTCTTCCGGTTGCGGCAACCAGGTGGGAGAGCTAGCCCCTTCTGGGGAGAAACCGTACGGCGGACCCGGTCCAGACCACGGGATCGGCACACGGCAACCGTCGCGACCCCGGTCAGTGTGGCCGGACCGATCCCAGGTCGGGTCTTGTAGAGCCTCCTCAGGCAGGTCCTCCACCTCGGCGAGCCCGAGTTCCTCGCCTTGGTAGATGTAGGCCGCCCCGGGAAGCCCGAGCGTGAGAAGGACGGCCGCGCGAGCGCGACGCCGCCCCAGCTCGAGGTCGGCCTCACGGCCGAGGAGGTCCATCACACTGATGCCGGGCTTCTGTTCCGATCTGGCATACCGGGAGACGTGGCGGGCAACGTCATGGTTGGACAGAACCCAGGTCGGTGGCGCACCCACGGCCGAGTGCTCATCGAGGGTCTCGGTGATCGTGTCCTTGAGCTGGCTAGCCAGCCACGGCGACTGCAGGTAGGTGAAGTTGAACGCAGTGTGCAGCTCGTCGGCTCGGATGTAACGCGCGAGCCTCTCTGGCTCGTCCGTCCAGGCCTCGGCCACGAAGACTTTGGGGTCAGCGTACGAGTCGGCGATCCGTCGCCAGTCGCGGTAGATCTCATGCACCTCGTCACGGTCCCAATGCGGATGGGCCCGCCACGGGGCGCGCTTAAGCTCACCGTCGACCTCGACACGGGGCTGTGGCCACTCCAGGTCCGCGACGTCCGGCAAGCCCCGCTGCTTGACCAGTGAGTGCGCCACGTCGATGCGGAAGCCATCAACGCCGCGATCGAACCAGAAGCGCAACGTGCGCTCGAAGTCGGCGCGCACGAACGGAAGGTCCCAGTTCAGGTCCGGTTGCTCGGGTGCGAAGAGGTGGAGATACCACTCCCCCGGTGATCCATCGGGCTCGGTGACCCGGTGCCACGCAGAACCACCGAACACGCTCTGCCAGTCGTTGGGCACCTCGGACCCGTCGGCTCCACGGCCGGGACGGAAAACGTAGCGCTCACGCTCGGGCGAACCGGGACCCGCCACGATAGCGGCGCGGAACCAGGGGTGCTGGTCCGAGCTGTGGTTCGGGACGACATCGAGGAGTACCCGCAAGCCCAGCGCGTGCGCCTCACCGATCAGGGCCTCGGCTTGATTCAGCGTTCCGAACCGCGGTTCGATGTCACGGTAGTCGGCGACGTCGTAACCGGCGTCGGCCATCGGCGAGGGGTACCACGGGGTGATCCACAGCGCGTCGACGCCAAGATCGGACAGATAACGCAGACGGGACCGGATCCCTGCGATGTCGCCGAGACCGTCCCCGTCACCGTCACAGAAGCTGCGGATGTAGATCTGATATAGGACGGCGCTGCGCCACCATCTGGCTGGGTCGGTCGGGTCCGCCAAGCTACTTCACACCGCCGGCAGTCAGCCCGGCCACGATTCGCCGCTGGAAGGCCAGCACCATGAGCAACAGCGGCACGGTGAGAACCACACCGGCAGCCATGATGCTACCGAACGGCGTGTCGCGCCCCGTCGCACCAGTGAACAGCGAGACAGCGACCGTCGCGGTCCGGAACTCGGGCTGGTTTGTCATGCTCAGGGCGATGATGAACTCGTTCCAGGCCGCCACGAAGACGATGATCGCGGTGGTGAAAACGCCCGGCGCCGCCAACGGCATGATGATCAGCCGAAAGGCCTGGCCCTGGGAGCAGCCATCCACCATCGCCGCCTGCTCCAGCTCTGCCGGCATCTGTCGGAAGAAGGCGGTCAGCAGCCACACCGACAACGGGAGCGAGAACGACATGCTGGGCAGGATCAGCGCCTGGTAGCTGTTGATCCAGCCGATGTCGGTGAACACCTTGAGGAGCGGGATGACCATCGCGATCCCAGGAAACATCGACGTAGAGATGATGACCGCCAGGCTGATGTTCTTGAAGCGAAAGTCCAGTCGCGCCAGCGCGTACGCGGCAAAAGTGCCGATCACCAGCACCAGCACCGTCGTGGTGCCGGCGACGATGACGCTGTTCAGCAGCGCCCTGCCGAAGTTGTTCGACGGATCGAAGGCGCTGCTGTAGCTCTCCCAGGATAACGGGGAGGGGATCAGCGAGGTGTCGAAGATGTCGCTGGTCCGCCGTGCACTGGAGACCAGCATCCAGTAGAACGGCGCAAGGCAGTAGATGAGGATCAAGGCAACGCCCAGGTAGACGAGCCCCTGCTTGACGCGATCGGCCCCACGCGACGAGGTCTTCATCTCGCGCCCACTCTGCTTCGGAGCGGCAGTAGCGGTGCTGCTCATGGCATGTCTCCTTTCGCCACGCCGCCGACTCGTTTCCTCTTCGCCTTGGCGACCTTCTTCGTCTCGGCGGCGTCGCCGATCACATCTGCGCCCAGCAGCTTGACGAAGGCGTAGGCCACAAGTGCGACGTAGAGGAAGAGGAGCACGGCGTACGCCGAAGCAGGCCCGAAGTCCGAGGTGCTGGTCTCCTCATAGGCAAGGATCGACAACGTCTCGACACTGGTCTTACCACGCCCGATCAGGACATAGGGCAGGTCGAACATCCGCAGGTTGTCGAGGATGCGGAACAGTATCGCGACCATCAGCGCCGGTTTCACCAGCGGAAGGGTGATATGCCTGAACTGCTTGAACGCTCCGACGCCATCCAGCTTGGCTGCCTCATAGACCTCGTGCGGGATCACCTGCAGGCCGGCAAGGGTGAGAAGTCCGATGAACGGTGCGGTTTTCCAGGTGTCGGCGATGATCACGGCCAACTGCGCTTGGATGCCGTCGGTCGACCAGAGCACTTGGGTGTTCAGGATCTGGTTGGCTATGCCATTGGCATCGAAGATCCACTGCCACAACAGCGCAGAGACGGCGGTGGGGATGGCCCAGGGAACCAGGATGGAGGCCCGGATCAGACCCCGGCCCTTGAAGGCCTTGTTCATGATCAGCGCCATCGCCACGCCGATGATGACCTCGATGACCACACTGACCACGGTGAACATCGTGGTCACGTAGAAGGCGTTCCAGAAGGCATCCCCGGTCGAGCCAGAGAAGATGTCGGTGTAGTTCACCATGCCGACAAACTTGTCGCCCTCGATCACGAAGCCGCTCTCGTCGACTCCCTCTCGCCTGCTGTAGAGCGACTGTCGAACCGCCGACACGATCGGGAATCCGATCACCAGCAGAAGCACGAGCATTGTCGGAGAGATCAGCATGGCAGCGAGGCGACCATTTCCCTCTGTCCGGGATGCCCGCTTGTCGCCGGTGGGGGTGCCCTTGACCGGCGCTGTCGTCACTGATGACACGAGTCCTCCTCTCCTGGGTGGTGGCGGCTTGCGACCGCCAACCACCACAGGTGCCGGCTCACTTGGTGACGAGATCTTCCAGTTCGGTCTGCATCTGCGCGACCGCGTCCTCCGCGCTCATGTCGCCCTGGAGCGCCGCATACGCCGCGTCCTGGATCGCGATGGTCGCATCACCGTAGTCGACGACCTTTGGCCGCGGCTCGGCGTTGAGAATGGACTCCTTCAGCACAGGCAGGAACGGGAACTTCTTCTGAAGGGCCGGGTCCTCGTACAGCTCGGTGTAGATCGGTGCCAGCGTGGCGAGCTCGAGCTGGGTTCGGGAGTTCGCCACGCTCGTGTAGAACTTGACGAAGTCCAGCGCGGTCTTCTGGTTCTTTGAGTAGGCCGAGATGGCGAGGTTGTGACCACCCAACGACGACACGCCAGGGCCGTCCAAGCCGGGGAGCGGAGCGACGTCGAACTTCCCAGCCACCTTGGATGAACCGTCCGTGGCGTTGGCAAGAGAGTACTGGTAGGGCCACTGGCGATGGAAGATGAGTTTGCCTTTCTGGAAGGCCGCGCGGCCCTCCTCCTCCTGGTAGGTCAGTGCCTGCTTCGGGATTATCCCGGACTCGAAACCGCTGGCCAGGAAGTCCAGACCCTCCGCCGCCTCTGGCGTGTCCACGGTGGGCTTGCCGTCGTCACCGATGATCTCGCCGCCCGCGCCGTTGATGGCCTCGGCGGCGTTCACCGTGAGGCCTTCGTACTTGTCGAACTGGCCCGCATAGCAGCCCACGCCCTTGCCCTCAGGCATGGCCTGGATCTGTTTGCATTGGGCCTTCATGTCGGCCCAGGTCTCTGGTGGGCCGTCGATGCCGGCGGCCTCGAGCAGGTCCGTGCGGTAGTAGAGCATCCCACCGTCGGACGCGTGCGGCATGGCGTACATCTTGCCGAAGTACATCCCGGTGTCCAGAGTCGGACCGAACATCTTTTCGGTCTCGAACTCCTCCTTCGGCAGCTCGACGATGTACTTGTTCGCCGCGAACTCGGCTACCCACACCACGTCGACACTGAGCACGTCGAACTCGTCGGACTCCGTCTGGGCGTTCTGGATCATCTGCTGCCGCTGGCTGTCTGCGTCAGCCGGCAGCTCGACCAGCCTGACCTTCTCGTCCGGGTTGTCCTTGTTCCACTCGTCCAGAACCTGCTGAACGAAGCCGGAGGTGTCCTTGCCCTGGACCAGCGTGATCGGACCGGTGCCTTCCAGGCTTGGGGAGGCTGTCCCACCGCCGCTCCCACCGTCGCCACCGCCACAGGCAGAGACGCTCACGAGTGCAAACACAGCCAGGGTCGTAGTCAGGAGTTTCTTACGCGTCATCGAGGACCTCTTCTCAGGTAGTGAAATCGACTGCGCATGGCGGGACATCGTCGACGACATACGTGTCTGAACGCCTTTCTACCGCGAACCGACCGAGGTGTCCATGCCGTTGGCCCGGGTTCTCGGGCATCGGCCGTGCCTGACGGTCGGTCGTTATCCGATCGTCACATAGGACCACCTCGGAGTCGGTACCGATGCGACTCGCTGCGTGTGGACGGACACGAGGTCGGGTGATCAGACTAGGACTGTGACAGGATCAGGCTCCGCCACCGGGCCCACGCCCAGGCCCAGGAACCAACAGCCCTATCTGTTCAACCTCGTCTCCTGTGTGAACGCTCCTTCGGTCGTCGTGTCCGCCGCCGACGGACAGATCGACGACGGGGGGGTGCAAGGGTGGCTCTACGCAGATCAGCGCCTTCTCAGCCGGCTGCACATCACGGTGAACGGGTTCGATCCCGTGGGTCTGAGCAGCGACTTCGCCGGCGCGGCTGGAGCGGTCTTCCGGAGTGTCGTGCCGCAGCTGGGCGACCCGGTCAATGACCCGACGGTGTTCGTCGAGCGCCACCGTGAGGTGGGCCACCGTGAGCTGCGGGAGACGGTCACGGTCACGTCAGCCGCGCGTCAGCGAAGCGACATCCTCCTTGTCGTCGAGGCAGCCGCCGACTTCAGCACGATGGCAGCCGTGCGGACGGGGAAGCCCTTGACGCCTGGACTGGCCCACGCCGACGGAGACGGCCTGTCCTGGCCCAGCCCAGGCGACTCCCTGACCCTGCACGGCGCCGGGCCGCCGGACCTGGTGGATGCCGGCCGAGGCACGATGTCGTGGCGACGGGAGCTCGCGCCCGGGGATGCGGTAACCGTCACGTTGCGCGCGCGGGCACATTCGGCCAAGAGGGCTCAATTCATCGGCGCCGATACCGTGCCCTGGTCCCGGGCAAGACTGAGCTGCGTCGACCAGCGTGTGCCCGAACTGCTCGTGCGTGGTCTCGACGACTTGGAGGGCCTTCTGCTCCGGGAGGACGCGGGCCAAGGAGACCTCTTCGTCGCAGCGGGCGCCCCGTGGTTCCTCACTCTCTTCGGCCGCGATTCGTTGTGGACGGCGCGGATGTTGCTTCCCGTCGGCACCGACCTGGCAATGTCCACGCTTCGGGTGCTCGCGCGACGCCAAGGTGCCCGGCACGACTCCCGGACTGAGGAGCAGCCCGGGCGAATACTTCATGAGGTGCGACCCGAGCCTCTCGTCCTCGAGCACTTCACCCTTCCGCCCACCTACTACGGAACTGCCGACGCGACACAGCTGTTCGTCATCGTCTGCGCCGAGGCATGGCGCTGGGGTGCCGACACCGCAGAGGTTGAAAGCCTGCTTCCGGCCGTTGAGAGCTGCCTGGCCTGGATGAAGGAGCAGGTTGGGAATGGCTTCCTCAGGTACGTCGACGCAACCGGGGGCGGTCTCTCGAACCAGGGCTGGAAGGACTCCGCGGACTCGGTCCAGTGGGCGACCGGCTCACTCGCGGAGCCGCCGATCGCCTTGAGCGAGGTCCAGGCGTACGCGTTCCAGGCGGCAATGCTTGGTGCTGACCTCCTCGACGGTTTCGGACGGCCGGGCGGGTCGAGTTGGCGAGCCTGGGCGGCCTCGCTTGGTGAGCGCTTCCGCGCAGCGTTCTGGGTCGCGGACGCCGACGGAGCCTTTCCGGCAGTCGCCCTGGACGCTCACGGGGCCGCGGTCGACTCGGTCGCATCCAACATGGGGCACCTGCTCGCGACCGGACTGCTCTCCAACGACGAAGAGATACTGGTAGCCCGCCGTCTCGCCTCACCGGAGATGAACTCCGGCTTCGGCCTGCGCACGTTGAGCGCCCGCTCACCGCGCTTCTCGCGGACGTCCTACCACGGTGGTGCCGTCTGGCCGCACGACACCGCGATCGCCGTCGGCGGGCTAGCCCGCGCCGGCTTCGGCCACGAAGCCGAGTCCCTGTTCTTGGGGATGGTGCGAGCGGCTTCCAGCTTCGACTTCCGGCTACCAGAGCTGTACGGCGGTGACAGCAGTGAGGATGCAGGTAGCCCCCTGCCCTACCCAGCCGCTTGCCGTCCTCAGGCGTGGTCGGCTGCGGCACCGATCGCGGCCCTTGTCGCCCTCCTCGGCCTCGAGGTAGATGTGCCGAGGGGCCGGATGACGGTGCGACCGCAGCTGACGCGTTCCATGCTTCCGCTGTCACTGTCGGGACTGTGCGTCGGCGGCCACCACCTCACCGTCACCGTGGACGAGGAAGGTCGGGCGACCATCGGCACGGACCACGCTGCGCTGGAAATCGTCACCTGACACACGCCTCCCTGCGGACGCCACCGGCTTCGAAGGGGACACACTCCGCAGCTATCCGATCGTCAGGTTCTCCAGCATCTCGGTGACCAGCGCCGCGATGGGTGAACGCTCGGACCGGGTCAGCGTCACGTGGGCGAAGAGTGGATGTCCTTTCAGCCGTTCCACCACGGCGACCACCCCGTCGTGGCGACCGACGCGGAGGTTGTCGCGCTGGGCGACGTCGTGGGTCAGCACCACCTTGGAGTTGGCTCCGATGCGCGAGAGCACGGTGAGTAGGACGTTGCGCTCGAGCGACTGCGCCTCGTCCACGATCACGTAGGAGTCGTGCAGAGAACGGCCCCGGATGTGGGTCAACGGGAGCACCTCGAGCATGCCGCGGTCCATCACCTCGGCGATCACGTCGGGTGAGGTGAGCGCCCCCAGGGTGTCGAAGACCGCCTGGGCCCAGGGCGACATCTTCTCCGACTCGTTGCCGGGGAGGTAGCCGAGCTCCTGCCCCCCGACCGCGAACAGCGGCCGGAAGACGACCACTCTCTTGTGCTGACGCCGCTCCATCACCGCCTCCAGGCCCGCGCACAGAGCCATCGCCGACTTGCCCGTCCCGGCACGACCGCCCAACGAGACGATCCCGACCTCGGGATCGAGCAGCATCTCCAGCGCGATGCGCTGCTCGGCCGACCGGCCGTGGATCCCGAAGGCGTCCCGGTCGCCGCGAACCAGGTGCACCCGCTTGTCAGCCTTCACACGGCCCAGAGCACTTCCGCGCTCGGAGATCAGCACGAGACCGGTGTGACAGGGGAGGCCCCAGGCACCCTCGAGGTCGACCACCGCATCGTCGTACAGCTCGTCGATCTGTGCCGCGGCGACCTCCAGCTCTGCCATGCCGGTCCAGCCGGACTCGGGAGGGAGCTCGGCGCGGTACTCCTGGGCGTCGAGGCCCACTGCGGAAGCCTTGATCCGCATCGGCAGGTCCTTCGAGACCACGGTGACCTCACGGCCCTCGTTCGCCAAGTTGCGCGCTACCGCCAGGATGCGGGAGTCGTTGTCGCCGAGACGGAAACCGGAAGGAAGGGACGCGGGATCGGTGTGGTTCAGCTCGACCCTGATCGTCCCCCCGCTCTCGCCCACTGGCACCGGCTCGTCGAGGCGCCCGTGCTCGACCCGCAGCTCGTCGAGCATGCGCAGCGCCGACCGTGCGAAGTACCCGAGCTCGGGATGGTGCCGCTTGCCCTCCAGCTCGGTGATGACCACGACGGGAAGCACCACCTCGTGCTCCTCGAACCTGCGCATGGCACCGGGATCTGCCAGCAGGACGCTCGTGTCCAGGACGTAGGTCCTGGTGTGGGTGTCTGACGCGCCTCGGTCAAGCTTGGGCGCACATGGCCTCGGATCTGCAACCACGGTTCGTCCCTCTCGCGAGCCGACGCGCACACTCAGCGCCCCGGCCCTCGTTGATTGCGTTGGACCGGGAACGGGCCCGAAAGTCTGAGTGCAGACCTCCAGAGACGACACCAGGTTGATTTGGTGCGTCGTGCAACGGGTCGTGAGCGTTCACGAACGGGCCTCCCGAAACGGCCGGCTTCCCCACCGACCGTTGCTTGCGACGCTAATCCTCCGGGGGCTCAGATCGCGGTCGACACGCCCGGACGCGTGGGAGGTCGAGGAGCTCAGGCGCCGAACCGACGCTCACGTTCGGCATAGGCACGAAGCGCGCGCAGGAAGTCGACCCGGCGAAAGTCAGGCCAGTAAGCCTCGCAGAAGTAGAACTCGCTGTGGGCGCTCTGCCACAGCAGGAATCCACCCAGACGCTGTTCCCCGGACGTGCGGATCACCAGGTCCGGGTCGGGCTGTCCCTTGGTGTAGAGATGCTCCGAGATGTGCTCCACGTCCACGGTCTCCGCGAGCTGTTCGATCGACATGCCGCGCGAAGCCTGCTCATGCAGCAGCGAGCGGACGGCGTCGGCGATCTCCCGCCGGCCGCCGTACCCGACGGCGATGTTGACGAGCAGGCCTTTGACGTCGCGGGTGTCGTCGGCTGCCTCCTTCAGGCGGCGTGAGGTGGCCGCGGGCAGCAGGTCGAGCGCACCCACCGGGTTGAGACGCCATCTGCGTTCCGAGGCAAGCTCAGTGACCACCTGCTCAATGATCATGAGCAGTTCGGTCACCTCTGCTGAGGGGCGGTTCAAGTTGTCGGTCGACAACAGCCAGAGGGTGACCACCTCGACGCCCACCTCGTCGCACCACTCGAGCAGCGGCGAGATGTTGGCGGCGCCTGCCCGATGCCCATGGGCCGCGTCGGCGCCGGCGGCCCTGGCCCAACGACGATTGCCGTCGAGCATCACCCCTACGTGCTTGGGCAGCCGCTCTGTCGGGAGGCGGCGCGCGAGGCGGGCTTCGTAGGCTGGGTACAGCACCCTACGGATGCCGCCCTTCGCGCTGTTCTTCCAGTCAGCCACGTCACAGGACAATACCGGTGATCGATGGCTCTTTACCTTGAATTCCGTCAAGATCACCCGGGTACCGTTGATCCGTGACACGACGCAGCCAACGCCTCGGCAACAAGGTTGAGCACGCCGTTGAAGCCACATCCGAGAGTGCCGACCACCTCGTCGAGCAGGTCCGCGACGCGCTCGAGGAGGCAAAGCCCAAGCTACGTGGCTGGCTGCACGCAGCAACTGCTCCACTCGCTCTCGCCGCCGGCATCGTCCTGGTCGTGCTCTCCCCGACTGCGGCAACCCGGCTAGGCTCGTCGATCTTCGCCGCTTCCGCGCTCGTGCTCTTCACGGTCTCCGCGACCATGCACCGAGGTCGCTGGTCCCCGCGCGCCGGGCTCTTCCTGCGCCGCCTCGACCACGCCAGCATCTTCTTGCTGATCGCCGGCAGCTACACGCCCTTCACCCTGCTGCTGCTCGAGGGCACCGAACGCTGGATCCTGCTGTCCTTGGCGTGGGGCGGTGCCGTCCTCGGCATCCTGTTCCGGATCTTCTGGACAGACGCGCCCCGCTGGCTTTACACACCGATCTACATCGCGCTGGGATGGGCCGCGATCTTCTTCGCCGACGACTTCGCCCGCAACGCTGCGACCTCCGTGTTGGTGCTTCTCGCGGCCGGTGGACTGCTCTACACCGTCGGAGGTGTGATCTACGGCCTTCGGCGCCCCGACCCGTTCCCGACCTGGTTCGGTTTTCACGAGGTGTTCCACACGCTGACGATCGCCGCCTTCATCACCCACTACGTCGGCGTCAGCATCGCGACCTACTCCCTTCGTTGAGGTCCTTCTCCGTGTGCTTCGTATCTTCGGGCGAACTGTCCCGGCGTCATCCCCGTCACCGTGGCGAAGTCCCGGGACAGGTGTGGCTGGTCGGCGTAGCCGAGGACAGCTGCGACTTCGGCAACGGTGGTCGTGCGGTCTCGTAGCCGCTCCGCCGCCTCCTGCAGCCGTCGGCGCTGGATCAACCACTTCGGTGTCAGTCCCACCCGCCGGTGCACCAGCCGCTGAAGCGTCCGGTCAGTGAGCTGGAACCGTTCGCTGACCTGCCTGACCCGGGTCACCTCGGGGCTCTGTTCGATGAAGTCGGCCACGTCGTTGACCAACAACCCCTCGTCGGCGACCGGCAGATGCCTCACGAGCTGCCTCTCGACCGTCGCGATCGCCGTGCGATGACTCCTCTCGTCCTGTGGAGACCCCTGCATCTCCGAGCGCAGCGTCTGGGCGAGCCGAGTGCCATCTGCACCTAGGGCCGTGTCGAGGTCGACATGCCGGTCGGTGAGCTCGGCCACGCAACGACCGGTGATCAGATACCCCGCCGACGGCTGCAGCATCACCCCGAAGGCCCACCCCGTTCCGGAGAGCGTGGTGGTGGAGAGCCCCGAGACCACGCCGTAGAAGCGGGCGTACTCGGCGGACACGACGATCAGGCAGATCGGATACTGGAGCACCTGCTGCGGGGACTCCTCCCCGGGCGGGACCGACCACACCGGTACCCAGTAACGACGCACCAGACCGGTCAGCTCCGCCGATGCGGGATAGCGCGACATGGTGTGCGAGGCGTCGTCGGGACGCTTGAGATGAGCGCGCTCGACGTCGTCGAGTCGGGGCCGGTCGGAACGCCGCCGGTCGAGTCGTGAGCTGTCGGGTTTCATCAAGACCCACCCTGCCCCATCGGCATACGGTCGCGGCCATGAACACAACCACAGATCTCTATCGACGGGCGGACGGGCCACTGACCGCGGTGCTCGATTCGCTCTCAGCCGACGAATGGGAAAAGCCCTCCCCCTGCCAGCAATGGAGTGCACGAGACGTGGTGCGCCACGTCGTGGAGACCGAGCGTGACTTCCTCGCCGGACACGGACTCGACCTCCAGCCCGTGCCGTCGACGGACTCCGACCCGGCGGCCGCGTGGCGCCAGCACGCCACGGCAGTCGTCGAGGTGCTCGACGACGACGCGGTGACGGGACGTGAGTACGACGGCCACTTCGGCCGGACGACCATCGGCGACAACTTCGCTCGTTTCTACGTGTTCGACATGATCGTGCACCGGTGGGACATTGCCCGCGCCGCTGGACGCGACGAGCGCTTCACCGACACCGAGATGGAGCAGCTCGAGTCCGGGATCGGCGGCTTCGGCGACGCCCTCTACATGGAAGGGATCTGCAAGCGCGGGGTCGAGGCGCCGGACGGTGCCGACCGGCAGACAGCGCTGCTGGCGGCCCTGGGAAGGGAGAGCTGACCTGTGTCCAACGGCCCGAATCAGCCGCCGAGCAGGATGCGGAGCTCCTCGGGCTCGGTCACCGGTCGGTCGCAGACCATCCCGCGGCACACGTAGGCGGCGGCCCTGCCGTCGACCAGACCACGGTCGGCCAACAGGGGTACGGCGGACCGCTCGCCGGCCTCAGAGTCTTCCGGTGACCCGACGAGCACAACGGTGCCCGGGCTGTTCGAGTGTCTCGCCACCCGTTCCAGGTCGGCACGGGCTGTGTCGCCTGCCTCGCCGATGACAGCCACCTCCAACGGACCCGCCACCGCAGCCTCGGCCGCGGCGAGCGACCATCCCGCGAACCGGGGAACACGCTCGGCCAGCGCATGCACGTTGCGCAGAGCCGACTCCGCAGCCTCGCGGTGGCGACCCGAGCCGGTCACCGCGGCAAAGCCCAGGAGTGCGTGCACGAGTGCGGACTGACCCGACGGGCTTGCGTTGTCGCTGGGGTCCCGCGGTCTGGCGATCAACGTCTCGGCGTCCTCGCCGGTGTCATGGAAACCGCCGTCCCCCGCCGAGAACTGCTCGAGCGCCTGGTCGAGCAGGCTCCCCGCGCGCTCCAGCCAGATCGCCTTCCCGGTCGCGGAGAGCAGGGCCAGAAAGGCGTTCGCAACGCAGCCGTAGTCCTCGAGCACACCGGCGTGCTGGCCGGCGACCCCGTCGCGCGAGACCCTCAGGAGCTTGCCGTCTCGCAGGTGCAAGGTGACCAGAAGGTCGGCTGCCGCGGTCGCGGCGTCGACGTACCTCTGCTCCTCCAGCAGCAAGCCGGCCTCGACGAGGGACGAGATCGCGAGCGCGTTCCAGGCGGCCACGATCTTGTCGTCGCGAGCCGGGCGCACCCGGGCAGAGCGGGCCTCGAGCAGCCGGGCGCGCACCGACTGCCATCGGTCGGTGTCGTCGGGGTCCGCGAGCAGCTGGAGCGTCGACGAGCCGTGCTCGAAGGTGCCGGACTGCGTCACCTCGAACACCGACGCCGCCCAGCTGCCGTCATCGGACCCGAGAGCGTCGGCCAGCTGCTGCGGCGTCCAGGCGTAGAACTTCCCCTCGACACCCTCACTGTCAGCGTCCAGCGCTGAGGCGAACCCGCCCTCGCCGGTCCGCAGCTCGTCCATCATGAAGTCCGCAGTCTCCCGGGCGATCCGGGCACCCAACGGGTCACCGTCCTGGCGCCACCAGCGGGCGTAGACCCCCAGCAGCTGGGCATTGTCGTAGAGCATCTTCTCGAAGTGAGGGACCACCCAGCCGCGGTCGACGCTGTAGCGCGCAAAACCACCGCCGATCTGGTCGTACATTCCGCCACGCGCCATCGCGTGCAACGTGGCATGCACCATTTCCGCGGCCGGCGCGGAGCCGGTCCGCGCTTGATGCCGGGAAAGAAACTCGAGAACCATCGACGGCGGAAACTTGGGCGCCCAGTTGCCGGTAGAGCCGAAGCCGGCGCAGACATGGTCGAAGTCCCGCCTGAGCGTTTCGACCGCTGCTGCGAGCACGGGCGCGTCGATGTCGTTCGACCCGGTCAGGATGCTCTGCCGGCGCAGATGCCCTCGCACGTCGTCAGCGACAGTGGTGATCTCGTCACGTCGGTCACGCCACGCCGCCGTGAGCGCCTCGAGAACCTGCCGGAAGGCGGGCTGGCCGTGCCGGGGACGGTCGGGATAGTAGGTGCCGGCGAAGAACGGCGCACCGTCCGCGTCCATCACGACCGTCATCGGCCAGCCACCGTGGCCGGTCATCGCGGTGGTGGCCTGCATGTAGACCGCGTCGACGTCGGGCCGCTCCTCCCGGTCGACCTTGACGTTGACGAAGTGCTCGTTCATGAACGCCGCCGTGGCTTCGTCCTCGAAGGACTCGTGCGCCATCACATGGCACCAGTGGCAGGCGGCGTACCCGA
>JALZKI010000053.1 GCA_030859325.1 Actinomycetota bacterium
GCGTCGTTCCAGCCCTCGAACGCGGCGATGAGGATGGGAGAGACGAGCTCCGGAACCTCTTCGATCTCGATCACACGGATCAGCCTAGTCCGGTGCCGGGCCGGAGCACGGGGAAGCAGTCAAGCGCCGCGCCAGATCCGGTTCGCCACGATGTGAGACGCCATGTCAGAATGCGGGACACGCCGGAGGCTAAAACGCACGGCACCTATCGTGGATGTGCCCCGCACCCCAAGCCGCCGTCGACGAAGGACCCCGTGCCCAGATCGCCGCTTCTGCGTCCCGATGCTACGCAGTTGCTGTCCGGCGCCCTCCGGCGACGCATCCTCGTGCTTGACGGGGCCATGGGCACGATGATCCAAGGCCATCAGCTCGAGGAGTCCCATTACCGCGGCGAGCGGTTCGCTGACTGGCCGAGCGACCTGAAGGGAAACAACGACCTGCTCAGCCTGACCCAGCCGGAGGTCATCGGCGAGATCCACCGTGACTATCTGGAGTCCGGGGCAGACCTGATCGAGACGAACACCTTCAACGCCCAGGCGATCTCGTTGGCCGACTACGGCATGGAGCAGCTCGCCTACGAGCTGAACCTGGAGTCAGCCAAGCTTGCGCGCTTCGCCTGCGACGCGATGACCGAGCGGACCCCGGACCGGCCGCGCTACGTCGTCGGGGCGCTCGGACCGAGCAACAAGACCGCATCGATCTCTCCAGACGTCAACGACTCGGGCAAGCGGAACGTCACCTACGACCAGCTCGTCGAGGCCTACCTCGAGCAGGCGCGAGGACTCGTCGACGGCGGTGCGGACATCCTGCTCGTCGAGACGATCTTCGACACCCTCAACGCGAAGGCTGCGATCTTCGCCCTCGAGACGCTCTTCGAGGAGTACGCGCGGCGCTGGCCGGTGATCATCTCCGGCACCATCACCGACGCCTCAGGCAGGACGCTGTCAGGACAGGTCACCGAAGCGTTCTGGAACTCGGTCCGGCACGCGCGACCGCTGGCCGTGGGTCTTAACTGCGCGCTGGGCGCCACCGAGATGCGACCCTACGTCGAGGAGCTCTCGCGGCTCGCGGACTGCTTCGTCTCCTGCTACCCCAACGCCGGGCTGCCCAACGAGTTCGGGGAGTACGACGAGACTCCGCAACAGACTGCGACGGTGGTGGAGGAGTTCGCGGCGAGCGGCATGGTGAACATCCTGGGGGGATGCTGCGGCACTACACCGGACCACGTGAGCGAGATCGCGAGCCGGGTCCAGGACAAGCCGCCGCGCGAGCGGGCCCACGTCGTACCCGCCTGCCGGCTTTCGGGTCTCGAGCCGCTCAACCTGACCGAGCAGTCGCTGTTCGTCAACGTCGGCGAGCGCACCAACATCACCGGTTCCGCCCGGTTCCGAAACCTGGTCAAGGCCGGCGACTACCCAACCGCGCTCTCCGTGGCCCGACAGCAGGTCGAGGCGGGGGCGCAGGTCATCGACGTGAACATGGACGAGGGGATGATCGACGGTGTGGCCGCGATGGACCGCTTCGTCAAGCTGATCGCCAGTGAGCCGGACATCTCGCGGGTGCCCATGATGATCGACTCCTCCAAGTGGGAGGTGATCGAGGCCGGGCTGAAGTGCGTGCAGGGCAAACCCATCGTCAACTCGATCTCCATGAAAGAAGGTGAGGCGAAGTTCGTCGACCAGGCCCGCCTCTGCCGCAAGTACGGCGCCGCAGTGGTCGTGATGGCCTTCGACGAGGAGGGCCAGGCCGATAACCTCGAGCGCCGCAAGCAGATCTGCGCGCGTGCCTACGAGCTGCTCACCGAGCACGTCGGCTTCCCGTCCGAAGACATCATCTTCGACCCGAACATCTTCGCCGTCGCTACCGGGATCGAGGAGCACGCCAACTACGGGGTCGACTACATCGAGGCGACCCGCTGGATCAAGGACAACCTGCCGGGAGCCCTGATCTCCGGTGGGGTATCGAACTTCTCCTTCTCGTTCCGTGGCAACAACCCGGTGCGCGAAGCCATCCACTCCGTGTTCCTCTACCACGCCATCCGGGCCGGCATGGACATGGGAATTGTGAACGCAGGGGCGCTGGTGGTCTACGACCAGGTCGACGCGGTGCTGCGCGAGCGCATCGAAGACGTCGTGCTCAACCGTCGTGACGACAGCACCGAGCGCCTGCTCGAGATCGCGGGGAACTTCGCCGGCGATGGGTCACGACCAGAGATCGCCGACGAGGCCTGGCGCGCGCTGCCTCTCGGAGAACGCATCACCCATGCACTGGTGAAGGGCATCGACGAGTACGCCGAGCAGGACACCGAAGAGCTGCGCCGGGAGATCTCGGCGCGTGGTGGCCGACCGATCGAGGTGATCGAGGGTCCCCTGATGGACGGGATGAACGTGGTCGGCGACCTGTTCGGTGCCGGCAAGATGTTCCTTCCTCAGGTGGTGAAGTCGGCGCGGGTGATGAAGAAGTCGGTGGCCCACCTCGTCCCGTTCATCGAGGCCGAGCAGGAGGACGATGATCCCGAGTCGTCGGCACGTGCGAACGGCAAGGTCGTGATGGCGACAGTCAAGGGCGACGTGCATGACATCGGCAAGAACATCGTCGGAGTCGTCCTCCAGTGCAACAACTACGACGTCGTGGACCTGGGCGTCATGGCTCCCGCGCAGAAGATCCTGGATGCGGCCAAGGAGGAGGGTGCGGACATCATCGGACTCTCCGGCCTGATCACGCCCTCGCTCGACGAGATGGTCAACTTCGCCGCTGAGATGGAGCGACAGGGTCTCGACATCCCGCTGCTGGTGGGCGGCGCGACCACCTCTCGCGCACACACAGCGGTCAAGGTCAGCCCGAAGTACCACGGTCCCGTGGTCTGGGTGAAAGACGCCTCGCGCTCGGTTCCCGTGGTCGCCGCGCTGCTCTCCGACGAACAGCGGCCACGGCTGCTCGCCGACGTCAAGGCCGACTACGACGCCCTGCGCGAACGACATGCCGCCAAGCAGAACGCCCGCCCGCTGCTCAAGCTCAGCGCAGCGAGAAGGAACAAGACGCCGGTCGACTGGAGCGACTACTCGCCGCCACAGCCCCAGCTGCGCGGCCGCAAGGTGTTTACCGACTACCCGCTGGCCGAGCTGCGGGACTATGTCGACTGGCAGCCCTTCTTCACCGCCTGGGAGATGAAGGGAAAGTTCCCCGACATCTTGCACCACCCCTCCTCGGGGGAGACCGCGCGCCAACTGTGGGACGACGCTCAGACGATGCTTGACCAGCTCATCGAGGAGAAGTGGCTGCGGGCGAACGCGGTCATCGGCATGTTCCCGGCCAGCACGGTCGCCGACGACGACATCGAGGTGTACACCGACGAGTCCCGCACCGAGGTAGTCACCACGTTGAGGCACCTGCGGCAGCAGGGTGACCACCGAGAGGGCGTGCCGAACCGGTCGCTGGCGGACTTCGTCGCCTGCAAGGACTCCGGCCTCAGCGACCACATCGGCGGGTTCGCAGTCACCGCGGGACTCGGCTGCGCCGCGAAGATCGCCGAGTTCAAGGAGGCGCTCGACGACTACAGCGCGATCCTTCTGGAGTCGCTCGCGGACCGGCTGGCCGAGGCGTTCGCCGAGCGCATGCACGAGCGTGTCCGCATGGAGTTCTGGGGCTACGCCCCCGACGAGTCGTTGGACAGCGCTGCGTTGATCCGGGAGAGGTACGACGGAATCCGTCCTGCGCCCGGATACCCCGCCTGTCCCGAGCACACCGAGAAGGCCACCCTCTGGCAGCTGCTCGACGTCGAGGAGAGCACCGGCATCGAGCTCACCGAGAGCATGGCGATGTGGCCGGGAGCAGCGGTGAGCGGATGGTATTTCTCCCATCCCGCGTCCCAGTACTTCGTGGTCGGCCGGATCGGCAGGGACCAGGTCGTGGACTATGCCAAGCGCAAGGGATGGAGCCAGCGGGAGGCCGAGCGCTGGCTTGCCCCGAACCTGGCCTACGAGCCGGAGGACTGATCCGGCCCGGGCCGGCCGTTCCGCCGATCGTTGCCAGATCGGGACCATTCATGGTCGTCCGGTGCTGGAAGTCCTCGTGCCCGCCGGAGTAGGGTCCACGGGACTCCGCCCCAACATTGGTGTCGGGGCACGTGATGTGTGAGGTGGGAACTTGAACCGCAGACGAGGACTACTGGCCGTGGCCAGTGCCGGCGTCCTGGCCGTGACGCTTGCAGCGTGTGGTGGCGACACGTCGGAGGGCACGGGAAGCGACGGGAGCAGCGGCGGAGGTGGCGCCTCCGGAGATCCCTGGATCCTGGGCACCACCGAGACCGTCACCGCGATGGACCCTGCCGGTTCCTACGACTTCGGCTCCTGGAACATGCAGTACAACATCTTCGAGCAGCTGCTCTCGATCCCGGCGGGTGGCTCCGACCCCGAGGGTGACGCGGCCGAGTCGTGTGAGTACGACGACCCGCAGACCGTGTCCTGCGCCCTCAAGGACGGACTGAAGTTCTCCAACGGGCACGACCTCACGTCCTCCGACGTGAAGTTCTCCCTCGAGCGCAACATCAACATCGCCGACCCGAACGGGTCCTCGGTGCTGCTCGGCTCGATCATCGAGCCCGACTCCGACCCGCAGGCCGTGGCCAAGGGAGCGATCGAGACGCCGGACGAGAAGACGGTCGTCTTCCACCTCAACCAGGCCGACACCACCTTCGTCAAGGTGCTGAGCACGGCGACCGCCTCGATCGTCGACGAGGAGGCTTTCCCGGCGGACAAGCTGATCGACGACAACTCGGTCGTCGGCTCGGGTCCCTACAAGCTGAGCCAGTACAAGGCCGGTGACCAGGCGGTGCTCGCGGCGAACGAGACCTACACCGGTGAACGTGCACCACAGAGCGAGCAGATCTTCGTCCAGTACTTCAGCGCGACCGCGCCACTCAAGCAGGCCGTGGAGGGTGGCGACGTCGACATCGCATGGCGCACGCTGAGCCCGACCGACCTTAACGACCTCGAGGGCAGCGACAGCGTCGAAGTGATCAAGGGCGAGGGGTCGGAGTTCCGCTACTGGGTCTGGCAGTTCAACAACGACGTGGCCAAGGACCAGGCCACCCGCCAGGCGGTCGCGCAGGTCATCGACCGTGAGGCCATCGCGCAGGACTCCTACGACGGCACCGTCGAGCCGGCGTACTCCATCGTGCCTCCGGGCTTCGGTGGCCAGAAGGACTCCTTCAAGGAGGCCTACGGCGAGCCCGATGTGGACGCCGCCAAGAAGCTGCTCGACGACGCGGGCATCGAGACGCCCGTCGAGCTGACCCTCGGCTACACCCCGACCCACTACGGCCCGAACGCCGTGGACGAGGCCACCCAGCTCGCTGCCCAGCTCAACGACAGCAAGCTGTTCGACGTCACCACGGAAGACGCCGAGTGGGAGGAGTACCAGACGCTGTACAAGGAGGGTGCCTACGACCTGTTCATCCTCGGCTGGTACCCCGACTTCCTTGACGCCGACAACTATCTCTCGCCGTTCATCCGCGACGGCGGCTTCTACGAGAACGGCTACTCCAACGACGAGGTCAACAAGCTCCTCGACGAGGAGCTGGGCGCCACCGACGACGCGGCCCGCGAGGAGATTTTCGGCCAGCTGCAGGACATCGTCGCCGAGGACGTGCCGCTGATGCCCTCGTGGAACGGACAGAACGTCGCCGTCGCCGGTGAGGGCATGGAAGGTGTCGAGGACACGCTCGACGCGACGTATATCTTCCGGTTCTGGCAGATCAGCAAGAGCGGTTAGGAGGGGCGGAGGGGAGGGTACGCCGCCGCGCGTGCCCTCCTTTCCCCTGTCGGAAAGCCTCTCCTGTCGGAAAGGAACTGAATGAGCGCGGGATCAGGGTCTCTTCCTCGCTACATCCTCCAGCGACTGCTTCTGATCATCCCGATGATCCTGGTCCTGCTGACCCTCGTCTTCATCCTGCTGCGGGTGGCGCCGGGCGACCCGGTCTCCGCGGCCGTGGGTGACAAGCTCAGCCAGGAGGCCCTGGACTCGCGGCGTGCCGCGCTCGGGCTGGACCGTCCGCTGCTCGTGCAGTACTTCGACTACATCGGTGACGTCGCGACTCTCAACTTCGGGCAGACCATCTCCGACAACCGTCCGATCTTCGACATCATCAAGGACAACGGCGGCGCCACGCTGACCCTGACGGTGGGTGCTTTCCTCTTCGCGCTGCTGATCGGGATCCCGCTGGGCCTGCTCGCCGGTCGTCACCGGGACTCCCTCAGCGACGTGGTCATCCGGATCTTCGGTGTGGTGACCTACGCGGCGCCGGTCTTCTTCACCGGCTTGATGCTGCAGATCTGGCTGGCGGCGCCGCTCGGCTGGCCAACCTCGGACATCGCCTCGCCGATCACCCAGTTCGAGGTGGAGCCGGTGACCCGGATCCTCCTCGTGGACGCCCTCATCTCCGGCAACACCGAGGCCATCCTCGACGTGCTCGGCCACCACTTCCTGCCGTGCTTCACTCTGGGGCTGCTGCTGTCGGGGGTCTTCATCCGCCTGGTCAGGGTCAACGTGCTGCAGACGCTCCAGGGCGACTACGTGGAGGCGGCCCGGGCCAGGGGGGTTGCCGAGCGGCACGTCATCCGGCGGCACGCCTTCCGGAACGCGCTGGTGCCGGTGGTCACGGTGATCGGCCTCCAGGTGGCGCTGACAATGTCAGGTGCCGTGCTCACCGAGACGACCTTCAACTGGCCGGGTCTCGGCGCGGAGCTGATCGAGTACATCACAGCGCGCGACTACGCAGCCGTGCAGGGCATCGTCACCTTCTTCGCCGTCGTGGTGGTCGTAGTAAGCCTGTTGATCGACATCATCAACGCCCTCATCGACCCTCGAGTCCGGTACTGAGTGAGGAAGCCATCGTGACGTCGATCCTCGCCCCCTTCCGCAACACCTCCGGACTCGCCCGATGGATTCTGGTGACCGGGCTGCTGATCACTTTTATGTTCGTGGTGATGGCGGTGTTCGCGCCCTGGGTGGCGCCGCTCGACTTCAACCAGCAGACGCTCGACGGCGAGAAGCTGCCCAAGATGTCGCCGCCGAGCAGCCAGTTCTGGTTCGGCACGAGCGACCAGTTCTACGACGTCTACTCCCGCGTGGTGTGGGGAGCCCGCACCGCTCTGGAGGTGGTCGGGCTCGCGGTCGTCCTCTCGGTGGTCCTCGGGGTCCCACTCGGCATCGTCTCCGGCTTCCTCGGCGGCTGGCTCGACCGCCTGCTGGTGTTCCTGATGGACGCCCTCTACGCCTTCCCCTCGCTCCTGCTTGCGATCGTGTTCGCGTTCCTGCTCCGCGGACCCCTGGGCGGCGGAGTGGTGGCAGCCGCACTCTCGCTCACCGTGATCTACATCCCGCAGTACTTCCGGGTGGTCCGGAACACCACCGTCAGCGCGCGTGAGGCGACGTACGTCGAGGCGGCCAGAGCGATCGGAGCCAAGAACGGCACGATCATGGGCCGATACCTGTTCGGTAACGTGATCCAGTCCGTCCCGGTGATCGGCACCCTGAACGCGGCGGACGCGATCGGGACGCTGGCCGCGCTCGGCTTCCTCGGCCTCGGGATCCAGCCGACCGAGGCCTCGGAGTGGGGCTACGACCTGAGCCGTGCCCTCGACGACGCCGGTGCTGGCATCTGGTGGACCGCCTTCTTCCCGGGCGTCGCCATCGTGCTCCTCGTGGCGGGGTTGACGCTCGTGGGCGAAGGGCTGAACGAGACCATCAACCCCACGCTGCGCAAGCGGCGGCTGCGCAAGGTGGAGATGCCCCCCAACGAGCCGAGCACCTACCTCGCCGAGGGGGATGCCGATCCCGTGCAGCAGTCGGGCACCGATGTGCCACGGAAGGACCAGCGATGAGCTCGTCGTACGCCGGTCCGGGCGCCCGGACCTCGGAGGAACCGGTGATCGACGCGCAGAACCTGCGGATCTGGTACGGCACCGAACGCGGACCGGTCAAGGCCGTCGACGGGGTCAGCTTCGCGCTGCGCAAGGGGGAGATCCTCGGTCTGGTGGGGGAGTCGGGCTGCGGGAAGTCGACGTTGGGTCGCGGGTTGCTGGGCCTACTCCCTACGGGCGCCAAGATGGACGGCCGGCTCCGGTTCAAAGGTGAGGACCTGCTGTCGCTGCCGAGGAAGCAGCTGTTCGCCAAACGCGGCGCGGAGCTGGGGATGATCTTTCAGGAGCCGTTGACGCGGCTGAACCCGTTGATGCGGATCTCCCGGCACTTTGCGGAGACCTTGAAGACGCACGAGAAGGCCATCAGCAAGCGAGAGGTCGAACGTCGCTCGCTCGAGGTGCTGCGCCTCATGGGGATCCCACCGACGCGCTTCGGCTCCTATCCGCACGAGTTCTCCGGCGGGATGCGCCAGCGGCTGATGATCGCCCTGGCTCTCGTCCTGCGCCCGGACTTCGTGGTCGCCGACGAGCCCACCACCGCGCTCGACGTGCTGGTCGAGGCCCAGATCATCCGGATCCTGCACGACCTGCGGCGTGAGTTCGACACCTCGCTGCTGCTGATCACCCACAACCTCGGGATCATCGCCGAGGCGTGTGACCGGGTGGCGGTGATGTACGCCGGTGAGATCGTCGAGATCGGTGACGCACGGGAGGTGTTCTCCGAGCCGCAGCACCCCTACACCCGCGAGCTGCTTCGCTCGACGATCTCGCTCTCGACGACCGGTCTGAACTTCATCCCCGGTGCCCCTCCCGACCTCGTAGACCCGCCACCGGCCTGTCACTTCCATCCCCGGTGCCCGGACGCCATGAACATCTGCGCGTCCAGGCACCCCCTGCAGCGTGAGATGCCGAACGGCACACGCACCCAGTGCTGGGCAGCCGACCTGCGCAACGGCTTCGGCGGGGACCTGTCCGCTGACGAGACCGCGCCGCTGAAACGAGAGGAGATCTCCGTTGCCGACGAAGCCTGAACCGACCGGTCCCGTGAAAGTCTCCAGGGAGTCGCTCGTCGAGATCACCGACCTTGAGGTCCACTTCGGCCTACGGGGTGGCTCCTTCTCACGTCTGCTGGGACTGGACACCGGGACGGTCAAGGCCGTCGACGGAGTGAACATCTCGCTGCGCAGGGGCGAGGTTCTCGGCCTGGTCGGGGAGTCCGGCAGCGGCAAGACCACGTTGGGGCGGGCCATGCTCGGTCTCGCTCCGGCGACGAAGGGCTCGATCACCTATCGCAAACGCCATTCAGACGCACAGGTCAACGAGCGTGCGGTTTCCACTCTCAAGGGCAAGGACCTGCGCGAGCTACGCACGGACCTGCAGATGGTCTTCCAGGACCCGCACGCGGCACTGAACCCGTCCATGAACATGGAAACCGCGGTCGGTCATCCGCTCAAGATCCACGGCCTGGCCTCCGGCGAGGCGCTCCGCCAGCGGGTGGCCGAAGCGCTGGAGCGGGTCGGACTCTCGCCCGCCGCACAGTTCATGAGCAAGTACCCCTCCGACCTGTCCGGCGGGCAGAAGCAGCGCGCGGTCATCGCTCGCGCGATCATCCTGGACCCCGAGGTGCTCGTGGCCGACGAGCCGGTGTCCATGCTCGACATGAGCGTGCGGGCGAAGATCCTCCAGCTCATGCTGGACCTCAAGCGCGACCTCGGGTTGACCTACGTCTACATCACCCACGACCTGGCCAGCGCGAAGTTCTTCTGCGACCGGATCGCGATCATGTACCTCGGACGCATCGTGGAGATCGGCCCGACGCAGGAGATCTTCGCCGATCCCAAGCATCCCTACACCAAGGCGCTGCTCAAGGCGATCCCGGAGCCGGACCCGAACAAGATGGTCCCGCGCGACCTCCCGCGAGGAGAGATCCCGGACGCCGCCAGCCCGCCCCTGGGCTGCTCCTTCCACCCGCGATGCCCCGAGGCGGTGGCCGAGTGCGGCTGGGAGTCACGCGACCTCAAGACGATGCTCGAGGAGCACTGGACCCGTCAGGACACCTCCGACTACGAGAGCGAACGCAGTCTCGTCGGGAACCTCGATCGGTTGGACAGGCCCGCCAAGCGCGTGCAGCTCGGCTCCGGAGCCAACGCGAGCCGGGTCCGCGGCCTGCTCGACCGGGTCCGGGAGGAGAACCCGTCAGACCCGCTGTGGACCGGAGTGGGCGAGGTGAACGAGTCCGGCAACGGCGTCGAGGTCGTCTTCCACAGGGGCTACGACCCGGAGCTTCGCCCGAGCGGCGGCGTGGAGGTCGCCTGCGTGCTGCACCCCCAGCCCGTCACGCCTGAGCCTGCGCGTCCAGAGTCTGCGGACAACGGCCGCTGAGTGGCCCTCGGCGCCACCAGGACAGTCGGCCTGGTGCGGAAGGGTCAGGTCCGCAGCTCAACAGGCACAACCCGTCTCGGCGCGGCCGTGAGGACCGGGAACCAAGGTTGTGCCCGTCGAGCTACGGAGTTGGCCCCAGCACAGCAGGGCACGGCGCAGCAGGGCACAACTGGGCGGGCACAGCACGCCTAGGCCGGGCGGGCACCGACGCGGGGTGTCCCGACGGGAGCGGTCGGCAACGGCGGGGGAGTCCCCCCGAACTCCGGGCACAACGACTGATGGGCGCACCAGCCGCAAAGCGCGCTCTTGCGTGGCCGCCAGTCCCCGGTCTCATGCGCCCGGGAAATGGCTTTCCACAGGGCCTCGACCTTGCGTTCGGTGGCCAGCAGCTCACGCTCGTCGGGGCAGTAGCGCAGCAGCTCCCCGCTGCCGAGGTAGATCAGCTGGAGCATCGCGGGGACGACGCCGCGGGTGCGCCACAGGACGAGGGCGTAGAACTTCATCTGGAACAACGCCTTGGCCTCGAAGGCCTCGCGCGGGGCGCGACCGGTCTTGTAGTCGACCACCCGGATCGCACCCGTGGGCGCTATGTCGACGCGGTCAATGAACCCGCGCAGGAGCAGCCTGGACTCCAGCAGCGTCTCGACGTAGAGCTCTCGCTCGGCGGGCTCGAGCCGGGTCGGGTCCTCGAGCGCGAAGTAGCGGGCGAGCGACTCCCGACATGATGCCAGCCAAGAGCCGATCTCCGGACCCTCCGCTCCGAACATCTCGGCGATGTCGGGGTCCTCGGCGAGAATCGCCTCCCACGCCGGCTGCAGCATCTCGGCGGCCTGGTCGGACGTCCGCTCCGCGGCCGGCAGGTCGAACAGGTCCTCGAGGACCTTATGCACCACGGTGCCGCGCACGGCGTCGGGTGAGGAAGGCTCGGGAAGCTTGTCAATGGTGCGGAAGCGGTAGAGCAGGGGACACGTCATGAAGTCGCCTGCTCGACTCGGTGACAGCGACCCAACGACGTCGACTCCGTCGACCGGCGTGCCGGGTCGCGGGTCTGGCAGGGTGCGGGCTACCACGTCCGAGGTCATGCCAGGAACACTAGGTCACCCCGCCGACAGTTCGCGGACGACGCGTGAGAGCGCGAGCGAAGCGAGTGGTCGAGCTGCAAGTCCGCCGTCGAACACAGCGCGGGCGAAGCGAGCGGTTCGAGATAGCGTGGGGGCGTGGAGCAGGACAGCAGCGCGCCCGCTGGATCGGCGAGACGTCGAGAACTGGGCACGGTCCGGATCGGTCGGATCGCCGGCGTGGACGTGCTCGTCCGGTCGTCGTGGCTGCTCGTGGCCGGTCTGATCGCGGTGCTCCTCG
This sequence comes from Actinomycetota bacterium, assembly GCA_030859325.1. Lineage (GTDB taxonomy): Bacteria > Actinomycetota > Actinomycetes > Propionibacteriales > Nocardioidaceae > Nocardioides_C. The sequence goes on from JALZKI010000053.1 coordinate 11,664, forward strand.
CGCCACGGGTCGAGGAAGAGGTGCCTGGCCTCGGCGGCTGGAAGTACGTTGCCGGCCTGACGTTCGCGGTGCTGCTGTACCTCTCGGTGCTCCTGCACGAGGTGTCGCACGCCCTGATGGCACGGCACTACGGCCTGCCGGTGAAGTCGATCACCCTGCACTTCCTGGGTGGTGTCACAGAGATTGACGGTGAGCCGGAGACGCCGGGGCGTGAGTTCGGCGTCTCGGTAGTCGGCCCGCTGACCTCGATCGCGGTTGGCGTGACATGCCTGGCTCTCCTGCTAGTCACCCCAGACGGCCTGCTGACGTTGGCGGTGCGCGCCCTTGCCGTGGCGAACCTCATCGTCGGCATCCTCAATCTGGTACCCGGCCTCCCGCTCGACGGCGGTCGCGTTCTTCGCGCGGCGGTCTGGAAGGCGAGCGGAGACCCGCACCAGGCAACGATCGTCGCTGGCTGGGGAGGTCGGGTGACCGCGCTGCTGGCCCTGGGATGGCCACTGATCCAGGAGCGCCTGTTCGACGTACCCGCCACGCTCGTCGACTTCCTGCTCGCGTTCGTCATCGCGGCTTTCCTGTGGGGTGGGGCTTCGGCGGCGATCGCCTCGGCGAAGGTACGTCGCCGGCTTCCTGCGTTGCATGCGCGTTCCCTCGCTCGCCGTACCGTCGCCGTCCCTCACGACCTGCCGATCGCAGAAGCGGTGCGCCGGGCGCAGGGCGAGCGCGCCGGCAGCATGGTGGTTCTTTCCGCTGACGGCCGGGCCTGCGGAGTCGTCAACGAGGCCGCGCTGGTCGCCACACCGCAGGACCGCCGACCGTGGCTTCCGGTCAGTGCGGTGGCGCGCACCATGGAGGAGGGGCTGAGCCTTCCGGCCGACCTGTCGGGAGAACCACTGATCCGCGCCATGCAGCGCACACCGTCCACCGAGTACCTCCTCCTGGAGCCGGACGGTAGCGTCTACGGGGTCCTGACCTCCGAGGATGTGGACAAGGCTTTCGCCGCCTCCTCATAGGCTGCCTCGATGAGTTGGCCGGAAAGGCTGCGCCGCATGCCCTTCGAGAACCCGACGTCGCTCGAGCCTGCCGAGCCGCCGGCCGACCTTGTGTGGTCCGGGGTCCGTCGCGGTCCGCTGCGTCCCGGGGAGTGGGTGCGGCTGAGCGACACCAAGGGTCGTCGGCACAACATCTGCCTGCAGGAGGGCGGCCGGTTCTTCACCAACCGTGGCTCGATCGACCACGACGACCTGATCGGCCGCCACGAAGGGTTCAGCGTCGCGTCGTCGGCCGGCGGGGAGTACCTCGTGTTCCGGCCCCTGCTCAGCGAGTTCATGGTCTCGATGCCACGCGGGGCGGCCGTGGTCTACCCCAAGGATGCCGCCCAGATTGTCGCGATGGCCGACATCTTTCCCGGTGCGCGCGTGATCGAGGCCGGTGTCGGCTCGGGAGCGCTGACCTGCTCGCTGCTGCGCGCAGTCGGGCCGCACGGCCTCGTCTCGTCCTTCGAACGCCGGGAGGAGTTCGCGGACGTCGCGGTCAGGAACGTCACGCAGTTCTTCGGCGGACCGCATCCGGCGTGGACGCTCACGGTCGGGGACCTCGTCGAGTCGTTGCGCGGGGGGGACCTGGGGGCCGTGCCGGGAGGCGACATCGACCGGGTGATCCTCGACATGCTTGCGCCGTGGGAGTGTGTCGACGCGGTCGCCGAGGTGCTCGCCCCTGGCGGGATCCTGTGCGCCTACGTCGCCAGCACCACACAGCTCGGCCGCACGGTCGAGACGATCCGTGCTCACAGCGGTTTCACCGAGCCACAACCATGGGAGACCCTGGTCCGGGACTGGCACGTCGAAGGGCTTGCCATCCGGCCGGGTCACAAGATGATCGGCCACACCGGCTTCCTGGTGACCGCCCGCCGGATGGCGCCGGGCGAGACGGCACCGGCGAAGAAGCGTCGACCCGCTCCGGGCGCCTACGGTGTCGACTACGAAGGGCCCCGACCCTCCGGCCTACCGCCGATGGCGAGCGAGGAGAGGTACGACGCCTGAGCGTGCGGCCACTCGCCTTTGACAACGATTGCGCGACACGACGAGGACGGTGGTCGGTTTGCTCTGCGCTTCTCCCACGCCGAAGGTAGGGTCGAAAACCACAGCCCAGCTGCGGAGGTGACTTTCGTGCCAGTGTCTGACAGTGGTTCAAGCCGGTCGAGTTCTCGCACGCCTGAGGAGCTGCGTAGCCAGCTCTTCTTCCTCGAGGAAGAGGTCGCCGACCTGCGCCGGCGCCTCGCCGAAAGTCCCGTGCACTCGCGTGCGATCGAGCACCGACTGACCGAGACCCAGCGTTCTCTGGCCGCTTTGACCGCGCAGAACGAGCGTCTTGCGCAGACACTGCGCGAGGCCCGTGACCAGATCATGAACCTGAAGGAGGAGGTCGACCGACTGGCTCAGCCGCCGGCCGGCTTCGGTACGTTCCTGAACCGCAACGAGGACGACTCGATCGACGTGTTCACCGGCGGCCGCAAGCTGCGGGTGAACGTGAGCCCGTCGGTGCAGCTCGACTCCTTGCAGCGCGGCCAGGAGGTCATGCTCAACGAGGCGCTCAACGTGGTCGCCGCTCTCGAGTTCGAGAAGATCGGCGAGGTGGTGATGCTCAAGGAGGTGCTCGCTGACAGTGACCGTGTCCTGGTCATCGCAAATGCCGATGAGGAGCGCGTCGTACGCATCGCCGACCCCCTGCGTGAGGAGACCCTCCGGGCCGGCGACTCGCTCCTGCTCGACTCACGGTCCGGCTACGTCTACGAGAAGGTCCCGAAGTCCGAGGTCGAAGAGCTGGTTCTCGAGGAGGTTCCCGACATCGACTACGAGTCGATCGGTGGCCTGATCAGCCAGATCGAGCAGATCCGGGACGCGGTGGAGCTGCCCTACCTGCACCCGGACCTGTTCACCGAGCACCAGCTGAAGCCACCGAAAGGTGTCCTGCTGTACGGCCCGCCCGGGTGTGGCAAGACGCTGATCGCCAAGGCGGTCGCGAACTCGCTGGCCAAGAAGGTCGCGGCCAAGACGGGCGGCGAAGGCGCAGCGGGGAAGTCTTTCTTCTTGAACATCAAGGGACCCGAGCTGCTCAACAAGTACGTCGGCGAGACCGAGCGGCACATTCGGCTCGTCTTCCAGCGGGCTCGTGAGAAGGCCAGCATGGGCACGCCCGTCATCGTCTTCTTCGACGAGATGGACTCTCTGTTCCGCACCCGAGGCTCCGGGGTCTCCTCCGATGTGGAGAACACGATCGTCCCGCAGCTGCTCTCGGAGATCGACGGGGTCGAGGCCTTGGAGAACGTGCTGGTGATCGGCGCCTCGAACCGTGAGGACATGATCGACCCCGCAATCCTCCGTCCGGGCCGGCTCGACGTGAAGATCAAGATCGAGCGGCCCGACGCAGAGTCCGCACGCGACATCTTCTCCAAGTACCTCACCGCCGACCTGCCTCTGCACGCCGAAGACCTCGCGGAGTTCACCGGCGAGCGGCAGGCCTGTGTGGAGGCGATGATCCGGGCGACCGTCGAGCGGATGTACACCGAGACCGAGGAGAACCGGTTCCTCGAAGTGACCTACGCCAACGGCGATAAGGAGGTCCTCTACTTCAAGGACTTCAACTCCGGCGCGATGATCCAGAACATCGTCGACCGTGCGAAGAAGATGGCGATCAAGGACCTCTTGGACAACAACCAGAAGGGCCTGCGCGTCACCCACATGCTCCAGGCGTGTGTGGACGAGTTCAAGGAGAACGAGGACCTACCGAACACCACAAACCCCGACGACTGGGCCCGCATCTCCGGCAAGAAAGGTGAGCGGATCGTCTTCATCCGCACGCTGATCACCGGCAAGCAGGGTACTGAGCCCGGTCGTTCGATCGACACCGTGGCGAACACCGGTCAGTACCTCTAGCCATGACCGAACGCGATGACCTGGACCGTTCCGAGATCGAGGCCGTGCTCGAGACGCGCCGCGAGCTCGGGTCGGTCTACGAGCCCGCTCTCGTCGACTCGTTCGCCGACAAGATAGAAGTCGCGATCGCCGCCAGGGTGGACGCGCAGGTCTCACGTCGCCAGGGGGAGCAGCGCGCCGACGAGTCCCGTGGACACCGTCAGATGGTTCTCGGCATCGTGTCGTTGGGGACCGGGATCCCGATCACCGCCATTGCCGGCGGGGTGGCCCAGACCTCCGGCGTCATGATCGCCTGGATCGGTATCGCGGTGGTCAACGGGGCACACGCGTGGCAGGGCAGACACAAGCGGTGATCCACCCTCGCGCCACGCGCAGCTCACGCGGTTTCGCCTAGGCTAGACACGGGTATAAGTAGCTTATGCGCACAATTTTGATCATCATCGTAGTCGCCGTGCTGCTCTTCTTGGCCTACAAGTTTCTCATTGCCCGCCGCCACTGACGAGTTCGCTCGGGAGAGATGCCGGCCTGGACACTGGCCTCCCGGTACGTCCAAGTGTGGCTCAGCGAGCCCGAAACAGCTCAGCCGAACTCACTGCGACCCGGCGGCAACAACGACTCCAGGGCCGTGTAGTCGTGCAGGCCTTCGAACACCAGCCGGGCAAGTAGACGACGCGTGTCCGGAACGAAGGGCCACTGCGGCTGTTCGAGCAGTGCATCGAGGTCCGGTAGGGTCATCCACCTACCCCAAGCAACCTCGGTGTCGGTGTGTGTGATCGGGCCATCCCAGGTCGCCTCGAAGCAGTGGGCGAAGCAACGGGTCGTGTCGTCCTCGTACAACGAGGTACCGAGCGAGCGCAGCGTCGTACCACTGACTCCAAGCTCTTCGCCGAGTTCGCGCGCCGCAGAAGCCTCCGGCAGTTCTCCATAGTGCATCATGCCGCCGGCCGCGCAGTCGTGGAAGCCGGGAGCCCAGTCCTTGTCGTCAGAGCGTCGGTGCACATAGATCTGCCGGGCCGTGTTCCGTACGAGGATTCCGGTGACGGCGTGCAGCAGGTTCTCCCGGCGTACGACCGACCGAGGGGCGGACCCCACGACCCGACCGGCCCGGTCCACGAGTGCGACGATCTCCTCCACGGGAACACTCCTCCATCCACCCTTAACCGACGGGGCGACCTTCGCCCCAGTGACAACAACAGGTCGCGGCGACCTGTTGTTGCGAGCCCACGACGCAATCGCTCACGATAAGGGGTCGCGGCGACCTGTTGTTGCGACTCGGGTGCACGAACTCCCCCAGCATCCAGCACCGAGCACCCGGCGCCTCGCACCCCAGCGGCCACCTGGGTCACATGGGTCACGTGGGTCACGTGGGTCACGTGAGTCACACCGTCCCGCTCTGCCGACGGGCCAGCCGCGTAGGCTCGTCGGCATGAGCGTTCGTCGTGTGATGGGCACCGAGACGGAGTTCGGTATCTCGGTGCAGGGACAGCCGACCGCCAACCCGATGGTCGCCTCCTCACAGGTCGTCAACGCCTATGCGAGCGCCACGCTGCGCGCCCGGCGCGCCCGCTGGGACTTCGAGGAGGAGTCCCCGCTGCGTGACGCACGCGGCTTCGACATGTCCCGTGAGGCCGCCGACCCCTCCCAGCTGACCGACGAGGAGCTGGGCCTGGCGAACGTGATCTTGACCAACGGCGCCCGGCTGTACGTCGACCACGCGCATCCGGAGTACGCCACCCCGGAGTGCACGAACCCGCGCGACATTGTGAAGTGGGACAAGGCAGGCGAGCAGGTGCTGTTGGACGCCGCCCGGCTCGCGGCGACGATCCCCGGTGCGGCCCCGATCCTGCTGTACAAGAACAACACCGACAACAAAGGAGCCTCCTACGGCTCCCACGAAAACTACCTGATGCGTCGCTCCACGCCGTTCGGGGACATCGTGCGACACCTGACCCCGTTCTTCGTCAGCCGGCAGGTGGTCACGGGCGCAGGACGGGTCGGCATCGGCCAGGACGGCCGTGACCACGGGTTCCAGATCAGCCAGCGCGCCGACTACTTCGAGGTCGAGGTGGGACTCGAGACAACTCTCAAGCGCCCGATCATCAACACCCGTGACGAGCCGCACGCGGACCCGGAGAAGTACCGCCGGCTGCACGTGATCATCGGTGACGCGAACCTCGCGGAGATCTCGGGATACCTCAAGGTTGGTACGACGGCGTTGGTGCTCGCCATGATCGAGGACCGGTTTCTCGACCGAAATCTGGGCCTCGACCAACCGGTGCGTGCTCTGCGTGCGGTCTCGCATGATCCGACCCTGAGACATCTGGTCACCCTCAACGAGGGTCGCACCCTGACCGCCGTACAGCTCCAGATGGAGTATCTGGAGCTGGCGAAGAAGTACGTCGAGGACCGGCTCGGAGCCGACGCGGACGAGCAGACGCTCGACGTACTCGCGCGATGGGAGTCGGTGCTCACCCGGCTGGAGACCGATCCGATGCTCTGTGCCACCGAGCTGGACTGGGTCGCGAAGCTGAAGCTGCTCGACTCCTACCGTGACCGCGACGGGCTGGAGTGGGAGGACGCGAAGCTGCACCTGATCGACCTGCAGTACTCCGATATCCGTCCCGACAAGGGGCTCTACCACCGGCTGGTCCGGATGGGACGCATCGACCGGCTGCTCGACGACGACGAGGTGGCCGAGGCGATGCATACCCCGCCGACCGATACCCGCGCCTACTTTCGCGGCAGGTGCCTGGAGAAGTACGCCGACCAGATCGCCGCCGCCTCGTGGGACTCGGTGATCTTCGACCTGCCGGGTCGGGAGTCGCTGCAACGGGTGCCCACGATCGACCCCCTGCGCGGTAGCCGGTCACACGTGGGGCAGCTGCTGGATCGTTGTGACACCGCGGAAGCCCTTTTTGCGGCGCTGACTCGGTAGGGTCATGAACACCGGCGGTCGAGCGTGTCGAGACCACGGTCACCGCAGACGAGGAGACGTTGATGGCCCAGGAGCACAAGCAACCGAAGAAGGGCTCGGAGACCGAGAAGACCCAGGAGGTCGCCGCCACCGACGAGGTGACCGAGCGCAAGGAGCAGCTCGACGAGGACATCGACGCGATCCTCGACGAGATCGACGACGTGCTGGAGTCGAACGCCGAGGACTTCGTGAAGTCGTTCATCCAGAAGGGAGGGGAGTGACCGAGCATGGCCGACCATCGACCACTCGACGCCCGACTGCCCTCGACCTACCTGATGCCGGGCTCGTCGTCCTTCGCCGAGTTCTTGTCTCAGCAGGCACCTGAGCTGCTGCCGAACCGGCGTTCCTTGCCTGCGGGCAGTGGCGCTGACCTCGCGCCGCACGGCACTACGATCGTGGCCGCCACCTTCCCCGGTGGTGTGGTGATGGCCGGTGACCGGCGCGCGACGATGGGGAACATCATCGCCCAGCGCGACATCGAGAAGGTGTTTCCGGCCGACGAGTACTCGTGTGTGGGCATTGCGGGCACGGCTGGTCTTGCGGTCGAGATGGTCCGGTTGTTCCAGACCGAGCTCGAGCACTACGAGAAGATCGAGGGGACCACGCTGTCCATGGACGGCAAGGCGAACCGGCTGGCCGCGTTGATCAGGTCGAACCTCGGTATGGCGATGCAGGGGCTTGCCGTCGTTCCGCTCTTCTCCGGCTACGACCTCTCCGCCGGCCAGGGCAGAATCTTCTCCTACGACGTCACCGGCGGCCGCTACGAGGAGACCGCGTTCCACTCTGTGGGTTCAGGCTCCTTGTTCGCGCGGGGTGCGCTGAAGAAGCTGTACCGGGAGGACCTCTCGGCGCAGGACTGCGTGACCGCGACAATCCAGGCGTTGTACGACGCCGCGGACGACGACTCGGCGACCGGTGGACCTGACATCGCCCGCCGGATCTTCCCAGTGGTCGGTGTGATCACCGGACACGGGTACCGGCGCATGCCGGACGAGGAAGTCGCTGCGATCGCCGACCGGGTGATCGACGGCCGGATGCGACGACCAGACGGCCCGGCTGCGGCCCTGACCTGAATCGCGACAAGCCTGATCACCAAGCCTTGACAAGCTCGATCACCGAGGAATCGCCATGAGCATGCCGTTCTACGTCTCGCCCGAACAGCTGATGAAGGACCGGGCCGACTTCGCCCGGAAGGGAATCGCCCGAGGGCGCAGTGTCGTCGTGGTGCAGTACGCCGACGGGATCGTCTTCGTCTCCGAGAACCCGTCGCAGGCTCTGCACAAGATCAGCGAGATTTATGACCGGATCGCGTTCGCTGCGGTAGGCCGCTACAACGAGTTCGAGAACCTCCGCATCGCGGGCGTCCGACTGGCAGACATGCGCGGGTATGCCTACGACCGACGCGACGTGACCGGGCGGGGACTTGCCAATGCCTATGCCCAGACACTGGGAACGATCTTCTCCAGCGGGGGAGAGAAGCCCTACGAGGTGGAGATCTTTGTCGCCGAGGTGGGTGACACGGTGGGCGACGACCAGGTCTACCGGCTCACCTACGACGGTCAGATCGTCGACGAGCACGGGTTCGCGGTGATGGGCGGCTCGGCCGAGACGGTCACCACCTACCTGAAGGAGCACTACGTCGCAGGCGCGTCGCTCGAGGACGCGGTGCGCGCAGCGGTAGAGGGACTCGAGCACAGCGAGACGACCCCGCGCGTGGTAGCACCCGAGGACCTCGAGGTCGCCGTGCTCGACCGGGCGCGGACGCAGCAGCGGAAGTTCAAGCGACTTCCCGCTGAGCATCTCGAGACGATCCTGGGCGATCGGCACTCGTCGGCGTCGGGTGATGCCTCAGGGGCTTCGACGCACCAGCCGGGAGACTCCACCGACCCGTCCGGCACACCCGCCGACGACTCGGCCGCCCCGGGTGATGACTCTTCGAACGCTCCGGTCGCGCCTCCGGCCCCTCCGCCTACCATCCCCCGCCCCCCCTCGTCGACCGATCCGTCCAACCCGGCGTCTCCCAACGACCCGGTGTCTCCACCCGGCCCCGACGTGGGCCCGCCTGTCGACCCGAACGACCCCCTGCGCTGATCCCACTCCGCGCACACCGTCCCCAAATTGTGCGCGGACCGTGCGTCCTGTCCCACAGTGGCGGACAGCGACATGACGTCCGGTGGTGCACCCGTGTGTGACCATCGCCTCGACTTCCCTGCGGAGCGAGTCCGCTGCGTGTCTTGGTCCGAGCACCTAGGGTGAGGACGTGGACCGCCGGATCTTCGGAATCGAGAACGAGTACGGCGTCACCTGCACGTTTCGCGGGCAGCGACGTCTCTCGCCGGACGAGGTTGCCCGATACCTGTTCCGCAAGGTCGTCTCCTGGGGCAGGAGCAGCAACGTCTTCCTGCGTAACGGTGCCCGGCTCTATCTCGACGTGGGGAGCCACCCGGAGTACGCCACTCCCGAGTGTGACGACATCGTCGACCTGGTCCGCCACGACAAGGCGGGCGAGCGGGTCCTGGAGGGGCTGCTGATCGACGCCGAGCGTAGGCTCCACGACGAGGGCATCGCCGGAGACGTGTACCTGTTCAAGAACAACACCGACTCCGCGGGAAACTCCTACGGCTGTCACGAGAACTACCTCGTCGGTCGGCATGGTGAGTTCGCGAAGCTGGCCGACGTACTCATCCCCTTTCTGGTGACCCGACAGATCATCTGCGGCGCCGGAAAGGTGACCCAGACGCCGCGAGGCGCGTCGTACTCGGTGAGCCAGCGCGCCGAGCACATCTGGGAGGGCGTCTCGAGCGCCACCACGAGGTCCCGGCCGATCATCAACACTCGGGACGAGCCGCACGCGGATGCCGAGAAGTACCGCCGGTTGCACGTGATCGTGGGCGACTCGAACATGAGCGAGACGACCACGATGCTCAAGGTCGCCAGCTGTGACCTGGTCCTGCGGATGATCGAGGAGGGCGTGGTGATGCGCGACCTCACGATGGAGAACCCCATCCGGGCGATCCGCGAGATCTCCCATGACATGACCGGGCGCCGCAAGGTGCGGTTGGCCAACGGCCGCGAGGCGAGTGCCCTCGACATCCAGCAGGAGTACCTCAGCCGGGCGCGCGACTTCGTCGACCGGCGCGAGCTGCACACACCGGTGCTGGAACGCACGCTTGACCTGTGGGAGCGGGGACTCAAGGCCGTCGAGTCGGGGGACCTCGGCCTGGTCGAGAGAGAGATCGACTGGGTGATCAAGTGGAAGCTGATCGACAGGTACCGTTCACAGAACGGTCTGCCTCTCAGCCACCCCCGGGTCGCGCAGCTCGACCTCGCCTATCACGACATCCATCGTCGTCGCGGGCTGTACTACCTGCTCGAGCGACGCGGTGCCGTGGCCCGGGTGACCGACGACCTCAGAATCTTCGAGGCCAAGTCGCTGCCCCCGCAGACCACCCGGGCGCGGCTGCGTGGTGAGTTCATCAAGAAGGCCCAGGAGCGGCGTCGGGACTTCACCGTCGACTGGGTGCACCTGAAGCTCAACGACCAGGCTCAGCGGACGGTGCTGTGCAAGGACCCCTTCCGCGCCTCCGACGAGCGGGTGCACAAGCTCATCGAGGGTATGTGACGTCAAAGCCCTGAGGGACTCGGCGCTGCGAACTCGGGGGGCGCCGGGACTCGGGTCAGAGAACTCTCAGGTGCACCGGCTACCGTTACCCTTCCGTCCCCAATTGATTGTTCGAGGTGTTGTCGTGCGTCGCCGTCTTGTGCCGCTGACCCTGGTCCCCCTGCTCCTGCTCACCGCCACAGCCTGTGGCGGCGACGATGCTGCTGGGCTCTCCGGCGCGGGCTCCGTGGACATGGGGACGGAGATTCCCGGAGTCGAGGTGACCGGGGAGGTCGGTAAGGAGCCGAAGGTCGAGATCTCGGGCCCGCTGAAGATCGAGGATACCCAGACCCAGGTGATCGAGGTGGGCGATGGCAACCCTGTGGTCAAGAACGAGCAGGCGTTGCTGAACCTGTCCCTGATCAACGGCACCACGGGGAAGAAGGCTGTCGCCACCTACGACCAGGGGAGGCCCTTCCCCGTCCAACAGGTCAGCGACGGCCAGCTGTGGCCGGGAGTGCTCGACGCGATCGTCGGCAAACCGGTCGGCAGCCGGATCGCAGTCGCGGCGGTTCCCGAAGATGCGTACGGCGCCGCGGGTAACCCGGAGCTCGAGATCGGCCCCAAGGACCCTGTGCTCTTCGTCGTGGACGTGGTCTCAGTCGAGCCGACCGACGTGCTCGACTCGCCCGAGGGAAAGCCGGTCGCCGAACCGCCTGCGGACACGCCGCAGGTCGTCGAGCAGGGGGGCGACGTCACCGGAATCGACTTCTCGGAAGCGCCCGAGAAGGCACCCGAAGAGCTACAGGTGATTCCGCTGACCGAAGGCGGGGGTCCCGTGGCACGCGACGACAGCCTGGTGACCTTCGACTACTTCGGTCAGGTCTACGGCACCGGGACTGTCTTCGACGAGTCGTTCTCCAAGCAGCCGGTCACCTTTCCGCTCGGCATCGGCGGGCTCATCCAGGGATGGGACGACGGCCTGGTCGGTCTCAAGGAGGGAAGCCGGGTGCTGATCATCGTGCCGCCGGAGCTCGGCTACGGGGAGGACGGGAGCCCACCCAAGATCCCCGGCGACGCCACGCTGGCGTTCGTGGTCGACATCCTGGGCGTGGACGCGCCCGCCTGAGGTAGGTTCGCCCGGACGGAGTTCGGAGAAGGGGCTGTCAGTGGCGGCACGAAAGAGCGAGCGGTTGCTCAACCTGCTGATCACATTGCTGGTCTCGCGCAGCTACGTCACCAAGGAGCGCATTCGCAGCGTCGTCGAGCAGTACCGTGACGCGGGCGACGACGCCTTCGAGAAGATGTTCGAGCGGGACAAGGAAGAGCTGCGCTCGCTCGGCATCCCGATCGAGGTGGGCCATCTGGACAAGGCCTTCGAGGGCGATCCCGGGTATCGCATCGAACGGTCGGCCTTCGAGCTGCCCCAGATCGACCTCGGGCCCGATGAGGCGGCGGTGCTCGGCCTCGCGGCCCGGGTGTGGCAGCACGCCGGCCTCGCCTCGGCCACCTCGGACGCACTGGTCAAGCTGAAGGCAGCAGGAGTCACCGTCGACCGTGCTGCGTTGAACGTGGCGCAACCGCAGCTCGCCGTGGAGGAGCCGACATTCGAGGCCTTCTGGTCCGCGATCCAGGCCCGCACGCCCGTCGCGTTCAGCTACCGCAGCTCGGGCGCGGCGCAGGTCACGCTCCGGCACCTCCAGCCGTGGGGCGTGGTGTCCTACCGTGGCCGGTGGTATGCCGTCGGGCACGACACCGACCGGGAGGCACCACGGCTGTTCCGACTCTCCCGCGTTCAGGGCGGGGTCGTCAGCGAGGGCAAGGCCGGCTCCTTCGTGGCGCCCGAAGGCACCGACATTCGGGAGCTCACAGTGAGCCTGGCTCCACCCTCGGCTGAGCAACACGCCAGACTGCTCGTCCGACCCGGTGCCGCGCTCGGCCTCCGGAGGCAAGCCCGCGCGCTGCCGGCTGGCGGTCACCAGAGCTGGGACCGGCTCGAGGTCTCCTACGGCCGCCCGGATGCCATGGCGGACGAGGTGCTCGGCTATGGATCCGACGTGGTCGTGGAGCTCCCCGAGGAGCTGCGGTCCGACGTGATGGCACGCCTTCGCGAGGTAGCGACGGCAGGGCATACCCGGTGAGCGGCGCGCGTGACCAGGTCGGCCGGCTGCTCGCCCTGGTGCCCTACATACAGAGCCGGGAGGAGGTCTCGGTCGAGCAAGCAGCCGCCGACTTCGGTGTACGTCGGGAACAGATCGTCAAAGACCTCAACGTGCTCTGGTTCTGTGGCCTTCCCGGTCTCGGCATGGGGGACCTGATCGACGTCGACATGGATGCCCTCGACGGCGAGGGGGTCATCCGGGTCTCCAATGCCGACTACCTGACCCGGCCGCTTCGTCTGGGCAGCACGGAGGCTGCCGCCCTGATCGTCGCGCTGCGTGCGCTCCGCGAGGCCAGCGACGAAGCGGTCCGGCCCACCGTGGACCGTGCCCTCCGCAAGCTCGAGGCTGCGGCCGGTGACGGTGCGTCACTGGCCGCGCAGGTGAACATCCACGTCGACGCGCCGACTCCGGAGACAAGCCGGCTTCGGGCAAGGCTCGAGGACGCGGTGACGACGGGTCGCCAGGTGCGGCTGGGCTACTACGTGCCGGCGCGCGACCAGGCGACGGAGCGCACCGTCGACCCGCTCCGCGTCGTCGCGGCCGAGGGGAACACCTATCTCGAGGCGTGGTGTCGCAGCGCCGAGGGTCCTCGCTTGTTCCGGCTGGACCGGATCTCGGAGGCGGAGGTTCTCGATGAAGCCGTCACCGACCATTCCGACGTACCCCCTCGGGACCTGTCAGCAGGCCTGTTCCAGGCCTCGCCCGAGGACACGCTGGTGACCCTGCGCCTGCAGCCGCGGGCGCGGTGGGTGGCTGAGTACTACCCGGTCGAGAGCTCCGAAGAGCTCGAGGGCGGCGCTCTGCGGGTCACCATGCGGGCGGGCGACCCCGCGTGGCTAACCCGGCTGATGCTCCGGATCGGCGGTGCGGCTGAGATCGAGGATCCGGCCCGGCTCTCCGAGGAGGTACGACGAACCGCAGCCGAGGCCTTGGCGAACTATGTGTGAGGCCGGATGCTACCGCGTAGGGTGGAGCACGGCTGTAGGAAATTGCCCGGGCATAAGCCGATGTGCAACGTGAAGAGGACAACATGAGCGCCGATGTAGTCAACCCAATGTTCCTTTCAGGGATCGGCGCGCCCGAGATCCTGCTGATCCTGCTCGTGCTCGTGCTGCTGTTCGGCGCCAAGAAGCTTCCCGAGCTCGCCCGGGGCAGTGGCCGCGCCTTGCGCATCTTCAAGTCCGAGACCAAGGGCCTGATGGACGACGACGACGTGGACGAGGCGCAGAAGACCGAGGCGCAGAAGCAGATCGAGGCGCAGCGGACCGCGTCGGCGACCTTCCCGGTGGAGAACCCTGTCGAGCAGCGTCGGCCCGAGACCGATCGCTGACCAGCCCTAGCCGCCTCCTCTACCTGACGTGTCCTTCGCCGGAGTTCTCGGGCTGCTGAGCAGCAAACCCCGTCAGCCGATCGGCGACGACGGCCGGATGGCCCTCGCGGACCACTTCCGGGAGCTGCGTGCGCGGCTGCTGAAAGTCGCGTTGCTGCTGGTCGTCGGAATCACCGTCGCCTGGTTCTTCTACGACTTCCTGTTCAACTTGCTGTACTCACCCTACGAGCGCGCGGCGACGATCCTCAAGACCGAAGGCGTGAACTCAAAGGGTGTCATCGGCGGAATCGGGAACCCGCTCCTGCTTCGACTGAAGATCTGTGCCCTTACCGCCGTCGTCGTGCTCAGTCCGGTCTGGCTCTACCAGGTCTGGGCGTTCATCGTTCCGGGGATGCACGCCAGCGAGAGACGATGGACGAAGCTCTTCGCGGTCGTGGCCGGCCCACTGTTCCTCGCCGGTGTGGCCACTGCTTACTACGTCCTGCCCAAGGGCATCGAGGTGCTGATCGGCTTCACACCCGGGACGCTGCAGAGCCTCGTCGAGTTCGGGGACTACTTCCGGTTCCTCACCCGGATGATGCTGGTCTTCGGTGTCGCGTTCGAGATCCCGCTTTTCGTGGTACTCCTGAACCTTGCAGGCGTGCTGTCCGGCAAGACGCTGGGCGCCTACCGGCCCTGGATCGTGCTGGGGACCTTCGTGTTCGCCGCCGTCGCGACCCCGTCCACCGACCCCTTCTCGATGGTCATGCTCGCGGTGCCGATGACACTGCTGTTCCTGATCTCCGAGGTGGTCGCCCGGACCGTCGACCGGCGTCGCGCCAAACGGGCCGGTGATCTCACCGGACTGGACGACGACGAGGCTTCGCCACTGGACCATGAGCGCGAGCACGGCGACTACCGATCCTCGAGCCTCGACCCGGACGATGACTGAGTGACCTCTTCCCACGTGGTCACCTCGGTCGACCCTTTCGACCTCCCCGACTGGCTGGGCAGCGCACCGGTCGTCTGGACGGCCCGATCGAGCGTGCGCGGAGCGCATCTGGTGACCGGAGCGCTGACCGGGGCCACCGGCGAGCACGAGCGCTCCTCCGACGACTCGATCGCATGTGACCTCCTCGCAGCCGACCTGGCCTATCCGGGACCGGTGCTCGAGGACCGGTGGCGACGGGCAGCGCACCAGGCCTGGACCCATGCACAGGTGCTGCTCGTCGAGTATGACGGGCGCCTGACGCTGGCCGTGCCGGGCTCGGGCTTCACCGCGGACCTGGTCCTGGAGACGCTCTCCCGACTCGCGAAGGCGGTTGGCGTGTCGCCGGAACAGTTCGTCGCCGCGCTCCAGCTCTGAGGTTCCGTCCCTCCTTCAGGCCATCCCCGCTCGGTCAAGCAGGTCGTCGAGGATCTTCCCGGGTCGCCCATGATCGAGAGATGCCCCTCGCCGTCCGTCGAGCAGTGTGCCCGCGCGTCCGGGACGTCTCGCGCCAGCCACTCCCCATGGGAGAACGGCACCATTCGGCCCACACGTTCTTGCCAGATGGAGACGGGCGCCTCGATCGTGGGAGGAGTCCCGGCGCGTAGTGTTCGCGCGTGGCCAGAGAAATGGTGCTCCTGACCAACCCGTCCGCGGGCAAGGGCAAGGGGCTCCGGTCGGCGGCCGTCGCGTTGCCCCGTCTCGTCGAAGCCGGGTTCGCGGTGCGGCACCTGTCCGGGCGGGACGGCGACGAGGCGCTCGACATCGCGCGGCAGTGCGTCGCCGACGGTGTGCAGAGCCTCGTGGTGTGCGGAGGTGACGGGATGGTGCACCTTGCTGTACAGGCACTGGTGAACACCGCCACCCACCTCGGCATCATCCCCGCGGGCACCGGCAACGACGTCGCCCGCTGTCTCGATCTTCCCCGGCGGGACCCACGCGCCGCGGCGGACGTGGTCGTCGGGTCACGGATGCGCATGATCGACGTGGCACGGGTGGGCGCGGCTCACTTCGTCACGGTGCTCGCCTCCGGCTTCGGCTCCAAGGTCAATGAGCGCGCCAACTCCCTGCGGTGGCCCAAGGGACAGTGGCGCTATCACCTCGCGACCGTGGCCGAGCTGCGCGTCTTCGAGCCGCTGCCCTACACCCTCAAGCTGGACGGGGAGGTCCGGCGGCTCGAGGCGATGCTCGTCGCAGTCGGCAACGGGCCGTCGTTCGGCGGTGGGTTGCGCATCACCCATGGCGCGGAGATCGACGACGGCCTGCTCGACGTGGTGATTATCAAGCCGATGAGCAAGATCGAGCTGCTGAAGACCTATCCGAGGCTCTACACCGGCGCCCACGTGCAGCATCCGCAGTACGAGCACCACCGTGTGCGTAGCGTCACCGTGGCTGCGCCGGGCATCGTCGCCTATGCCGACGGCGAGCGCCTAGGCTCGTTGCCCATGACCGTTGACGTGGTCCCGAACGCGTTACGGGTGTTGACTCCGCTGAGGAGGAGATGACCAGATGACATCTCCATCGGAGAAGTACGCGAAGTTCCAGCGTGACAAGGCCTCGCCCGCATTCGCTGAGTTCGCCGGGCTCTACGATTTCACTCTCGACGACTTCCAGGTGCGGGCGTGCCGCGAGCTCGAGTCCGGCAATGGCGTCCTGGTCGCGGCACCGACCGGCTCGGGGAAGACACTGGTCGGCGAGTTCGCCGTACACCTGGCGCTGGAGCAGGGCCGCAAGTGCTTCTACACCACGCCGATCAAGGCGCTCTCGAACCAGAAGTTCAACGACCTCACCCGCAGGTACGGCGCCGAGAACGTCGGCCTGCTCACCGGCGACAACACGATCAACGGCGAGGCGCCGATCGTGGTCATGACAACCGAGGTGCTGCGCAACATGCTGTATGCGGGGTCGCGGACGCTCGGTGGCCTGGGCTATGTCGTGATGGACGAGGTGCACTACCTGGCCGACCGGTTCCGTGGCGCGGTGTGGGAGGAGGTGATCATCCATCTCCCAGACTCCGTGGCGCTGGTCTCGCTGTCCGCGACCGTCTCCAACGCCGAGGAGTTCGGTGAGTGGCTGTCCACAGTCCGTGGTGCCACCACGACCATCGTGGAGGAACGTCGGCCGGTGCCGCTCTACCAGCACGTCATGGTGGGTCGGCGTATGTACGACCTGTTCTCGGACGAGGAAGGCTTCACCTCACCGGACGCACAGGTCAACCCCGACCTGCTGCGGGTCGCGCGCGACGACTGGCGATCCGGGCGTACCTCGGACCGTCGGGGCAAACGGGGGGCACCGCGAGGTCGTGCCGGCGCGCACGGCCAGTCCGGGCCACGAGGGCCTTCGTTGCCCTCACGCTTCGAGGTCGTGGACCGCCTCGACTCGGAGGGGCTGTTGCCCGCGATCATGTTCGTGTTCAGCCGGATCGGCTGCGACGCGGCGGTGACCCAATGTCTCAACGCCAACCTGAAGCTGACCTCGGTCGAAGAACGGGAGGAGATCCGCAGCTTCGTCGAGGCGCGATGCGCGAACATCCCAGACGAGGACCTGCACGTCCTCGGCTACCACGACTTCCTCGAGGGGCTGACCCGCGGCATCGCCGCCCACCACGCCGGCATGCTTCCGAAGTTCAAAGAGTGCGTGGAGGACCTGTTCGCGCGCGGCCTGTGCCGCGTCGTGTTCGCGACGGAGACACTTGCCCTCGGGATCAACATGCCGGCCCGTTCGGTAGTGATCGAGAAGTTGTCGAAGTGGAACGGCGAGACCCATGCGGACGTCACGCCGGGGGAGTACACCCAGCTGACCGGTAGGGCCGGGCGCCGCGGCATCGACGTCGAGGGTCACGGTGTCGTGCTATGGCGGCCGGGCCTGGACCCCAGGTCCGTGGCCGGTCTCGCATCGACACGCACCTACCCGCTCAAGTCGTCGTTCCGTCCGTCGTACAACATGGCGGTGAACCTGGTGAAGCAGGTCGGCCGAGCCACAGCGCGCGAGCTGCTGGAGTCCTCGTTTGCCCAGTTCCAGGCCGACAAGGCCGTGGTCGGGCTGGCGCGCCAGCTGCGCAAGAGCGAGGAGGCGCTGTCGGGCTACGCCCGGGCCGCACAGTGTCATCTGGGAGACTTTCTGGAGTACTCCGGCCTGCGCCGTCAGCTCGGCGATGTGGAGGCGTCGATGGCAAAGGCACGTCGTGCGGACCGGCGCGAGGAGGTGGTCGCCTCGCTCGAGGCGCTCCGGCCCGGTGACGTGATCGAAGTGCCCGCGGGCCGCTACTCGGGGATGGCGGTGGTGATCGACGCCGGGATGCGCTCGGATCGCGACGGCCCTCGGCCCTACGTCGTCACCGCCGACCGGCACGCGCGCCGGCTGTCGATGGTCGACTTCCCGACGCCGGTGGAGACGGTCACGCGACTGCGCATCCCACGCAACTTCAACGCCCGCAACCCGCAGTCGCGTCGGGACCTCTCCTCCAGCCTGCGTGCCAAGGCCTCGGGTCCTCCTCCACCACCGCGGTCGAGCAAGGGTCGTGGGCCGGTGCACGCCCGTGCGCGAGCGGAGTCGACGGGAGAGCGGGAGATCAGGCGGCTCAGGGCGCAGCTGCGTGCACACCCGTGCCACGGTTGCGCGGATCGGGAGGACCACGCCCGATGGGCCGAGCGGTACTCAAAGCTCCACCGCGACACCGGAACGCTCCAGCGGCGGATCGAGCAACGGACGAACACCATCGCGCGCCAGTTCGACCGGGTTTGTGACGTCCTGACCTCGCTCGGCTACCTCGAGAACGACGAGGTTACCGCGACCGGGGAGCGGTTGATGCGCATCTACACCGACATGGATCTGGTGGCCGCGGAGTCTTTGCGAAACGGGCTGTGGGACGACCTGTCGCCTGCCGAGCTCGCAGCGGCGCTGTCCGCACTCGTCTTCGAGGCGCGTCGAGCCGACGACGCGACGAGCCCTCGGCTACCCGGCGGGCGCGTGAGGGGGTCGCTGGCGGACATGGTCTCGTTGTGGGCGGACCTCGACGGCTTGGAGCGCGAGAACCACCTCGACTTCCTGCGGGAGCCGGATCTCGGCTTCGCGTGGGCGGCGTACCGCTGGTGCGGCGGTGCCGCGCTCGATCAGGTGCTTACCGAGACGGACCTCGCGGCGGGCGACTTCGTGCGCTGGGTCAAGCAGCTGCTCGACCTGACCGACCAGGTGGCCGACGCCGCGGGCGACACCGAGCTCCGGAAGACGGCTAGGCGTACGTCGACCGCCCTGCGCCGTGGTGTGGTTGCCTACTCCTCGGTCTCCGGTTAGTCGCTGACCCAGCGGTTCTCGTACGGCGTAGACAGCACGATCGTCGTGCGCGTGGACACGTTCGCCGCCGCCCGGATGCGCGCGAGCAGGTCCTCGAGGTCGACCGGCGTGGCCACCCGCGTCTTCAGGATGTAGGACTCTTCCCCGGCGACCGACCAGCAGCTCTCGATCTCGGGGATCTCTCTGAGCCGTTCGGGTGAGTCATCGGGTTGCGAAGGGTCGATCGGCCGGATCGAGATGAACGCGGTCAGCGGGAGGCCAGCCTGGTCGTAGTCGACCGTGGCGCCGTACCCCTTGATCAGGCCGCGGGTCTCGAGCCGCTTGACGCGCTGGTGGACCGCAGACGTGGAGAGTCCGGTCACCTTGCCAAGGTCGGTGAAAGACATCCGGCCGTCGGCGGCGAGAAGGGTAAGGATGTGTTGGTCGAGCTGTTCCACGGGGAAGACACTAGCGGTAGGGGCAGCCGGTTCGATTCGCTCTAGGCAATCCCGGCCCAGGACCAGCAAGACGGCTCAAGACTGGCGGTTCAGGTGCCGTGCAAGGACACGAGCCGCGCGGACAATGATGTCTGGGGAACTCAATCGGAACCGGTCAGCTCACGGGTCGTAGTGCCCTGAGCGTGAGTGCGACGAGTCGGCCGATGCCCGCTTCGGAGGGCAGGTTGCTGGCTGCGGAGAGGGCATGCAAACAGAAGCTCGCGAGTTCGTCAGGCGCGACGTCGTCACGGACGTCGCCCGTGGCTGCGACCCTGGCCAACAGGTCTCGGAACAGGCTGACGAGCTGCTGCTGCGCGTCGGCGACATGCTCGCCCCGGTGGAGGAGTGCCCCCAGCTCCTCGGTGCCGTGACGCGCGCGGTGATGGCACATCCGCGCATAGGCCTGGAGCACGGCTTCGAGCCGGTTGATGGCGTCCCCCTCCTGGTCTCGGAGCTGGGCCAGATGCTCGAGGTGGCTAGTGACGTGACGTTCGTGGTGCGCGTACAGGATCGCTTCTACGCCGGGAAAGTACTTGTACAACGTCGCACGGCCGATTCCGGTCTCTTCAGCGATCCTCGACATCGTCACCGACAGCAGACCGTGCTCGCTCACCAGTGCCCAAGTGGTGTCCAAGATCGCCTCGCGCACATCGCGGCGGTGCGCCTCGATCGTTTCGTTCCATAGCCTTGGCATGCCACGACATTACAGAACGATGTGTGCCGAGACACTATGCATTTGACAAGACGTTTTGTACAGTAAAATGAGAGAACGGATGTCGCACACGCCAGCCAGGAACAGGAAGAAGCCGTGCCGCCACGCAAGCCCGATACCGGCAACGACACCGAAGACGGAGCACCCCCGGGTATGCCGCGGTGGGTCAAGGCATCAGGGGTCATCGCCGGGATCGCTATCCTGGTGCTGGTCGCACTCACCCTCCTGAGCAGTGGAGACCATGGGCCGGGTCGCCACGCGTCCCAGGACCATCAAGGCGAGCAGAAGACCCAGCCGGAAGCATCCGCGGACGAAGCACTCGACGGCGCTGGGCTCATCGGGAGAGTCCAGCGATGATCATGCCGCCGAGCGTCCGCAAGTGCGCGCTGGCAGTGCATCTCACGTCGTCGGTCGGATGGATCGGCGCCGTCGTTGCGTACCTGGCCCTGGGTCTCGCCGCTGCGAACAGCCAGGAGCCAGAGACCGTCCGCGGGGCGTGGATCGCGATGGAGCTGACCGGCTGGTACGTCATCGTCCCGATGGCCCTCATCTCACTGGTCACGGGACTCGTCATGGCGCTCGGCACCAGGTGGGGTCTGTTTCGCTACTACTGGGTCTTGTTCGCGTTGGTGCTTACGACCCTCGCCAACGTCATCCTGCTCTTGCACATGCCTAGCGTGAGCGCCTTGGCAGACCGAGCGCGTGAGGCCACAGGGCCCGACCCTCCTGATCTGGGTGGCGACTTGTTCCATGCCAGCCTGGCCCTGCTGGTGTTGCTGGGAATTCAGGCGCTGAACCTCTACAAACCCCCGGGGATGACCCGCTACGGGTGGCGCAAGCAGACGGAGGAGCGGGGCAAGCGCGCGCGACAGCGCAGGATCCCCGTGTCATAGACCGGGCCGCGGACGGACGGTCACCTGTCCGGTGGTGAGCTCTGTGACACCC
Source organism: Actinomycetota bacterium (assembly GCA_030859325.1). GTDB lineage: Bacteria > Actinomycetota > Actinomycetes > Propionibacteriales > Nocardioidaceae > Nocardioides_C. The sequence continues at coordinate 33,056 of JALZKI010000053.1, forward strand.
TTCTGCCTATGACGTCACGGCCACAAAGGCTGATGCTGCTCGACACCGCCTCCTTGTACTTTCGCGCGTTCTTCGGAGTGCCCGACTCGGTGAGGGCTCCGGACGGCACTCCGGTCAACGCGGTCCGCGGCCTGCTCGACTTCATCACCCGTCTCGTCGGCGACTACCGCCCGACCCACCTGGCCTGTTGCTGGGACAACGACTGGCGGCCCCAGTGGCGAGTCGACCTGATTCCGTCGTACAAGGCGCACCGCGTCGAACAGGTAGTCCCCGACACCCCCGACATCGAGGTCGTGCCCGATCCCCTCGAGGCGCAGATCCCGGTGATCATCGACGTGCTGCACGCGTTCGGCATCGCCATCGTCGGCGCGGACGGCTTCGAGGCCGACGACGTGATCGGCACCCTGGCGACCGGCGCGGGTATGCCGGTCGATGTGGTGACGGGGGACAGGGACCTCTTCCAGCTCATCGACGACTCCGCCGCTGTCCGGATTCTCTACACCGCGCGTGGGGTCGGCAAGCACGAGCAGATGACGAACTCGGTGGTCCGGGAAAAGTACGGCGTCGACGCGCGTCAGTACGCCGACTTCGCGGGCCTTCGTGGTGACACCTCCGACGGTCTGCCCGGTGTCGCGGGAATCGGCGAGAAGACAGCCGCGACGCTGCTCGGCCGTTTCGGTGACCTCGACGGGATCGTCGCAGCAGCACTGGATCCCGACTCGGACCTTGCTCCCGGTCCCCGTCGCAGGATCAAGGATGCCGCCGACTATCTCGCGGTCGCCCCGACCGTCGTACACGTGTGCTGCGACATCGACCTCGGGTCACCGGACCTTCGCCTACCGCGGATTCCGAAGGACCCGGACGCGCTCTTTCAGCTCGCCGGACGGTGGGGCCTGGGCGGCTCGGTGACCCGCCTCGTCGACACCCTCACCACCCGTTGACCCGTGCCTGGTTTCCCTTCCAAGCGCGCCAGATTCCGATAGGGCGCGGAATGTGGTCAGGAGATGGGAAGAAGCTTCTGCTGCTCGGCCGTCTGGCGGGAAGCGGCGGCCAACGCGGTCGCCTTCTGCTCGGACTCGGCGAGCGCATCGCCGGCGTGCTCGCGCCACCACGCCTGACCGGCTTCGGGCAGGGTGTGGATGGGGTCGAAGTAGTCATAGGTGCGGGTCATCGCCTCGAGATCGTTTGTCTCGATCGACGTCCGGTAGTTCTTCGTCCAACGCGAGATGCCGCGTTCGCGGTCGTAGTCCGTGAGCTGGTGCACCCACCTCTTGCCGACGAACGGGACGTCGCACACGATCCGCGGAGTGGCGAAGCCGGGAAGGTAGCCCATCATGTGGTGCTGCAACCGCTGAGCATCCGCCACCGAGACCCGCCAGTGCTCGCTGAACGGGATCATGTCGCACATGTAGAAGTAGTAGGGCATGATCTGCGCGCCGTCGAGCAGCGCGAAGCACAGGTCGAGCAGTGCGTGCGGGTCGGCGTTGACCCCGTCGAGCAGCACCCCCTGGTTGCGCACGTCCCGGATCCCGGTGTCCAGCATCGCCCTCGCGGCCCTGGCGACCATCGGAGTCACCGAGTTGGCGTGGTTGACGTGGGTGTGGATCGCGATGGACACCCCACGAGTGCGGGCGATCCCGGCGACCCGGGTCATGCCCGCGCGGACGTCGTCCTGCAGCCAGTGCTGGGGGAGACCCATCAACGCCTTGGTGGCCAGCCGGATGTCGCGGACGTTCTCGATCTCCAGCAGCCGCGTCAGGAAGTCCTCCAGGCGCGCCCACGGCATGTTCGCCACGTCACCACCGGAGACGACGACGTCGCGAACCGACGGTGTCGCCCGTAGGTAGGCCATCATCGCGTCGAGCCGGTCGACCGGCTTGAGCGAGAACTTCAGCTTGTCGATGACCGGCGTGGAGTTGCCCACGAGGTCCATCCGCGTGCAGTGACCGCAGTACTGCGGGCAGGTGGGCAGCAGCTCGGCGAGCACCTTGGTGGGGTAACGGTGGGTCAGCCCCTCAGCCACCCACATGTCGTGCTCGTGCAGGGAGTCCCGGGTGGCATGCGGGTGGGAAGGCCAGTCGGTACGACGGTCGGAGAAGGCGGGCAGCATGTAACGGCGTACCGGGTCGCCGTACATCGCCTCGGTGAGTGAGCCCGGGCCGGACGGTTCCATGCGCGGGGCCATGGTGTTGAGCATCTGCGGTGGTACGAGCATCGACATTGTCGCGCGTTCGCGCTGGTCGCGTTCGAGGTCCTCGTAGAACCGCTCATCCACGAGATCACCGAGCAGCGCACGCAGCTGCATGAGGTTCTTCACGCAGTGGGCGCGTTGCCACTGGACCGACTCCCACTCCGCGGACGTAACGTCCTTCCAACCGGGGAGACGGGTCCAGTCGGGCTCGACGAGCTCGACTCGCCGGTAGGGGTACGGCTGCCCGGACTGCAGACCGACTGCGGTCTCCATGCTCATTGCACTCCTTGCTCGGGGGCCGTTCGTCGACCCGCGTGCCTGATTGTGTGACCCATGCTTGACATGTCAGAGTAGGGGAGAACGTCCGGCGCGACAAATGACTCACCGGAAGATCTTCGTTTTCGATGCGCACATCAGAAAGGATGGCCCGTGACGGCGACGCCATCGTCCATGGCCGAGACCAGCGACGGGTTCGGATCCGACACGGGTGACCCCACAGGTGACCCCACAGGGCTGCACCGAGTGCTCGAGCCCTCCGGTGTGCTGCCTCAGGCCGCGGTTCGCCTCGACACCCGTCGGCAGATCTGGCCGGGCGAGGTAAGGGTTCGGGTCGAGCGGCTCAACCTCGACGCCGCGTCCTTCCGCCAGCTCGAGCACAAGCACGACGGGAACGGTGACGCGGTCCGGGCGGAGGTGCGCGACATCATCGCGGCCCGCGGAAAGATGCAGAACCCGGAGACCGGCTCGGGTGGAATGCTCGTCGGCACCGTGGAGGAGGTCGGGGGACAGTCGCCTCTCGGCCTCACGATCGGGGACCGGATCAGCACCCTCGTCTCGCTCACCCTCACCCCGCTGGTCGTCGAGGACGGCCTCGCACGCTGGGACGGTCTCAGCGAACAGGTTCCCACCGACGGGTACGCGATCCTGTTCGCCCGCTCGATCGCAGCGAAGATCCCCGACGACCTTCCCACCGAGCTCTCACTGTCGGTGATGGACGTGTGCGGCGCGCCCGCGCTCACCGCACGGGTGGTCAGGCAGTACGACGCCCCGACGGTGGCCGTGATCGGAGGGGGCGGGAAGTCCGGGTCCCTGTCACTTGCAGCCGCCAAGAGCGCGGGAGCCGCGTGCACGATCGGCGTCGTACCGCACGTGGCAGAGGCCGAGATCCTCGAGGCAGCCGGGATCGCCGATGTGGTGGCACTTGCCGACGCTCGCAACCCCGTTGCCCTCTCCGAGGCGGTGATCGCGGCCGGCGGGCCCGCCCAGGTGACCGTGGTGTGCGTGGACGTCCCCGGCTGTGAGGGCGGCGCGATCCTGTCCACGGCCGACGGCGGGACGGTGATCTTCTTCTCCATGGCGACCTCCTTCAGTGCCGCCGCACTCAGTGCAGAGGGCCTCGCCGCGGACGTGACCATGCTGGTGGGGAACGGATACCTGCCCGGCCACGCGGACTACGCGATGACCCTGCTGCGCGGACACGAAGGGGTCCGCGGCCTGTTCGAGCGCCGGCTGTGAGTCGCCCTCCCGCCACCGGATGCACTCGAGCGCGGACAATGGCCGCGTGAACCGGATACTTCTGCGCGGAGGGTACGTGCACACCCCCGCAGATCCGCACGCCACGGCCATCTGCATCGACGACGGGCAGGTGGTGTGGACCGGTGACGACGACGCCTCCACACACTTCGCCGACGGCGCGGAGCGCATCCTCGAGCTCGACGGCCGGCTGGTCACACCGGCGTTCGTGGACTCCCACGTCCACCTCGCCCAGACCGGACTGGCCGCGCAGAGTCTCGACTTGAGCGTCGCGGCCACGCGCAGCCAGGCTCTCGGCGACCTCGCCGACTACGCCCGTCGCACGACGTTCCCCCTCGTCCTCGGGTTCGGGTGGGACGAGACACAGTGGCCGGAGCAGCGTCCGTTCACCCGGGAGGAGGTGGACCGTGTAGTCGGCTCGCGACCGGCTTACCTGGCCCGTGTCGACGTGCACTCGGCGGTCGTGTCCTCTGCGTTCCTGGATGCCTTCCCCCGGATCGTGGAGCTCGACGGGTACGACGCCGACGGAAGAGTCGCGCGGGAGGCTCACCACCTGGCACGTGAGGCGGTCGTCCGCCTGACCCCCGCCTCGGTCCGTGAGGACGCCATCACGCATGCGTTGGAACAGGCGGCCCGGCATGGGGTCGGCATGGTGCACGAGCTCGGAGCACCCCATCTGTCACCGGCCGAGGACTTCGCGGTGATCCGGGAAGTCCGTGACCGGCAGCCGATGACCGAGGTGGTCGGCTACTGGGGACGCCTCGACGGGATCGAGGACGCGCGCGCGCTCGGCTGCGCCGGCGCGGCGGGGGACCTCTGCGCGGACGGAGCGATCGGGTCGCGTACGGCGGCCATGTGGGCGC
>JALZKI010000058.1 GCA_030859325.1 Actinomycetota bacterium
CGACGGCCACTGCTCTTCAGCATCCGTTCCACGAGCTCTTGCACCTGCGCGGCATCGAGGATCGTGCTGGTGAGCTCATGTCTGCCTGACCGCGCGATGAAGACTCGGCTGGGGTCGTTGATCCAGATCTCCTCGACGGTGGGGTCGTCGAGATACCGCTGAAGGGGTCCGAACCCGGACACCCTCGCCACGAGCTCCTCCACGACGACCTCATGGTCCCCCACCGGTGACACCGCGCCGGTCAGGCTGCGCTGGTCACGCTCCGCGACCAGACGTTCGGCAATGTGGCGTACCACGCCGGAGTTCCGTTGCGGGTCGATGCCGTCATGGCGCACCACGTCTCGCAGCTGCGCGTCCAGCGTCTCGACCAACCCGTCGTGGGAGTCGGCGTACGTCAGGCTCATGTCTCCCACCGTTCAACAATCGTCGTGCCGGGCGCCTGTGAGTCTTGCCCACCCCGCTCGAAGCGGCCAGACCTCCCGACCTGAACCTGTGGATAACCGCCGTACATCGAGCTCGAGGCTCGCTTCGCCGATGGCACTTGGGTTGTGCCCACCGGTCATGGGTACAACGCCTGAGTATCAGATCTGCATCGGCTGGGAGAAGACCAGAAGCCGAAGTTTTACCGAACCCCGCCGCGTCTCGGGAACGGCGGGGTTTCGCGTGTCTGCAAGCCGGGCACGCCGGTGTCCACCCGCTGGCTCGCCGAGCGCTGCCGCAGGTGAACGGGCATTACTGCCGAACAATCACGGCAAATTCCCATGCGCCGGGAGTTATGCCCGTTCACCTGCGCCCCGACCACAGAGGGTGCAGGGGTCAGGAGTAGAGGGCGTCACCGAAGATGTCGCCTTGGGCATCGGCCCGTTCCAGCGCCTCGTCCATGGCGACCTGGCGCAGCGCGTCAGGAGCTCCCGCGCCCTGCTCGACCTCTTCCCAGGTGCGGGGCGCGGCGACGAAGGGTGCGTCCTTCCCGCGGAGGGAGTACGGCGTGATCGTGGTCTTCGACCCGGTGTTCTGGCTCCAGTCCAAGAGCACTTTCTCGGGTCGCAGCGACTTGGTCATCTTCCACAGCACCAGGTCAGGCCGTTCCCGCGAAAGCTCCTGAGCGATCCTCTGGGCAAGGTCACGCACCTCTTCCCAGTTCGACTTGCCAGGAAGGGCGGCGTACAGATGCAGTCCCTTGCTGCCGCTGGTCACCGGCGCCGACTCCAGCCCCCGCTCCGCGAGCCGGTCGCGCACGAGCAGTGCCACCTGGCAGCACTCGTGCAGCCCGGCCGGGGCGCCGGGATCAAGGTCGACGACCAGCCTGTCGGGGTTCTTCGGCTGTTTGTTCCGACCGACCTTCCACTGATGCACGTGCAGCTCCAGGGAGCCGAGGTTGGCGAGGTAGGTCAACGCGGCCAGGCCGTCGATCACGGGATAGGTGATGGTGTCTCCACCACCGCGCGAGCCGGTCGAGGGCACAGTGACCGAGCTCAGCCAGTCCGGAGCGCCCGAGGGCAGGTTCTTCTCGAAGAACTGGTTCTCCGCGGTGCCGTTGGGCCAACGGATCCGGGTCGCCGCGCGGTCGGAGAGGTGTGGCAGCAGGACCGAGGACACCCGGGCGTAGTAGTTGAGCACCTCGGCCTTGGTGGTGCCGGTTGCCGGGTACATCACCTTGTCCAGGCTGGTGATCTTCAGCCGCCGCCCGTCCACCTCGACTATCTGGTCCTGCTGCGCCACTGCCGTCTCACTCCCCCGCTAGATCAGAGGTCAGACCAGGGTCCAGCTCAGGAGCCGGCCCGCCGGGGTCGAGGTCATGCGGCGCGAGGTCGGTCCGCACACCCTGGTAGCTCGGCTGCCGGAGTCGACCGCCGTCGGTGACGCCCAGCGCCTGGAGGTCGACCACCATCTCCGGACGAACCCACACCGTCCCGCGCGCATCAACCCGGGGCACCTCGTCGCAGAACGGCGAGACGTCCGCATGCAGGGGTTCGAGCAGCTGGCGCAGCTGCGGTCCGACACGGCCGGCGATGCCGCTACCCACCCTTCCCCGGTAGCTCAGCCCCGCCGGTGTCAGGGTGCCGACCAACAGGGCGCCCAGACGGCTCCGGCTGTCGGTCTCGTAGCGCCAACCGCCGACCACGTAGGAGGCGAGTGGCCGGTTCGGGAACTTCAGCCAGTCCTTCGACCGGCGTCCGAAGTGATAGCGCGAGCTCAGCTTCTTGCTGACCACGCCTTCGAGGCCCTGCCGGCTGGTCGCGTCGAGCAGCATCTGCCCGTCGTCGTAGGTCGCCGGCAACTGCCAATGCACGTCGTCGAGCCCGAGCGACTCCAGCCGTAAGCGTCGTACCGACAGCGGCTCGCCCGACAGGTCCTCGTCGTCGAGCCGGACCACGTCGAACAAGATCAACGTCACCGGGTTGGACCGGGCGAGGGTCTGCGCCTTCCTCACGTCGCGCACGTGCATCCGGTCCGCAAGTGCGGAGAACGTGGGCACGCCACCGGAGAGTGCGACAACCTCGCCGTCGAGCAGCAGGTCGTGGCCGGCAGCCGCGAGCCCGGCCAGCTCGGGAAAGCTGACCGTGACGTCGTTCTCGTTGCGCGACCACAACTTCAGGTTTCGATCCCGTACGTCGGCCAGGACCCGCATGCCGTCCCACTTCACCTCGTGGACCCAGTCCGGGCCCGACGGCACGACGGTCCCTCGACTAGCCAGCATCGGGCGCATGGGTACATCCTGAACCATGTAGAAACCGGTCACCCGGCTGTGTCGTCTAGAGGGAGGCTTGCCCCATGCGTGCCATCTGGAAGGGCGCCGTGTCGTTCGGCCTGGTGAGTGTGCCGGTCAAGCTGTACGCCGCCACCGAGAGCCATGACGTCTCGTTCCGTCAGGTCCATGCCAAGGACGGCGGTCGGATCAAGTACCAGCGGGTGTGCAGCATCGACGGTGACGAGGTGCCCTATGCCGACATCGCCAAGGGGTACGAGACCGACGACGGTCAGATGGTCATCCTCGACGACGACGACCTGGCCGAGCTGCCTGTGAACAGCAGCCGGGAGATCTCGGTCGAGAAGTTCGTGCCCACCGACCAGATCGACCCGCTGCTGCTGGAGAAGTCCTACTACCTCGAGCCGGACAAGGCCGCGGCCAAGCCCTACGCCCTGTTGCGCGAGGCACTGAAGGAGGCCGACCGGATGGCGGTCGTCACCGTCTCGCTGCGCACCCGGATGACCACCGCGGTGCTGCGCGTGCGTGACGACGTGATCGTGATGCAGACGATGATGTGGCCCGACGAGGTCCGCACGCCCGACTTCGGTGGTCTCGACGCCGCCGACGGAGCAGCGAAACCGCAGGAGCTGAAGATGGCACGGCTGCTCGTGGAGACACTGGCCGGCGACTACGACGCGAGTGAGTACGAGGACGACTACCGCGGCGCGGTTGAGGCGCTCGTGCAGGCCAAGCTCGAGGGTGGCGAGGTCAAGCGCGCCCCGGAGGCGAAGGAGTCCAGCGGCGAGGTGGTGGACCTGCTCGCCGCCCTCCAGCGCAGTGTCGACGCCGCGAAGACATCTCGCAGTGCGTCCAACGATGACTCCAGCGGGGACGGAGAGTCCAAACAGGTGTCCGAGAAAGGCGCTGCCAAGGAGTCGACGGGCAAGAAGAGCACCAGCAAGAAGGGGACCGCCAAGAAAGCGGCTGCCAAGAAGCCGACGAAGAAGGCAAGCGCCTAAGCGAGCTGAAGGAGAGCGGCATGCCGCACGCACACGGAGCACCCAGCTGGATCGAGCTGTTCACTCCCGACCCCGAAGGGGCGAAGGACTTCTATGGTCAGCTGTTCGGCTGGACCGCAGAGGACTCTGGGCCCGAGTACGGCGGCTACATCCTGTTCTACCGGAACGGGCAGCAGATCGCCGGCTGCATGAAGACCGACGAGTCGATGGGCGGTTCAGAAGTCTGGTCCGTCTACCTTGCCGCCGACGACGTCGCGGCTGTCACCGAGTCCGTGAGGTCCCACGGAGGCCAGGTACTTGTCGAACCCATGCAGGTGGGCGAGATGGGCCACATGGCCTTCTTCGTCGATGCAGGAGGAGCAGCGGTCGGTGCCTGGCAGCCACTGAGTCACCCGGGGTTCGCCACCCGGGGCGAAGTGGGGACGCCTGACTGGTTCGAGGTGCACACCCGCGACTACGGCGACACTGTCGACTTCTACCGCGACGTCTTCGCCTGGGACGCACACGTGATGAGCGACACCGGGGAGTTCAGGTACACCACGCTCGGCGAAGGTGAGGACTCCCTCGCTGGGATCATGGACGCGGCCGGATTCCTTCCCGAAGGAGTTCCCGCCCACTGGGGCATCTACTTCAGGGTGGAGGACACCGACGCCGCGGTGGCGAGAGTCGAGGAGCTCGGCGGAGTGGTCGTTGCACCCCCTGAGGACACGCCGTTCGGCCGGGTCGCCAGCGTGAGCGACTCCACCGGCGTGGCGTTCAAGGTGGTCGCGCGGCGGCCGTGAAGTCGCGTCGAGCCGCCACCTCCCACCCGGTGCGCGGCGTGTCCACTCCCGGTAGTCGACAGAAGGTGTGGCGTACGGCACAGTAATCACGAGTAGAACGGCTCGGTTTTACTGGACTCAACGAGGAGCACAATATGTCCGGGGTCGAAACAGGACGAATCACGACTGATATTCCGGCACGGATGGACCGATTGCCGTGGGCGCGTTGGCACTGGCTCATCGTTCTCGGTCTCGGTGGAGTCTGGATCCTCGACGGCCTCGAGGTCACCATCGTCGGATCCATGTCCGCGGCCCTAGAGCCCGAGGGCACGGGCCTCGGGCTCTCCACCTTCGACGTCGGTCTCGCGGGTGCCGTCTACGTAGCGGGAGCTTGTATCGGTGCGCTCTTCTTCGGTCAGCTGACTGATCGCTTCGGGCGCAAGAAGTTGTTCATGATCACGCTCGCCGTCTACACCATCGCCACCGTGCTCACCGCGTTCTCCATGAACCCGATGTGGTACTTCGCCTGTCGCTTCCTGACCGGCGCCGGCATCGGCGGGGAGTACGCCGCGATCAACTCAGCAATCGACGAGCTGATCCCCGCGAAGTTTCGCGGCCGTGTCGACATCGCGATCAACGGGTCCTTCTGGGTGGGTGCCGGCGCTGGCGCGCTGCTCACCATCCCGCTGCTCGACCCGACCAAGGTCGACCCGGAGTTCGGGTGGCGGCTCGCCTTCGGCCTCGGTGCGGTGCTCGCTGTCGGCGTGCTGTTCATCCGCAAGTATGTGCCCGAGAGCCCGCGGTGGCTCTACATCCACGGACGCGACGAGGAAGGTGACCAGATCGTCCGCGACATCGAGCAGAAGGTGCAAGACGACCTGGGCAGGGACCTTCCGAGCGTCAGCGAGACGATCACGATCCGGCAACGCAAGACCATCGGTCTTCCGCTGATCGCCAAGACCGTCTTCACGCTGTACCCCAAGCGCACGGTGCTGTGCCTGTCGCTGTTCATCGGGCAGGCGTTCCTCTACAACGCGTTCTTCTTCACCTACGGGCCCACGCTCGAGACCTTCCTCGACGTCACCCAGACGGGCTACTTCATCGCGGCGTTCGCCGCCAGCAACTTCGCCGGCGCGCTGATCCTCTCGACGTTGTTCGACACGGTCGGGCGAGTGAAGATGATCGCTGGCACCTACATCCTTTCTGGATCGCTGCTCGGCATCGCCGGCTTCTACCTCGGCTCCTTCTCGGCGCTCTCGCTCACTGCCATGGGCATGGTCATCTTCTTCTTCGCCTCCGCCGGAGCGAGCTCTGCCTACCTCACCGCGAGCGAGATCTTCCCGATGGAGACCCGAGCACTGTGCATCGCGTTCTTCTACGCGGTGGGCACGGCGGCCGGCGGCATCGCCGGGCCGCTGTACTTCGGCAGCCTGATCGAGAACGCCAAGGACATCACCGACATTGCACCCGGTTACTTCGTCGGCGCCGCACTGATGATCGCGGGTGGCGTCGTGGCGATCTTCTTGGGCGTACACGCCGAAGGCAAGACCCTCGAGGACATCGCCCGGCCGCTCACCGCGGAAGACGACGCACCCGGCACGGAGAGCGACCGGCGCGAGCCAGCCCGAGCCTGACCAGACTTCTCAGGAGGTACGACCATGCCCATGCCCCACCCAAAGCCAGCACCGAGGGCGACGTGACCGACAGGTGTTCCACGAGATGGGCCAGATCGTCCGAGCCCTCGAGGAGACCGGTCCGCAAACCCCCGAGCACCTCGCCGAGATCGTCGGCTCCCGCTACTGGGAGGCCAACCGGTTCGAACGGGCCCTCTCGCTCGCAGCCTCCGACGGCCTCGTCGTGAGGACCGCAGAAGGCACCCTGTCTGTCACCTGAAATTCTTCAGGGCGCTTCCGCCGCACCTGCGCAGCGCCAGGACGATCAGCGACCGGGTGACCCGCACGAGCTCGTCGAGGTCGACGTGCTCCTGCGGCCCGTGGGCGACGCGGATATCACCCGGGCCGTAGTGCAGGGTCGGAATACCGCCGATGCCGACGTACAACCGCAGGTCGCTGCCGTAGACCTCCGCCCCGAGCCCTGGCCGTGACTGCCCGGTGGCGTCCACGACAGCCGTCCGGACCTCCTCGACCAGAGGATGGCCCGGGTCGATCCTCCCGCTCGCGAACTGACCGCCCGGCCAGGTCACGACCGGACGGTTCTCGCGCAGCCACGGGTCCCGTGTGCTGACCTCGGCCACCGCTTCCTCTAGAGCGAGACGGGCCCGTCGTGGGTCCTCGTCGAGCTGGACGCCGAACCGGCCCTCGGCGACCAGCTTGTCGGGCACGTTGCTGGCCCACTCCCCTGCCTGGATTCTTCCGATGGACAGTGCGTAGGGCAGGTCGCTGCCCGTGAACAGTGGGTCGGGGTCGATGTTGCGCTCGGTCTCCAGCGCGCGTAGCGCCCGGTCGATGGGGACGAAAGCCTCGAAGGCGCTTATCCCCTCGGTCCGCATGCTGCCATGGGCGGACCGGCCGAACACTTCGATCCGGAAGGTCAGCGCGCCGGCCGTCGCTGTCACGATCCGACCGCTGGTCGGCTCGGTGATCACTGCCACGTCGCCACGATGCCCCCGACGCAGCGTTGCGAAGGCTCCGAGCCCGCCGTCCTCCTCGCCGATCACACAGTGCACGGACAGGGGGCGCTGCAGCTGCACCCCGGCGGCGTGCAAGGTGTGTACGACGGCCAGGTTGGCCGCGACTCCGGCCTTCATGTCACACGCTCCACGACCGTGCAGAGCACCAGCGTAGATCTCCGCAGAGAACGGGTCGGCACCCTGCCAGGTTTCGGGATCACCGGGCGGCACCACGTCGACATGCCCCTGGAGTATCAGTGCCGGCATCCCGTGTCCTGGCGTCACCCCCACCACTCCCAGGCCTCGCTCACGGGTTGCCTCGGATCCTGGGAACCGGGGGTCGGCAGTCAGCTCGTCGATGTCGATCTCCCACCGATCCACCTCCTGGCCGGAGTTCCGAAGGAGCTCCGCGCAGAGATCCTGAACCTCGTTCTCCGCCTCGCTCCCACCGACGCTCGGGATCCGGACGAGTTGCGTCAGGGTGTGCACCAAGGCTTTCTCGTCCAGATCCTCGAGTACGGCGGACTCGAAGTCGGACAGGGTCGGGAGAGTCATGGCGCGAGTGTCCCGGGTGACAGCACCCGGCGCCACCTTGCCGTCGGCCGCCACCTACCTCCGACTCGCTCAGGGCGTGGCCAGCAACGAACGCACGACACGCAGTCCGACCGAGAGCCTGGCCAGGTCCGCGCTGCCCTCGGAGCAGATCTCCTCGAGCGTGTCGGCCGCACGGGTCACCACCGCCTCATCGCTCTCCTCCCATGCAGCGATCCTCACCGGTGCGGGCTGGTCGGCCGACGTCGAGGTGAGGATCTGTGCGGTGAGCTGCGCATGCACAGAGTGCAGGTCGTCACGAAGCGCAGCACGGGCCATCGTCTGCCAGCGGTCGAGGCGGGGAAGCGCAAGGATCTGGCTGACCACGGCCGGCAGCCCGAGGCGCTCGCCCAGCGTGAAGTGCAAGCGGGCGACCTGCAGCGGGTCGAGGTTCTCGCGACGCGCGGTGTCGACCACTCCGAGCACTGCATAAGCAGGTGGCAGAACCGCGACCGTAACCGCCATCTCCTCCGGGACGCCCGCGGTCACCAAGGAGTCGCGACGCTCCTCGAACGCGTCTGACTCCCGACCGGTGAGCACCTCCGGCAGGGCGCTCATCACCTGTTGCACAGTGACCTCGAAGTGCTCCACGATCGAGTCGCTGTCCAGCGGTGGACGGCGGTTGTTCAACAGCCAGCGTGAGGCCCGCTCCACCAAGGTCCGGATCTCGATGCGCATCCGGGTCTGCAGCGCGGCGTCGAGCTCGTTGTCGTAGGCGCCGACGTCGTCGAGAAGCGTCCGGGAACCGAAGATCTCACGCGCCAGGAAGTTCGCTCGCGCGACCTCGGCCGCTGAGGCTCCTGTTTCGCTGGTCAGCCGGTGGAAGTAGGTGATCCCGGCGCCGTTGACGAGGGCGTTCACGATCTGGGTCACGATGATCTCGCGGCGCAGTGGGTGTGTCTGCATCTGTTCGCGGTAGTTCTGACGCATCTTGGCCGGGAAGTACGCGAACAGGTCGTTGCGCAGAAACGGGTCGTCGGCCAGGTCGGTGTCGATCAGCTCGTCGGCAAGCACAATCTTGGTGTAGGCCAGCAGTACCGAAAGCTCCGGCACGGTGAGCCCTTGCTTGCGCTCGATCCGATCGGCCATCTGCTTGCGGCTCGGCAGGAACTCGAGCTCACGGTTGAGCAACCCTCGACGTTCAAGCCGCCGGATCCATTCCTCCTGGACATGCAGCAGCGCCTCGGACTGTGCCTGCGCGTTGGCGAGCGCGAGGTTCTGTTCGTAGTTGTCGACGAGCACGAGATCGGCCACTTCGTCGGTCATCGAGGCGAGCAGCTCGTTGCGCTGCTTACCGGTCAGGTCACCCGCGCCGACGACCCTGTCGAGCAGGATCTTGATGTTGACCTCGTGGTCGGAGGTGTCCACTCCGGCGGAGTTGTCGATGAAGTCGGTGTTGATCCGGCCGCCTTTGGCGGCGTACTCGATCCGCCCTCGCTGGGTGAGGCCGAGGTTGCCGCCCTCACCGACACACCGGCACCGCAGCTCACCCCCGTTGACGCGGATCGGGTCGTTGGCCTTGTCACCCACCTCCGCGTTGGTCTCGCTCTCCGCCTTCACATAGGTGCCGATGCCCCCGTTCCAGAGGAGGTCGACCTCGGCAGTGAGGATGGCGCGCATGAGGTCTGCCGGCGGCAGGGCACTCACGTCGTCGCCGAGCCCGAGGAGGCTGCGGACCTCTGCCGAGACCGGGATCGACTTCTTGCTGCGCGAATAGACGCCACCGCCCGAGGAGATCAGCTGCTCGTCGTAGTCATGCCACGAGGAGCGGGGCGACTCGAAGAGTCGTCGGCGCTCGGCGTAGGAGGTCTCCGGGTCAGGGTCGGGGTCGAGGAAGATGTCGCGGTGGTCGAAAGCGGCCACGAGCCGAGTCTGCTCGGAGAGCAGCATGCCGTTGCCGAACACGTCGCCGGACATGTCTCCGATACCCACGCACGTGAACTCGTCGTCTTGGCAGTCGATGCCCATCTCCCGGAAATGCCGGAGCACCGAGACCCAGGCTCCCCGCGCGGTGATGCCCATCGCCTTGTGGTCGTAGCCCGCCGACCCACCAGACGCGAAGGCGTCACCGAGCCAGAAGTCATACTTCTTCGACACCTCGTTCGCGAGGTCGGAGAAGGAGGCAGTGCCCTTGTCCGCAGCGACGACGAGGTAGGAGTCGTCGGAGTCATGGCGTACGACGCGCTCAGGAGGAACCGTCTCGCCGCCGACAAGGTTGTCGGTGATGTCGAGCAAGCCGGAGATGAAGGTCTTGTAACAGGCGACACCCTCGGCCATCCAGGCGTCACGGTCGGAGGAGTCGGGCAGCTGCTTGCAGAAGAATCCACCCTTGGCGCCGACCGGGACGATCACGGTGTTCTTCACCATCTGTGCCTTGACCAGCCCGAGGACCTCGGTCCGGAAGTCGTCGCGACGATCCGACCAGCGCAGGCCGCCCCGGGCCACCGCACCGAAGCGCAGGTGCACGCCCTCCACCCGTGGCGAGTAGAGGAAGATCTCGAAGCGCGGCCGCGGCTCGGGAAGGTCGGGAATCCGGCTGGGCTCGAGCTTGAGCGAGAGATAGGGGGCGCGCAGCTTGCTATCGGCCGACTGGAAGTAATTGGTGCGTAGCGTGGCCTTGATGACGGCCAGGTAGGACCGCAGGATCCGGTCCTGGTCGAGGCTGTTCACGTCGTCGAGCGACTGCACGATCCGAGCCTCGATCTCGCCCGTCCTGGCAGTCCGGTCCTCGCTGTCCGCGGTCAGGTCGCCGTCACTGCCCGGGTCGAAGCGAGCCTCGAACAACTTCACCAGGTAACGGGTGATGTCCACGTTGCCCTTGAGGGCGTTCTCGATGTAGTCCTGGGCGAACGGGGTTCCGCCTTGACGCATGTACTTCGCGTAGGCACGCAGCACCGAGGCCTGGCGCCAGGTGAGACCCGCCGCGAGCACCAGCGCGTTGAATCCGTCGCTCTCGTTCAGCCCGTCCCAGACCGCCGTGACGGTGTCCTGGAACAGTCTCTTCGCGCTTGCGGGTAGCGGTCGGCTGTACCGGAGACCGAAGTCGTAGATGTACGACGGACGCGGCAGACCGTCCAGCGCGTAGGGCCGCTCGTCGACCACCTCCACGCCCATCGTGGACAATACGGGGAGCACCTGGCTCAGCGACATCGGAGGACCGACCCGGAAGAACTTGAGCCGCGCCTCGCCCTGCTCGGCATCCACCGGCTCGTAGAGCGAGAGTGCCATACCCTCCTTCCCCTCGATGGCTTCCAGTCGGCCGAGGTCGACCGCGGCCGTTGGGGGGGGATAGTCCTCCTTGTAGGCCTCCGGGAACGAGGCGGCGTACGTCCGCACGAGCCGCGCCCCTTTCTCCTCGCCGAACTCGCTGTGCACCGCGGACACGAAGTCGTCGCGCCAGGACCGGGCGGCCTCGGCGAGCCGGCGCTCAAGATCGGCCTGGTCGAAGTTCCCGATCTGCTTCCCTTGCTCCGGGCGGACGACGAAGTGCAGCCGAGCCAGCAGCGACTCGCTGACCCGGGCGGTGTACTCCACCGACTCCCCACCGAGCTGGTCGCGCAAGATCGAGGAGATCCGCTCCCGCACGGCGGTGGTGTAGCGGTCCCGCGGCAGGTAGACCATGCAGGACAGGTACCGGCCGTAGGTGTCGCGCCGGACAAAGAGCCGCAGATGCCGTCGTTCACGGGTGTGCAGCACGGCCTCGGCGATCGGGACCAGCTCGTCGACCGGCGTCTGGAACAGCTCATCGCGAGGGTAGGTTTCCAGGACGTCCATCAACGCCTTGCCGCTGTGGCTGAGGGGATCGAACCCGGCGCGGTCGATCACCTCCTGTGCCTTGAGCCGGATCACCGGGATGCGGGTCAGCGACTCGGTGTATGCGGCGGAGGAGAAGAGCCCGAGGAAGCGACGCTCCCCGGTGACCTCTCCGGTGTCGTCGAAGGTCTTGATCCCGACGTAGTCGAGGTAGACCGGGCGGTGCACGGTGGCCTTGGAGTTC
Source organism: Actinomycetota bacterium (assembly GCA_030859325.1). GTDB lineage: Bacteria > Actinomycetota > Actinomycetes > Propionibacteriales > Nocardioidaceae > Nocardioides_C. The sequence goes on from JALZKI010000058.1 coordinate 11,690, forward strand.
GCCTTGGCGAGGACCAGCAGTGTCTTCTCGCGCGCTTTGGCCTTCACCAGCGGGGGCAGCTTTCCGAAGGACTGTGACATGTCCTGGTCGGCCCTCAAGATTCCGAAGCCGGTGCCCGGAACAGCGCGCAGGACCTCGTCGTCCCCGATCTCTTCGAGTCGGTACTCCCGGTAGCCCAGGAAGGTGAAGTGGTCGTCGGCGAGCCAGTTCAGAAGGGCCATGCCTTCCGCCACCTCCGCCTGCGGCAGCGGCGGCGGGTTCTCCTCGAGATCGCGGACGATCGTGCGCGCCTGTGCGTGCATGCGCTCCCAGTCCTCGACCGCCTCCTGTACGTCGCGCAGGACCTTGCCGAGCCTTCTTTCGATCTCGGCGAAAGCCTCGTCCTCACTCTCACGGTCGATCTCGATGTGCATCCACGACTCGCGCGAGACGTCGTGGGGCAGGTCGCGTTCGGAGAAGTCGTCGCTGTCCTCGGTGTACAGCTCCAAAAGCGTGCCGGCCATGTCGCGGCGCACCAGCATCTGAGGGTGCACCACGGTGTGCACGTTGCGGGCGCCCTCGTTCAGGCACATGGTGACCGAGTCGACGAGGAACGGCATGTCGTCGGTTACTACCTCGACCACGGTGTGCCCCTCGGCGGCCCAGCCCTGGTCGGAGAAGGAAGGGGTGGAGACCCGGATGTTGGCTGTGCCCTGAGGACGCGAGGCGGCCAGCTTGTACTGGCTCATCGCGGCGCCGTAGAGATCGACCTCGCTGCGCTGCACGATGTCCTCGGGCGCGACATGCCGGTAGTAAGCCTGTAGCAGCTGGGCGGCATTCGTCGCCGGGCTACCGGCCGATCCCTTGCGGCTTGCCAACCCGGCCGCCTTTGAAATGAGCTCGTCCTTGGTCTCATCCAGCGTCGTGCGCACGAGGCATCCAACCTTTGGGTCGCTGCGGACGGCACCCTGTTGTGCCGCTCAGCCGACACTACCGATGTGCACGGCTTCCTGCAGCCGGTAACTACCATCGTGTCCAGCCAGTCGGAAGCTAGTGACCGATCCCCGACTACGCCCACGACTCCCCCGTCCAGGGAGGCGCCATGCACCCCCGCCCTGCTTCCGTCGTCGCTGTGGCCCTTGGATCGCTCCTCGTGGGTTGTTCCTCACCCAAGGCGGCGGAGCAGAACACCGCGGACGCGTCAAGCGCGCTCTCGGACTCGGCACAGGCGAGCTCTTCCAGTCCGTCGTCGCCTCCCTCGTCCAGCCCACCGTCGCCTCCCTCGTCCGGTGCGCCGTCCGGAACCGTCGACGGCCCGCCGGTGGCACCGCAGCCGGAGAACACCCTCGAGCAGACCAACGCCGCGAACAAGAAATCTGTGCCGCCGACGGGAGCGCGCGAGAGATCGAGCGGTTGCAGCCGGTCGTCGTGCGCGAGGTCAGGGTCGAACCGCAGACGTACGCCGCTGTCGTCGAAGCGACGAGCGGGTCGCGGAGGCGACGGTCCCCGGCTTCGAGATCCCCGGCGTGCGTGTCCACGATGCCACGGTCCCGAGCGGACCCTCCCGGACGGCAGCGTCCAGCTGCCCAGACGGTTCCCGGGGCGGAGGCAGAGGGAGTGGTCGTCGACCCCGAGCAGATCGACCCGGTGTGCCGGGTCAGGTCGCTCGACGCCAAGCTCGTGCAGGTCGGCGGCTCCGACGACACGTTCTACGCGCCGTCGCGCTACTTCCCTTCGGTGTACGTGGCCTCGGTCTACGTGCCGTCGGGCAACGCGCCCTCGGAGTACCTGCCTTACAAGAAGCGCGGCCAACTATCAGGGCAGCACCCGGTCGGGCCTGGTCCTGTCCGAGGCCCGGGCCGAGGCGGTGGCTGACTGGATGACCACCAAGGGCGGTGTGTCGGCGTCACGGATCGACGCGGTCAACGGCCGGGGCGAGGCCGACCCGGCCGCTCCGAACACCACCGAGGCCAACATGGCGAAGAACCGCCGGGTGGTCATCTCCGTGCAGAGCTGAGGTCGGCCTCACAACCGCGACCGCAGGTCCCAGAGCAGCGGAAAGTACTGCAGCGGGAGTCGGCTCCTGAGGTACGCCGCTCCTGAGGAACCGCCGGTCCCGGTTTTCGCCCCGATCATCCGCTCCACCATCGCGACGTGACGTGCCCGCCACGCGGCTGCGAGTTGGTCGTGCTGCAGCAGGGACTCCGCCAGGACCCAGACGTCACCGTAGGAAGCACGGTCGTGGGCCGCCCGTCGTACCGAGCCGACGATCTCCACGTCGCTGCCGACCGGGAGCCCCCGTCGGTCGAGCACGTGCATGAACGCGTCCCACAGCGACGGCTCCTCCAACCGACGATGCAACCGGCGAGCCTCGTCCTCGGTCAGACCTCTGAACCGGTCCACAAACGTGGGGTCCTTGGCTCCGGAAGGAACTCGAGCTCGCGGAACTGCACCGACTGGAAGCCGCTGGCGGGTGCCAGCGTCTGCCTGAACGACAAGAAGTCCTGTGGTGTCATGGTCTCCAGCACGTCGACCTGGTGAACGAGCACGCGCTCGATGACATGCAGCCGCTGGAACAGGTGCTGGGCCCAGCACAGTCGGCTTGCGTCGTCTCCGGAGTCCTCGAGCATCGCGTCGCGGGCCGCGGTTGCCTCGTGAAGCATCTGCTTGAACCACAGCTCGTAGACCTGGTGGATGGTGATGAACAGCAGCTCGTCGTGGGCTGCAGGGTCGGACTCGAGGTGCTGGGCGGCCAGGAGCTGCTCGAGCCGCAGATAGCTGCCGTAGCTGAGCCGTGCGCCTTGCTCACCGAACTGTGTCGGTGTCTCGTGTGCCGAACCGTTCCGGACCGAATTGTCTGCGCTCACGCCGACGAGCCTAGCCAGCGGTCCGGCGACGAAGCGGTCTCAGGATGCGCCAGTATGGACACCATGTTGATCCGACACCAGCTCAGGTACGACGCTGCACCCGACCAGGTCTACGAGATGCTCGCCGACCCTGCCTTCCGCAACCGGGTCTGCGAGACCATGCGCACCGTCTCGCACGACGTGGCCGTCGATCTAGACGGAGACAAGACGACGGTTCGGATCGACATGCTCCAGCGCACCCAGGGGATGCCCGGGTTCGCCAGGAAAGTTGTCGGTGACCAGACCCGGGTCATCCAGTCCGAGCTCTGGACCGCACGCCGCAGCGCCGACCTCAAGGTCGAGATCCCCGGCAAACCCGGCCACATCAGCGGAAAGATCACGCTGGCCGCCGAGGAGTCCGGCACCGTCGAGTCCTTCGCCGGTCAGGCCAGGATCAACATCCCCCTGTTAGGTGGCAAGCTGGAAAGTCTGATCGAGAAGCTGTTCGTCGCGGGCATGGACACCGAGCAACGCGTCGGTGCCGAATGGCTCGCGGGACGACGCTCCTGAGGTTCCACCATGAGCTGTGGTACGACGCCGCACCTGAGGACATGCCGCATTGCTGGTGACTGGGCCGACGCGACCCGTGCTGCGCTCGACGTGGTCGTCACCGGGAAGCGCAGCCGGCTCAAGGGCAGGATCTCTGCGACGGCCGACGGCTTCAGCACGCTCGAGGTCGTCCAAGGGTGACCTTGGGGTGGGCGTCCCACTGGTCGGCGGCAAGCTCGAGAGGATCGTGGGCGTAGGCGTGGACGACCTCAGGGAGGCGCTCAGCCCATGTGCGGGTAGCGGTAGGCCTTCGGCGGGTCAAAGGTCTCCTTGATCGAGCGCGGCGAGGTCCAGCGCATCAGGTTCGACGGTGCTCCCGCCTTGTCGTTGGTGCCCGACGCGCGCGACCCGCCGAACGGCTGCTGTCCGACGACGGCGCCGGTCGGTTTGTCGTTGACGTAGAAGTTGCCCGCAGCGAACCGCAGGATCTCGCTGGCCTCCGCCACGGCTCGACGGTCCTGGGCGATGATCGCGCCGGTCAGGGCGTACGGCGCGAACGACTCCATCTGGGTGACGACCTTGTCGAAGTCGCGGTCGTCGAAGACGTGCACAGCGAGAATGGGGCCGAAGTACTCAGTGTTGAACATCGCGTCGGTGGGGTCGCCGCCCTCTACAACCGTCGGTCGCACGAAGTAGCCCCCCGAGTCGTCGACCTGCCCGCCGGCGAGGATCTCGAGGCTCTGGGACCGCTTCGCCCGAGAGATGGCTTTCTTGTGCTTGGCGAACGCGCGGTCGTCGATGACCGCTCCCATGAAGTTGTCGAAGTCGGTGACGTCGCCCATGGGAATCGCCTCCACCTCGGCGACGAAGGAGTCTCGCATCCTCTTCCAGACCGAACGCGAGACGTAGGCGCGTGACGCGGCCGAGCACTTCTGGCCCTGGAACTCGAAGGACCCCCGCAGCATGGCGACGCGCAGCACGTCGGGATCGGCCGACTCATGAGCGACGATGAAGTCCTTGCCGCCGGTCTCGCCGACGATGCGCGGGTAGGAGCGGTAGCTGGCGATGTTCTGCCCCACCGTCGACCACAGGTGCTGAAAGGTCGGGGTGGACCCGGTGAAGTGGATCCCGGCAAGATCCGGGTGCCTCAGAGCCACGGCCGAGACGTCCACGCCGTCCCCGGGAAGCATGTTGATGACACCGGGAGGCAGGCCGGCCTCCTCGAGCAGCTCCATCGTCAGGGAAGCCGCGAGCTGCTGGGTCGGAGAAGGCTTCCAGATGACCGTGTTGCCCATGAGCGCTGGAGCGGTCGGCAGATTTCCGGCGATCGCGGTGAAGTTGAAGGGGGTGATCGCATACACGAATCCCTCCAGCGGACGGTGGTCCGTGCGGTTCCAGACGCCCCGCGCGTTCGCGATCGGCTGCTCGGCGACGATCTGCTTCGCATAGTGCACGTTGAACCGCCAGAAGTCGATGAGCTCGCAGGCGGCGTCAATCTCGGCTTGCCACGCGGTTTTGGACTGACCGAGCATCGTTGCTGCGTTGATGCGCTGCCGCCACGGCCCAGCAAGCAGGTCGGCAGCCTTGAGCAGCACGGACGCACGGTCGTCGAGCGACATGGCTCGCCATTGCGGGGCCACCGTCTGAGCCGCGGTGATCGCCGCCTTGGCGTCGGCCTGAGTGGCGTTCTTCAGCACTCCAAGAACGTGCTGGTGGTCGTGAGGCGCGACGACCGGAATTTCGGCTCCGCCGCCCATCTTCCTTGTCCCGCCGATGGCCGCGGTGAAGGAGATCTGCTGAGACTCCTGCACCTTGAGCTCGATCTCGAGCGCGGCGCGTTCCGCGCTTCCGGGTGCGTAGTGGAGGTTGGGCTCGTTGACCGGAGCCGGCACGTGGGTGATCGCGTCCATGCTGTGATCGTGTCAGACGCGACGTGATACTCCCAAGTCCCGAGCGGGTGTGTGACCGCCTGGGTGGCGCACCAACCAGCTCGGACCCGTGCCGCACGGGAGGCAGTCCGGTGCGGCAGCCGTCATGGCGACGTACTCCTCCTCCGCGACCGCATCGTGCTCTCGCCGCTCACGTGGCCTGACTCTTTCTCGACTTCGAGGAGGCGGATCTGCGGCCGCGCGGCGCACGCTGGCGGTTCTCGCTGGCGGACTCGACAAGCTCATCGAGTGCCTCCTCCACACACTGGCCGAACACGTCCACGTCGGGGAGGGCGTCGAAGTCGGCGTTGATACCGAAGTAGACCCCTCCGTCGTACGACGTCACACCGATCGCCAACGCGTGCCCGGGAAGCCCGAGCAGGTGCCCGGTCACGGCGCTGCCGAGCGACCTGGGTTCAACGGCGTTGTCGATCACGCTCATCGACACGATCGCTCTGACCTGGCGGCTGCCTGTCGTCGACTCCCCGCGGGTGATCAGCCAGGCACGGAGGGCGCCGGTGATGGTGGCGAGGATGACATCGTTGACGGTGCCGCCATGCGCCGACCGTCGGCTCGCGAGTACGTTCGCGACGGCGACCGCCTTCTGTGCGGCTGTGCCGGCGACCCGAAGCACGCTGCCGGTGTTCTCCAACGTCGTAGCTGCGGCCGCCCGGGGGTGCCGCAGCGACTCGCCCACCGCCTTCGCCAGCAGAGCGGGTGGGCGTGGCCTCGCGACCGGGATGCCAGTCGTCGCGCCCGGTCATGCGCGGCGCGGCGTCCACGTCAAGGCGAACCTGGTGGGATTTGGAGAAGATGGCGAACCG
>JALZKI010000014.1 GCA_030859325.1 Actinomycetota bacterium
ACGGGCACGCGCACCGCTTAGGGTGGATCTCGTGTCGACCCCTGACCGCTCGACTGTCCCCAGCAACTGGAACATCGCGAACGCGTTGACCACGCTTCGCATCGTGCTGGTCCCTTTCTTCGGTTGGGCCCTGCTCGTCGACGGCGGCGAGTCGGTCCTGTGGCGCTGCGTCGCCTTCGGCATCTTCGTGGCCGCGATGATCACCGACAAGATCGACGGGGACCTGGCACGCAAGCACAACCTGGTCACGGACTTCGGCAAGATCGCCGACCCCATGGCGGACAAGGCGATCACCGGTATGGCCTTCATCGGTCTCTCGGTCATCGGTGACCTGTGGTGGTGGGTGACCGTCGTCGTGCTGGTGCGCGAGTGGAGTGTGACGATCATGCGGCTTTCGGTCGCCAGGCATGTAGTGATCGCCGCCAACCGTGGCGGAAAGCTCAAGACGGTCCTGCAGACGGTCGCTCTCTCCGCGCTGGTGCTGCCGCTGCGGGAGGTCGGCGGCGACGTGGGTGCGGTCACCGACTCGTTGTGGTGGGTCGCCGTGGCGGTGATGGCTGCTGCCGTCGTCGCCACCGTCTGGACCGGGGTCGACTTCTTCAAGGACGCCTTCGCCCAGCGCCGGAACCGCCACAGCGCTGCGTCAGTCTGAACCGGACTCCGCCTCGGGAGGGCGGGTCCTCGTGCGCGCCTCGTCCAAGGCCACTGCTGCGCCCACGAGCGTGAGGTGCGAGAACGCCTGCGGGAAGTTCCCTGCCATCCGCCCGGCGTTCGGGTCGTACTCCTCGGACAGCAGGCCCACGTCGTTGCGCAGCGACAGCAGTCGGCCCATCAACCGGTCGGCGTCCTGGTGGCGGCCAGCCATGGCGTAGGCCGAGACCAGCCAGAACGAGCACGCCAGGAACGGGTGCTCCGCGCCACTCAGGCCGTCCACACCGGTCTCGGTGCGGTAGCGCAGCAGGAGCCCGTCGGACATCAGGTCCTGCTCGATCGCCTCGATCGTGCCCAGCATCCTCGGGTCGTCCCCCTCGATGAACCCGACCGAAGGCAGCACGAGCAACGACGCGTCGACCGCGGTGGTGTCGTAGTGCTGGGTGAAGCTGTTGCGCCCCTCGTCGAAGCCCTTGTCCAAGACCTCTGCACGCACCAGGTCGCGAAGCTCACGCCAACTCTCCACCGGTCCTCGACGCCCGTGCTTCTCCACACCGGCGATCGTCCGGTCGAGGGCGACCCAGACCATGACGCGAGAGTGGGTGAAGTGGCGCCGCGGCCCGCGCATCTCCCACAGCCCGTGGTCGGGCTCGTTCCAGTAGTTCGTGAGATCGTCGACCAGGCTGCACTGGAGTCTCCACGAGTCGTCGCTGTCCTCGAGCCCGCGCTCGCGCGCCATTTCCAGGGCCAGCATCACCTCACCGAGGACGTCGGTCTGGCGCTGGCACACCGCCCCGTTGCCGACCCGCACAGGTTTCGAACCCTCGTAGCCCGCGAGATGGCCGAGCTCTCGTTCGGGCAGCTCGCGGCTGCCGTCGACGGTGTACATGATCTGCAGGTCGCGCGGGTCGCCGGCGACCGCGCGCAACAGCCAGTTGCGCCACAGCCTCGCCTCGTCCTCGTACCCGCAGGCCAGCAGCGCCTCGAGGCTCAGCGACGCGTCGCGCAGCCAGCAGAAGCGGTAGTCCCAGTTGCGCTCACCGCCGAACTCCTCGGGCAGGGAGGTGGTGGCAGCCGCGACGATGCCACCGGTCTCTGCGTGGGTCATCAGCCGCAGTGTCACCAACGACCGGATCACCGCCTCGCGGTAGGGACCCCCGTGCGAACACTGGAGAGCCCACTTCTGCGAGGAGGCGATGGTCTCCTTGATCCGCTCGTCGAACTCAAGTAGCTCGGGCACGTCACGGTGCGACTCGATCCAGGTCGTCGAGAAGGTCAGGCTCTCGCCCGCGTGCACGTCGAACTCGTCCACGTGCATGCCGTCTCGCGCCTCGGGGAGCCGGGATCCTCGCAGGATCAGCTTGTCCGGACCTGCGATGGCGGTGATCAGGTCCTGGCCCTGGACGGTGTGCCGGGTGACCCACGGGCGGACCTTGCCGTAGCCCAGCCGGACGATCCACTCGTGCCGCATCCGCACCGTGCCTTCGACACCGACCACCCGGCGCACGATGTCGTGCCGCTCGTCGGCCACCGGCATGAGGTCGATCACCCGCACCGTGCCGGTGTCTGTGGTGTAGGTCGACTCCAGTACAGCGCTGTGGTCGACGTAGCGGCGCGAGGACTCGTGGTCTCCATCCGGCCCGAGCAGCCAGCGTCCGTTCTGCGGGTCACCGAGGAGGGCCGCAAAACAGGCGGGAGAGTCGAAGCGGGGCAGGCACAGCCAGTCGACCGACCCGTCGCGACCGACAAGAGCAGCAGTCTCCGAGTCGCCGAGCACCGCATAGTCCTCGATACGAAGCGCCATGGGAGCACGCTATCCCCTTCCTGGGACGCATTCGGTTTGCCGTGCTCGCGCGCGGGTTAACTGCGTGGGATGAAGGTGTCTGATTCGACCTCGACGACCGTCCAAGGCACGCCTGAGCGGCCCGACCCACAGGTGATGGCCTCCGGTCTCGCGGCGGAGCTTCTGAAGCGCTCGGCGATGATCTCGACCGCCGAGTCGGTGACCGGCGGTGCGCTGGGTGACCTGCTCAGCGCCGCTCCCGGTGCCAGCGACACCTACCTCGGTGGCGTCGTCTCCTATGCCACGGACCTGAAGGTGAGGGTGCTCGGCGTCTCGCAGGCGACCGTGGACGAGCACGGGGTGGTCTCGGCCGAGTGTGCAGCTGAGATGGCAGCCGGCGCCCGGTCTCTGACCGGCTCCGACTACGCGGTGAGTACGACGGGCGTGGCTGGTCCCAGCGAGCAGGAGGGTAAACCGGTCGGACTCGTCTACCTGGGGGTCGCGGGCCCGGAGGGCGTGTCCACCACCGAGCTTCTCGTGGCCGGAGACCGCGCCGAGATCCGGGACACGACATGCCTGGAGGCGGTCTCGGCGGTCATGGCGAGGATCGTCGGAGTGCCTGGGTAGGCTGAACGGAGCGACTGGGCGGGAAGGATCTGGGCAGGGTAGCGTTGGCACACACGTCAGCCGTCGCACCGCCTGGTGCGGAGTACCGGAAGGAGCAGGGGCATGGTGCTTTTCCGTCGTCTGCTCGGTGAGGTGCTTCGCACCCAGCGGATGCGCCAGGGCCGGACACTGCGCGAGGTCTCAGCCGACGCCCGGGTGAGCCTGGGCTACATCTCCGAGGTCGAGCGGGGCCAGAAGGAAGCGTCCTCGGAGCTGCTTGCCTCGATCTGCTCTGCTCTGGAGGTTCCGCTCTCCACGATCATCGCTGAGGTCAGTGACGCCGTCGCGGCCGAGGAGGCTGCGCTCGCGGCGCCTGCAACCCTCAAGCCGGTGACCATCCGAAGCACGATCCGGTCCGCCGGCACTTCGACCTCGTCGCCCACCGGAGGCGTCGTCGCGGCTGCCTGAACGCGCGTGGGAGAGGCTGTCACCCGGGATCGCGATGCGGCCGGTCCGGCTGGCAGCGCGGACACCAGTAGGTGTCCCGCTCCCTGCCCGCATCGCGAGTCCCTTCACGCGTGGAACCGTCCTCCTTCGACGTCTGTGCGTCGACAGGTGTTCCGCACCGGCGACAAGGCTGACGGCCGCGCCGGTAGACCCAATGCTGGTAGCCGCGCCTGAGGTCGCCCGTAGTCGTCTGCGCGGTCCGTTCCTTGTTCGCTTCGAGCACCGCCTTCGCCCGCGTCACTAGCTTTCGCAGATCGGGAACCGAACCGACCGGGAGCCATGGGTTCAGACCGAGCAGGAAGCACAGCTCGGACTGGTACATGTTGCCGACGCCCGCCAGGTTCCGCTGGTCCAGCAGGGCCTCCGAGACGGGCCGCTGCGGACGTTCGCCTAGCCGTCGGACGGCCTCGTCGGCGTCCCAGTCCGGACCGAGCAGGTCGGGCCCGAGGTGGCCCACTACGTCCTTCTCCTGAGTCGTCCCGATGACCTCCACGATGCCCAGGGAGAAACCGACCCCGGTCCAGTCCTCGGTGCGGAGTACCACACGAGCCTGGTGCGCCGGTCGCCGCCAGCGGCTTCCCCTTCGGTTGAGGTGCCAGCTGCCTTCCATCTTCAGATGTGTGTGCACCGTGATCCCGGACCCCCCGCCGGAACCTCCGTCGAACCTCGTCAGCAGGTGCTTCCCGCGGGCGACCGTCTCGATGACCCGCCGGCCGGAGAGGTCGAGGGTGGCGTACGCCGGGACGCGGAACTGTGACTCGAGCAGCACCGAGCCGGACAGAGCCCGGTCCAGGTTCCGTGCGGTTCGCCAGACGGTGTCACCTTCAGGCACGCAGCCGCAGCCCCCTCGGCGTGACGACGAAACCGGCGCCTTCAAGTGCCTGTCGAAGTCCGCTCGGCCGGGCGCCGCGGCCCAGGATGTGCTCACCGTCCGCACGCTCGACCATCAGCTTGCCGAGAGCTCCCCGACGTACGGCGCCAGCGAGCTCCTCGACTGCGGGATACACGGTCTCCACTTCGGTGGCGAAGGTGAGCAGGCTGCGCCCGCCACGTTCGACGTAGACGCTCAGCGCACCATCGACGAGCACGACGAGCGCTCCTGCCTTGCGACCCGGACGGTGGCCCGATCCGCTCGAGTCCTCGGTGCTGCGTTCGGGCCACGGGAGCGCGGCGCCGTACGGGTTGGCGGGGTCGGTCGCTGCCAGGGCGAGTGCCTGCTTCTTCTCGCCCGGGGCAACTCCCACGTCGACTGAGAACGAGCGCAGCCGGTCCACGGCACCGGGAATGCCGAACTGGGCGGCACCCAGCGAGCCGATGAAGTAGCCGCGGCGACAGCGACCGCTGTCCTCGAAGGCTCTGAGCACCTTGTAGACACCGGCGAAACCACCGGGCACCCGTTCGCTGGTGACCGCCCCGCGGGTGACGATGCCGTGACGTTCGAGCAGCGCCTCGGCGCTGGCATGTGCTCGTCGAGTGGGGTCCTCCTCAAGGTCGGGAAGCACCGACCAGCGTCCGGCCGCGCTCGGCGGCCCGCCTCGCCTCGACCCGGGGTGGACGCCGACCGGCCCGGCCACCCTCGAAGACGGACCCGTAGACCGGCCCGAAGACGGACCCGTAGACCGGCCCGAAGACCGGCCCGGATACCCGCTCGAGGATTGGACGGGTGGTCTGGTCTGGCGTCCCTGCGCGAGCCGTGCGCGCGGAGCGCCACGTCGGGTGCGGTGAGTGCTCGGGCCGCTGGCAACCAGTGCGCGCAACGGGGCCAGGGTGTCATTGCTCAAGCGACCGGCCCAGACCAGGTCCCAGAGTGCGGTGACCATACGTGCATCGTCGAAGGGCTCGTCGGGCGCATCGCGGCGGACGGCCTCGGCGAGCTGGCCGAAGAAGTACGCGCCTCCGCCGGAGAGTGCACTCAGGATCGCGTCGTGCAATCGGGGAAAAGCCGGCGCGGTGTCCTCCGCGCGGTCGGGCAGGGTCAGGTGCGCGGTCTCCGCGAGATGAAGGGACACCCAGCCGTCGGCGCCGGGTAAAGTTCCGTGACCGGCCCAGAGGACCTCGCCGGCAGCCGTCAGCTCGTCGAGCATCGCGGGTGCGTAGTCGACGACGCGGCTGGCAAGAACCAGCGGCTCCAGCGCCGAGGCCGGGACCGCGCAGCCGGCTAGCTGGTCCACTGCTGCGAGGACGCCGTCGACGCCGCGCAGACGACTTCCCGGCTTGCCACCGACGTTCTGCCAAGCCGGCAGAAAGAGCCCGAGGGTCGACGGCTCGACCGGCTCGACCTCTTTGCGCAGTGCCGCGAGCGAGCGGCGGCGCAGCCGCCGCAGCACCTCGGCGTCACACCACTCGGCGCCGGATCCGGCCGGCCGGAACTCGCCTTCGAGAACGCGGCCCTGGGCGCCGAGCCGCACCAGGGTCTGGCGCACCACCGCGACACCCAGCCCGAAGCGCTCGGCGACGTCCGTCACCGCGAACGGACCGTGGGTGCGCGCATGCCGCGCGACCAGGTCGGCGAGCGGGTCCTCGACAGGTTCGGTGAAGGCTTCGGGAGTTCCGGGAGGGATGGGCACGCCGAGCCCGTCACGAAGGCGGGCGACGTCCTCGACCGCCGCCCAGCGTTCGACGCCTGCCGGGCGGACCATCACCGCACGCCGAGCTTCGTGCAGCAGCTCCAGCCACACCTCGGTCTCTGCCCCTTCGACGCTGCGTTGGCGCACCTCCTCCCTCGAGAGGGGGCCGAGCAGACGCAACAGGTCCGCGACTCCCTCAGGGTCACGTGCGCGTCGGTCCGGGGCAAGCCGCTGGAGCTCGGACTCGAGCGTTTCGAGGACCACGGGGTCCAGCAGCTCTCGCAGCTCCACGCGTCCGAGGAGCTCGGTGAGCAGCCCCTGGTCGAGCGACAAGGCAGCGGCACGGCGTTCGGCGATCGGTGAGTCACCTTCGTACATGAACGCGGCAACGTAACCGAACAGGAGCGAACGAGCGAACGGAGACGGTGCGGAGGTGACGACGTCGACGATCGAGATGCTGCGTGAGGACAGCTCACCCATCAGACGCATCAGCGCCGGCACGTCGTACACGTCCATGACACACTCACGCACGGCCTCGAGCACGATCGGGAAAGAGGGGTACTTCACCGCCACCTCGAGAAGCTGGGCAGATCGTTGCCGCTGCTGCCACAGCGGAGAACGCCGGCCCGGGTCACGCCGGGGGAGCAACAACGCCCGGGCCGCGCATTCCCGGAACCGGGAGGCGAACAGGGCAGAGCCACCCACCTCACTGGTGACGATGTCCTCGATCTCGTCCGGTTCGAAGGCCACGATCTCCGCACCCGGCGGCTCCTGGTCGGTCTCCGGCACCCGCAGCACGATGCCGTCGTCGCCGGGGAGTGCCTGCGCGTCGATGCCGTAGCGCTCGCGAAGCCGGACCCCGATCGCCAGCGCCCAGGGGGCGTGCACCTTTGCGCCGTAAGGGGAGTGCACCACGATCCGCCAGTCGCCGAGCTCGTCGCGGAACCTCTCCACGAGAATGGTCCGGTCGGTCGGTAGGGTCCCGGTGGCCTCACGTTGCTCGCCGAGGAAGGCCACCAGGTTGCTCGCGGCCCAGGCGTCGAGGCCGGCGGCACGTCCCCGCGCGGTGGCCGCGTCGACGCCCAGCGCGGACATCTCCCGGATGAACGCACCGATCGCCGCGCCGAGCTCCGCGGGACGGCCCATCTGGTCACCCTTCCAGAACGGAAGCCGCCCGGGCTGCCCGGGGGCTGGTGAGACGAGCACCCGGTCGTGGGTGATGTCCTCGATCCGCCAGGACGTCGCACCCAGCGCGAACACGTCGCCGACCCGGGACTCGTAGACCATCTCCTCGTCGAGCTCACCGACCCGGGATGCGCCTGCGGTGGAGCCGCTAGCCGACGGAGCCCCCACCAGGAACACGCCGAACAGGCCACGGTCGGGGATGGTGCCACCGCTGGTGACGGCCAGCCGTTGCGCTCCGGGACGTGCGGTGAGGCTGCCCGTAACCCTGTCCCACACGACCCGGGGGCGCAGTTCGGCGAACTCGTCGCTTGGGTAACGGCCCGAGAGCAGGTCCAAAACCGCGTCGAAGGCGCTGCGCGGCAGGCTGGTGAAAGGAGCGGACCGGCGGACGACCCCGAAGAGCTCTGCTGCGTCCCATTGGTCGACGGACGTGGCGGCCACTATCTGCTGCGCGAGTACGTCGAGCGGGTTGGCGGGCACCTTGAGGGACTCGATCTGGCCGGAACGCATGCGTTCGACGGCGACGGCCGTGTGCACGAGGTCGCTCCTGTGCTTGGGAAACAGCACGCCGCGGGACACCTCACCAACCTGGTGGCCGGCGCGGCCGACCCGCTGCAGCGCAGAGGCGACGCTGGGTGGGCTCTCGATCTGGACCACCAGGTCGACCGCCCCCATGTCGATGCCGAGCTCGAGGCTGCTCGTGGCCACCACGCAGGGGAGCACTCCGCGCTTGAGGTCGTCCTCGATCAGGGCGCGCTGATCCTTTGACACCGACCCGTGGTGAGCGCGCGCGACCACCGGCGCGGCGCCGACTGCTGTCCCGCTCTGGCCCGGGCTCTGTGCCGGTGGTCCCCCGGGCAACCAGCCTCGCACCTCCGCCGCTCGGCTGCCGGGCCTCTCCATGCCCGGCGGCCCCCCGGCACCCCACCCGGGTCTCCCCGCGGCTTCGGCGCGTTGCCGGTCGCCTTCCTGCGCGGCGGCTCCTTCGGCACGGTCGGCGGCGATCTCGTTGAACCGGGCGGTCAGTCTCTCCGCGAGGCGGCGGGAGTTCGCAAAGACGATCGTCGACCGGTGCTGCTCGATGAGGTCGACGACGCGTTCCTCGACGTGTGGCCAGATCGAGGCGCGCGACTCGCCCTGCGCAGCGGGGCCCTCAGTGATGCCGGCGTCGGCTCCCTGCCCGGTGGACTGCCCGGTGGACTGCCCGGTCGAGTGGCCGTTCGACTGGCCAGTCGACTGGGCCAGCGTGAGCTCTGTCATGTCCTCCACGGGTACGACGACGTCGACGTCCCACTTCTTGTCCGAGGCCGGAGCCACCACCTCCACCGGACGAGCACCTCCGAGGAAACGGGCGACCTCCTCGACCGGGCGGACAGTGGCCGAGAGACCGATCCGCTGCGCCGGTCGCTCGAGAAGCTCGTCGAGACGCTCGAGGGAGAGAGCGAGGTGGGCGCCGCGCTTGGTTCCGGCGACCGCGTGGACCTCGTCGACGATGACCGTCTCGACGCTGTGCAGCGCCTCGCGCGCCTGAGAGGTGAGCAGGAGGAAGAGCGACTCGGGCGTGGTGATCAAGATGTCGGGCGGACTGTTGGCGAGCCGGCGTCGTTCGACCGCCGGGGTGTCGCCGGAGCGGATCCCGACCGTGATGTCGGGAACCTCTGCGCCAAGCCGGTCCGCGGTGTGCCGGATACCGGTCAGCGGCGCGCGGAGGTTGCGCTCGACGTCGACCGCGAGCGCCTTCAAAGGCGAGATATAGAGGACCCGACACCGGTTCAGCTTCTCCGCCGGCCGTGGCTGGTTCGCGAGCCGGTCCAGGGACCACAAGAACGCGGACAGGGTCTTGCCTGAGCCGGTGGGTGCGACGACCAGCGCATTGTGTCCTGCCGAGATCATGCGCCAGGCACCGACCTGTGCCGGAGTGGGCGCCGCGAACGCGGCTTGGAACCAGGTGCGGGTCGGCTCACTGAAGTAGGGAAGAACGCCGGCCGCCTCGCCCAGGGGTTCGGTGCGTGGCCCATCGGGCATGCCGGACACGTCACCCGAGCTCGTCGTACCCGTCCTCCTTGCCACCGCTCCATCCTGCCGCACGCCGCCGACAGCAAGTCATCGGTGCGGAGGTTCAGCCGCAACCTCTCTGCCACCGTCGTGCCCCCACCCGCGCACGGTGACCGTCGCGCACGACCACCGTCACCTCCGTCGGTGCCTCGGAACCGAGATGAAACTGTGGGCGGAGAAAGTTAGGGTGGCGGACGTGTCGCACGCCTCCGCCTTCCCGGCTGCCCCGGTGGGTAACGAGCAGTCGGCGATGATCCGGGCGCGAGGCCTGCGCAAGAGTTTCGGGAATTTTGAGGCCGTGCGGGGGATCGACGTGGATGTGCAGCAAGGCGAGGCCTTCGGGTTCCTGGGGCCCAACGGCGCCGGCAAGTCCTCCACGATGCGGATGATCGCGGCCGTCTCCCCGCCGACGTCAGGGGAGCTGAGCATCCTGGGTCTCTCTCCCGCCGAGGACGGCCCCGAGATCCGGGCTCGGCTCGGGGTGTGTCCTCAGGAGGACACGCTCGACAACGAGCTGACCATTCGCGACAACCTGGTGGTCTACGGCCGCTACTTCGGCCTGCCCAAGTCGGAGGTGTCCGCACGTGCCGACGAGCTGTTGCGGTTCATGCAGCTCACCGAGAAGTCGAAGGCCAAGGTCGAGGACCTCTCCGGCGGGATGAAGCGACGGTTGACGATCGCCCGGTCGCTGATCAACCAGCCGGACCTCCTGCTGCTCGACGAGCCCACGACCGGACTCGACCCACAGGCAAGGCACGTGTTGTGGGACAGGCTGTTCCGGCTCAAGCAACAGGGAGTGACCCTGGTGCTGACCACTCACTACATGGACGAGGCCGAGCAGCTATGCGACCGCCTCGTGGTGATGGACGGCGGGCTCATCGTTGCGGAGGGCTCCCCGCTGACCCTGATCCGCGAGCACTCCACCCGCGAGGTAGCCGAGCTCAGGTTCGGTGTGGGGGAGCATGAAGCGCTGGCCCCGAAGGTCGAGGACCTGGCCGACCGGGTCGAGGTGCTGCCCGACAGGCTGCTGCTGTACACCCACGATGGTGAGGAAACCCTGGTCAAGGTGCATGAGCGCGGGCTGAGCCCCCTCGCGGTGCTCGTCCGCCGTTCCACACTGGAGGACGTCTTCCTGCGGCTGACCGGCCGCACCTTGGTGGACTGATGAGCAGCTCACGCACCACCACCCCGGCCACAGTCGCGACCGCCGGTAGTAGATGGGCAATGGTGGTCCGGCAGTTCGACTACTGGCTTACCGTCTATCGGCGGACATGGAAGGGCTCGGCGGTCTCGTCGTTCGTGATGCCGCTGATCTACGTCGGCGCGATGGGTGTGCTGCTCGGGGGGTACGTCGACTCCTCGACGGCGGCTGGCTCTGCAGATCTCCAGGGCGCACCGTCGTACCTGGCCTATGTCGCACCCGGGCTGGTGGCCGCGCACGCCATGCAGACAGCGACCGGTGAGGTGATGTGGCCCGTGATGGGCATGATCAAGTGGAACCGCGCCTACTACGGGATGATCGCCACCCCGTTGTCGGTGGCCGACGTGGTCGCGGCCCAGCTCTTGTTCGTGTTGTTCCGGGTCGCGACGTCGTGCGGGGTGTTTCTGGTCGTGCTCGCGTTCTTCGGGGTGTACGAGAGCCTGCTCGGTGCGGTCGGCGCGTTCTTCGTGCAGATGCTCCTCGGACTGGCCTTCGCCACCCCGTTGTTCGCCTTCTCCGCGGGGCTGAGGAGTGAGGCTGGCTTTGCGGTCATCTACCGTGTCGTGATCGTGCCGCTGTTCCTCTTCTCCGGCGCCTTCTTCCCGATCGCCAACCTGTCCGCGCCGCTGGAGTGGCTGGCCAGGCTGACCCCGCTGTGGCACGGCGTGGACCTCACCCGGATGCTTACCCTGGGACAGCTCGACTGGTCGCTGGCGGCGGTCCATCTGCTCTATCTCGCGGTGCTGGCGGCCGGCGGCTGGTGGTGGACGGTGCGCCGGCTTACGAACAGGCTGGTCGACTGATGGCGCTCATCGGTCTGGCAGCGACCAGGCACGAGGGTTCGATGCTGACCAGCCACCGGGCTCCCTGGCGCATCGTGCATCGCAACTACCTCGCGCACCGCAGGAACAAGCTCATCTTTCTCACCGGCTTCGCCGAGCCCGTGCTCTACCTCTTCTCAATCGGCGTCGGCGTCGGCCAGCTGATCGACGGCTTCGAGCTCGGCGGACGCACGATTGCCTACGCGGCCTTCGTGGCGCCGGGAATGCTCGCCGCCTCGGCCATGAACGGCGCCGTGATGGACTCGACGTTCAACATCTTCTTCAAACTCAAGTACGAGAAGCTGTACGACGCTCTCCTCGCGACGCCACTGCGCTCGATCGACGTGGCCCGGGGGGAGATCGTCTGGGCGCTGTTGCGCGGGGGTGCCTACTCGGCCGGCTTCCTGCTGGTGATGCTGGCTATGGGACTTGTGGATTCGTGGTGGGCGCTCCTGGCGCTGCCGGCGACCTTGCTGATCGGGTTCGCGTTCGCCGGCGCGGGGATGGCACTGACCACCTTCATGAAATCCTGGCAGGACTTCGAGTACGTCCAGCTCGCGATCATCCCCATGTTCTTGTTCTCGGCGACGTTCTTCCCGGTCACCGCCTTCGACGGTGCACTGCGCTGGGTGGTCGAGGTGAGCCCGCTCTACCGCTCGGTGGCGCTGACCCGGGAGCTCACCACCGGCGCCCTGTCATGGGACTCCGCGGCCTCGGTGGCCTACCTGACGGCCATGGGCTTGGGCGGGCTGATGCTCGCCGCGAAGCGCCTGGACACCCTGCTGCTCAAGTAGACGTCTGACTAAGACCGACCCACAACGGACCACCTGCCGTCGTCCGCAGAGTTCGAGCGCGCCACCGCCGTTCTCGAGGCGCCCGCAGAGACCGAAAGTCGTGATTGGTGGTAGTTGCCGCGGCCCAGGACGCCGCGGCCAGGCGTCGAGGTAACGACAAGAGGTCGCCGCGACCCGTTGTCGTGTGCAAACTGGCCTTGAGGTCACGACAGGAGGTCGCGGCGACCGGTTGTTGCGAGTGCCGTGGTCGCCGAACCGCGAAGGCGAGGATCACCGCGGGCGGGACCGCTCAAGCTCACGACGTCGTCGTTCTTGTCGGCCGCGACCGACAGGTGGTCACCCGGTTGGGTGCCGCGCATCGTCTCGTGCCATTAGCCCAGTGTGGGAGGCTCCAGGTCGAAGGTAGCGATGCGTGGCGATCTCGTGGTTGTAGATCGCGGCGGTGTCACTTAGGTCGTCGTCGATGGCAGGGCGGTCACGACAAGCTCGACCATCAGAGGAGCAGTGGTGCGGCACACGGAGTTCTGGACGCGGATGGAGTCGGCGCTGGGGCCGTCCTATGCCCGGGCGTGGGCCTCCCAGCACGTGATCGCCGACCTCGAGGGGCGCACGGTCGAGGAGGCACTGGCAGCGGGCGAGAGCCCGAAGGCGGTGTGGCGAGTCGTCTGGGAGAACCTCGGACTGCCCGCCTCCGAGCGATGAACCGCCCGGACGGGTCCGCCGCCGGGCTGGGACGGCGCGCCGCCGGCTCGGTCGGTGGAGGAGCGAGCGGACTCAGCCGTGGAGTCCTGGGTGGAGTCCGCTGGCCCGACCACGAGGTCGCGCAGGTACAACGGCGCACGATCTGGACCCTGGTGGCCGCCCAGAGCCTCGGCGGCCTCGGCCTGACCATCGGGATCGCGGTGGCAGCGCTGCTTGCTGAGGAGATCTCCGGCTCGGCGAAGCTCGCCGGGCTGGCACAGACCACCCAGGTGCTCGGTGCGGCGGTCGCGTCGTTCCTCCTGGCGGGTCTGATGGGTCGTCGTGGGCGACGTCCCGGCCTCAGCCTCGGCTACCTGCTGGGCGCGTCCGGGGCGGCGGTGTGCGTGCTCGCCGGGGTCATCGACTCGTTCCTGACCCTGATGGTCGGTGCCACCCTGCTCGGTTCCACGACAGCGGCCAACGCCCAGTCACGCTACGCCGCGACCGACCTCGCCAAGCCGGCTCACCGCGCGCGTGCTCTCTCCCTGGTTGTCTGGGCGACGACGATCGGCGCCGTGGCCGGACCGAACCTCACCGGCGTGGCCGGCTCGCTGGCACCACACCTCGGGCTCCCCAGGCTGACCGGGCCGTTCCTGTTCGGCATGGTCGGCATCCTTCTCGCCGCGCTGGTCATCAGCGTGTTCCTGCGGCCGGACCCGCTGCTGGTCGCCCGGCAGGCAGCGCTGGCGGCCCCCCGGGCATCCGAGAGCGGCAACGGGACCGCTCGTGCGGGGACGCACTGGTCCCGGGTCACCAGGGTCATCCGCGAAGATCGAGGGGTCGCGGCCGGTGTGGCCGCCCTCGCTCTGGCGCACGCCGTCATGGTCTCGGTCATGGTGATGAGCCCGCTGCACATGGCTCACGGCGGCGCCGCCCTAGAAATCATCGGCGTCGTAATCAGTGCCCATGTGCTCGGCATGTTCGCGTTCTCACCGCTGGTCGGATGGGGCACCGACAAGTTCGGCCGTCCGGCGATGCTGACGTCGGGCGCGGTCGTGCTCCTGGTCTCGCTCCTCCTCTCGGGTTCGTCGCCGGCCGGGGCGTCCTGGCAGATCGGGACGGGACTGTTCCTGCTCGGGCTCGGCTGGTCGTTCTGCACGGTCGCCGCCTCGACGCTGCTCTCGGAGTCCGCACCCTCGGGGGCCCGCACCGACATCCAGGGTGCTGCCGATCTGATCATGGGGCTCGTCGCCGCGACGGCGGGAGCGGTTGCCGGCGTGATCGTCGGGACCCTGGGCTTCGCCGCGCTCAACGTGTTCGCGGCGACGATGGTTGCCGGTGTCGCAACGGCGGCGGAGTTCGCCCGCCGAAGTCCCGCAGGTTCACCACCCGATGGGGAGGACGAGAGCCTGGCGATCTAGCGAGGTGCAAGACTTCGGTGCATGCCGAACACATCGCCGCCGGAGATCGCCGTGATCGGCGGATCCGGGTTCTACGCGTTTCTCGACGACGCCGAAGAGTTTCGCGTGGACACGCCCTACGGAGAGCCTGCCGGGCGGATAGCGGTCGGCAAGGTCGCCGACCGCTTGGTTGCCTTCCTGCCACGCCACGGGAAGGGGCACGAGCTCGCTCCGCACACGATCAACTACCGGGCGAACATCTGGGCGCTGCGCTCGCTCGGCGTCCGTCAGGTCCTCGCCCCCTGTGCCGTGGGCGGCCTGCGCGACGACGTCAGTCGCGGAGACATCGTCGTCCCTGACCAGCTGGTCGACCGGACGCACCGCCGTGTTCAGTCCTACGTCGACTCCGGCGCCGCGCACGTGCCGTTCGCCGATCCTTACTGCGGCCGGCTCGCCGAGACGCTCACCGCGGCCGACGCGACGGTCAGGAAGGGAGGCACGATGGTGGTCATCGAGGGTCCACGGTTCTCCACGCGGGCCGAGTCGCAGCACTACGCCGCCCAGGGATGGTCGTTGATCAACATGACCGGACACCCGGAGGCGGTGCTGGCCCGGGAAATGTCGATGTGCTACGCCTCTATCGCGCTGGTCACCGACATGGACGCCGGGATGTCGGCAGCGGAAGCGGTGAGCCAGGAGCAGGTGTTCGCCGCCTTCGCGGCGAACATCGAGCGCCTGAAAACGCTCCTGAGGCAGGTCATCGCCGCGCTGCCTCCACGCGGGGACTGCGGCTGCGGGAGCTGGGCCGACGGGATGGACCTGCCGTTCGAGGTTCCCGGACACCGGTTGTCCGAGACAGGCGGACACCGGCCGTGAAAGTCCTGGTGACCGGTGCGAGCGGCTTCATCGGCCGAGCCGTCTGCGCGCAGCTGCGTTCACGCGGCGACGAGATCGTCGAGGTCGACGCGCGTATCCCCCAAGCGCACCCGGCGAACGTCGAGCACGACACGCACGTGCACCGGCTCGACGTCCGCGACGCTCTCGACTGGGTACACCTGCTGCGCGGCGTCGACGTGGTCTGCCACCAGGCGGCCATGGTCGGAGCCGGTACGAGCGTCGCCGACCTCCCACTGTACGCCGGCCACAACGACCTCGGAACTGCTGCGCTGCTCGCCGCGATGGGGCAGGCAGGAGTCGACCGGCTGGTGTTCGCGTCGTCGATGGTGGTCTACGGCGAGGGGCGCTACCGCTGTCCCCGACACGGGCTGCAGGCACCAGCCCCCCGGTCCCTGGAGGCGTTGCGGGCGGGAGACTTCGACAACACCTGCCCGCACTGCGGCTCGCTCCTGGAGTGGGAGCTGGTCCCGGAGGACGCGGCGCTGGCCCCGCGCAGCTCCTACGCGGTCAGCAAGCTCGCGCAGGAGCACTACGCCTCGGCTTGGGCGCGGCAGGCGGAGGGGTGTGCGATCGCCCTGCGCTACCACAACGTCTATGGCCCCCACATGCCGCAGGACACGCCGTACTCCGGCGTCGCGGCGATCTTTCGCTCTTTCGTGGAGCGGCAAGAACCGCCTCGCGTCTTCGAGGACGGCGCGCAGATGCGCGACTTCGTGCACGTGGACGACGTTGCCCGGGCGAACCTGCTGAGCATCGATGCCCTGGTCCGCCGGGCGACGGGGTCGATGGCGCCGTACAACGTGTGTTCCGGAAGGCCGGTCAGCATCCGCGACGTGGCAGTCCATGTCGCGAGTGGCTCGGGCGACGCAATGGAGCCGGTGGTCACCGGCGAGTTCCGGCACGGCGACGTACGCCACATCGTGGCCTCTCCGGAAGCGGCTGCAAGGGAGCTCGGTTTCCGTGCCGAGCTCATGCCCGAGGCCGGGCTCTCCGACTTCGCGACCGCGCCGCTGCGTCCGACGTCGACCATCTGACGGCGGGCTCGCTACCAGGTCGTCTTCAGCAGATGCATGACCACCAGGGCAAAGCCGAGCTGTACGACCAGGCCGGTGTGTCTCCACCGCTCGGGCAGAAACGCGCAGGACAGCAGCAGCCACGGGATGAACGGAAGCCAGATCCGTTCCACCTCGGCCTTGCTCATCAAGGACGCGTCGGCGACCAGGATCGTCACGACCCCGGCGCCGCTGAGCACCGCGGTCACCCGGGTGGCGCCGTCGGCAACGAAACGACGAGCGTTGGCGAGGAGCATCGCCACGCCGGCTCCCAGCATCGGCCCTGCGGAGAACAGCAGACCGGCCAGGCTGCCCCAGACCCAGTAGCCGATGGGTCGTCGCCCTCCGACGCCTTCGAAGTACCGCGCCCGGACCTCTGAGTAACCCTCCCACCAGGTGAAGCCACCGACGGCGAACGCCAGCACCACGGCCAGCGCTGCCAGCGCCGCGATCGGCAACGGCCGCCAGGAACGTGTGAGAAACAGCACCGCGACCGCGAGAAAGCCGAGCAGGGTCAGTCCGTAGGACAACATCACGCAGTAGCCGAGCAGCAGGCCGGCGACGACCGACCAGGTGATGCTGCGCCGGACCGCCGCGACGGCGAGCGCCGCCAGCCCCCAGGCGGCTACGGCTGCGAAGACCGCATCACCGGACACCGACTGCCAGATCGCTGCGGGACCGAAGACCAGGAACGGCGCGGCCCGCCTGCCCAGCTCCTCGGCTCCGAGCACACGCATGGTGACAAGTACGGCGACCGCGGTGGTCGCCGCGACACCGGTGACCACAAGTCCCGCTTCGAGACCGCTCCCCAGACCGATCCGGACGAGGACCAGGAAGAACAGCAGCGCGCCCGGGGGGTGCCCGGCGATGTGCACCGGCCAGTTGTCCGGCTCGGCCTGGTAGCCGATCTTGCTGACGTAGATGTCCAGGGTCTCCCCGAAGTCGGTCGTCCGTCGCGCCGTGTTCAGGTACTCGTATTTGTCGTTGAGGATCGCGGCCACGCCGGACCTGCCGTCGACGAGCGCGAGTGCCAACATCCAGGCCAGTCCGGCCACGAAGACGGTCACCAGCAGGGTGCGCCACCGCAGGCGGAGCGCGAGGCCATGACCCTGCCAGCCGGCCACCCCTGCCAGCGCGAGTGTGGCCGGGGTCGTCCAGCCGATGCGTGGAAGCCAGTCCGCGTGCACCGGTGGGAACGTGTTGATCCGGACGTTCCATCCGGTCACGGCCGGCACCGCCATGGCGAGGACCATCAAGGCCACGGCGACGCCCAGCCCGATGGCCGGTGCCCGGTCCCGGGCCGGAGCAGGCGTCCCCTTCTCAGCCATACCGGTGCGTGCGGGACCCGGATCTTCTGACATGGCCCCAGGCTATGTCCCGTCCTGCGTTGCCGGACCGGCCCGCGCGCTTGTCAGACTTCCGTAAGGGTTCTTGCGGCTCGGGACGGCCGCGAACCGCTTATGGTCGGGGAATGCAGCCGCGATGTGACCTGGTGCTGCCCTGCAGGGACGAGGCTCTCGCGCTTCCCGGGCTGCTGGCCAAGGTCCCGGAGATCTTCGACGTGCTCGTGGTCGACAACGGGTCCGTGGACGACACCTCGCTCGTCGCGAAACGGCTCGGAGCGACCGTCGTACACGAGAGCCGGCCGGGCTACGGTGCGGCCGTGCACGCGGGACTGCTGGCTGCCACCGCCGAATTTCTGGCCGTCATCGACGGTGACGGTTCGATGGATCCCCGTGAGCTGCGAGTCCTGCTGGCGGAGGTCGCCTCGGGGGAGGTCGTGCTGGCGGTTGGTCGTCGTCGGCCCGTACGGCGTGGCGTCTGGCCCTGGCACGCGCGAGCCGGCAACGCCCTCGTCTTGTGGTGGTTGCGCCGTCGCACCGGAATCGACGTCCACGACATCGCGCCGGTGCGTGTGTGCCGTCGAGCGGACCTGCTCGCGCTCGACCTTCGCGACCGGCGGTTCGGCTACCCGGTCGAGCTGCTGGTGAAGGCGCGACAGGCCGGATGGAGTATCCGGGAGCATGACATCAGCTACCACCCGAGGGCAGCCGGCACGAGGTCGAAGGTCTCCGGATCGGTGCGGGGCACTGTGCGCACGGTCCGCGACTTCGCGCGGGTGCTGCCGTGACGGGTGACACGCTGCCCCCCGCGCGCATTCGGGACACGGCCGTTCTGGTCGTCGCGAAGGCGCCGGCGCCGGGCGTCGTGAAGACCCGCCTAGCCTTGACCGTGGGGGACCGGTTCGCCGCGGAGCTGGCTGCCGCGGCTCTGCTGGACACGATCGAGGTGTGCGCGGCTGCCTTCGACACCTGTCTGCTCGCGCTCACCGGCGAGCTTGCCGAGGCCGCCCGGGGGGACGAGCTGGTCGCGGCGCTCTCAGGCTGGTCGGTGTTCGGCCAGCGTGGGGACGGCCTCGGTGAGCGGCTCGTGAACGCCCACGGCGACGCGGCCCGCCGCAGCCGCCGCCCGGTGCTACAGGTGGGCATGGACACCCCCCAGATGGGCCGAGATCAGCTCTCGGAGCTGGCCGGCATGCTGAGCGGCCAGGACTGTGACGCGGTGCTAGGGCCGGCCGACGACGGCGGGTGGTGGCTCCTCGGTGTCACGGCCCCTGCGCTGGTCGAGGGGCTCGCCTCGGTGCCCATGTCGAGCGGGCGGACCTGCGCGGAGACTCTGCGGATGCTGCACGGGAACGGGGCGAGCGTCCTGTTCGGTCCACAGCTGCGAGATGTCGACGTCGTCGGAGACGCCGTTGCCGTCAGCCGAGACTTTCCTCACCTGGAGTTCGCGGCTCGCTGGGCAGCATCTCGACCCGCTTCTCGCTCCGACCCGCGGTCCGCCGTTCGCCGAGGCCCGAGGCTGGCGACGGAAGCGGCACGATGAGGCTGCACGACCCTCTCGTGTCGCCCCGCATGCGCGCCACCAATGGATAGGTCTTCGCGGCCGCCCTACGAGGCGAGGAGTGCTCCGTGCTCGGCCTGTGAGCGGGTGAGGTCTCGATGCCCGTCGAGCGCTGGGCCGCGGAGGCGGACGACTCCGACCACCTCTTTCTCGAGCTCTGCGGGCTCCACGATCGACATCGGCTGCGGTCCGGGCCGGATGACGCTCGCGCTGACCCGCCGTGGGAGTCGTGCTCTCGGCTTGGACGTCGTGCCCGAGGCGGTCGCGCAGGCGAACTCCCGTGGCGCCCAGGCCGTGGTGGGGGACGTGTTCGCGGGCGTACCGGGTGAGGGGTGTTGGGACACCGCACTGCTCGCGGACGGCAATATCGGCATCGGCGGAGACCCGGTCACGTTGTTGCGCCGGGTCAGGCAGCTGCTGAGACCCAGTGGGATGGTCGTGGTCGATCTCGCACGACCGGGAACGGGGCTGGCCACCAGAACACTGCGTCTCCGGGTCGGGAAGCTCACCTCCGAGCCGTTCACCTGGACGGCGGTCTCCGCGGAAGCTCTGCATGACGTCGCCGGAGCCAGTGGCTACTGCGTGGAGTCCATCGAGCGGGTGGGGTCGCGCTGGTTCGCCGCTCTCCGGGCAGGTCGGTTCCCATGCTCCTGAAGGTGCTACCGGTGCCCCACGAGAGCGACTTCCGGTCCGGCCTCCGCGGGCCGGAGGTGGCGGCCAGGGTCGGAGTGTGGCTCGGCATCTGTTTTGCGGTCGCCTTCCTGACCGGCGTGTACAGCCACCTCTACCAGGACCAGCCCGTCTGGCTGACTCTGCCGACCCGGCCTGTGTGGTTGTACCAGGTGACCCAGGGTCTGCACGTCATCGCGGGAACCGCTGCCGTGCCCCTGCTGCTAGTGAAGCTGTGGTCGGTCTACCCCAAGCTGTTCGCAGGGGTGCCGTGGCGCGACGTACGGCAGCTCGCCCTGCATCTGGCGGAGCGGGCCTCGATCGCGGTGCTGGTCGCGGCGAGCATCTTCCAGCTCGCCACCGGCCTGGCCAACTCGGCGCAGTGGTATCCCTGGGGATTCAGCTTCCGCTCGACCCACTTCGCCCTCGGCTGGATCGCGATCGGCGCGCTGGTCCTGCACATCGCCGTGAAGCTGCCAAAGATCCGCGACGCCCTCGGCCGTCCGGTCTCCTCCGGTGAGGGTGAGTCCTCGGGGCTGTCGCGGCGTGGCCTGGTCCGCACCGCATTCGGCGCGTCGGCGGTCGCGGTCCTCTCGACCGCGGGAGCCTCCGTCCCATGGCTTCGAGAGGTCTCGGTGTTCAGCACCCACTCCGGGGATGGCCCGGCGGGTGTTCCGATCAACAAGTCGGCAAGAGCGGCCGACGTGACGGCGAGGGCGACGGCGCCGTCGTACACCCTCACGGTTGTTCACGGCGACCGCTCGGTCAGCCTGACCCGTGATGAGCTCGAACGGATGCCTCAACACACGGCGACGTTGCCGATCGCGTGCGTCGAGGGCTGGAGCGCGAGCGGAACCTGGACCGGCGTGCGGTTGCGAGACCTTCTCGACCTGGTCGCGGTCCCGGCCGGTACGACGGTCGCGGTGCTGTCGCTGCAGGAGAGCGGTCCATTTCGTTCCTCGGAGGTGCGGGGCAACTACGCCGACGACCCGCTGACGCTCGTGGCGCTGCGCCTCAACGGCCAGGTTCTCGGTCTCGACCACGGCTATCCGTGCCGGCTGATCGCACCG
Source organism: Actinomycetota bacterium (assembly GCA_030859325.1). Taxonomy (GTDB): domain Bacteria; phylum Actinomycetota; class Actinomycetes; order Propionibacteriales; family Nocardioidaceae; genus Nocardioides_C. Next base: position 20,844 of record JALZKI010000014.1, read on the forward strand.
GACCGCCCGGGGGTGCTCCAGACCAAGTGGTTGCACAGGGTGGAGGCATGAGAGTTCTGCGCGTCGCGACCGGTGCCGCCGGGGTGGTGCTGATGGCCGTCGGCCTGTACTACCTGCTGCCGCTCGGTCTGGTCAACCTGTTCCACACCGGGGTGTGGCTGACCGGCGGGGTGATCGCGCACGACCTCGTCTTCGCCCTGGTCGTCGTGGGGATCGGGTTCTTCGGAGCGCGGCTGCTCCCGCGCTGGGCTGCCGCGCCCATTGCCGCGGGCGCGATCGTGCTGGTGACGGTGACGTTGACGGTGTTCCCCACGCTCGGGCGGTTCGGCGCGAAACCGACCGACCCGACGCTGCTGGACCGTCCGTACGGTCTGGCCTGGTTAGGATTCGCGGGCATCGTGGTCGGCAGCACGGCGGTGGCTTGTGCGCTCAACAGGAGTAGGACGCGTGGCGAACATACTGGTGGTCGATGACGACCCGACGGTGCGTGAGGTCGTGGTGTCCTACCTGCGAGCGGCCGGGCACGAGTGCCGTGAGTCCGCGGACGGACATGATGCCCTGGCCCAGCTGCGCGAGCAGACCCCGGACCTGGTGGTCCTCGACGTGATGCTTCCGGGCGTCGACGGGCTCGAGGTGTGCCGCCGCCTTCGCCAGAGTGGAAACGTGCCGATCGTGATGCTGACCGCGCTGGGCAGCGAAAGTGACCGGGTCGCCGGGCTCGAGCTGGGTGCCGACGACTATGTGACCAAGCCTTTCAGCCCGCGCGAGCTGGTTCTGCGCGTCGACTCCGTCCTGCGGCGTGCCGTGGAAAGGCCCGTGCCCGACGACGAGCGCCTGGTCGACGGAGACCTCGTCGTCGACTGTGCTGAGCACGTGGCGACCCGGTCCGGCCACCGGTTGGCGCTGACCGTCCGCGAGTTCGACCTGCTGCGTTTCCTCCTGCGCAACCCGGGCATCGCCTACACGCGCGAACAGCTACTCTCCGAGGTCTGGGGGTGGTCCTTCGGCGACCAGTCCACGGTGACGGTGCACGTCCGGCGGCTGCGCGAGAAGGTCGAACCCGACCCTCCGCGGCCCCGCCGTCTGGTTACGGTGTGGGGACATGGCTACCGCTGGGAGGCCGGATGAGCAGCGACGAGATCGAGATCGTCGCGATCGCGTTGAGCTGGTCGGTCGCGGTGTCGTTGGTCGGTGTCCTCGGTGTGTGGCTGCTCCGCCGCCGGTCGGTGCGATGGAGTGTCGCCGCGGTAGGGCTGGTGGCCGTCGGGGCCTTCGTCACCGGGCTCGTCGGCACGGCTCGGGCGATGTTCCTCTCCGAGCACGACTTCGATGTGGTGCTTCTCGTCTGTATGGTCGCCGGGGCGGTGTCTGTCGTCTTCGCTCTGGTGATGGGAGAGTCCGTCGTGCGTTGGTCCCGCTTTTTGCAGACCGCCGCGCGGAACTTCGGAGAGCGGGGCGCGTTCGCGGCTCCCGGGCGAGGGCCGGCAGAGTTCGAGCAGCTGGCGGCCGAGCTGTCGCGGACGAGCGAAAAGCTGAACGAGGCGCAGGAGCATGAACAAAGGCTCGAGGTCTCCCGGCGAGAGCTCGTCGCCTGGGTCTCCCATGATCTGCGTACTCCGCTCGCCGGCCTGCGTGCGATGGCGGAGGCGCTCGAGGACGGGCTGGCCGCTGATCCGGGGCGCTACCACGCGCAGATCCGGGCCGAGGTCGACCGGATGTCTGCGATGGTCGACGACCTCTTCGAGCTCTCCCGCATCCATGCCGGTGCTCTCCAGCTCGTCATGGAGGAGGTGTCGCTCGACGACCTGGTCAGCCAGACGCTCGCCGGGGCTGATCCTGTCGCCCGAGCCGGCGGCGTCCGGCTGGGTGTCCGGCTCGACGCGTGGGAAGGGAACGGGGACGGGAGCGCGCGGGTGCGCGGGGATGCCGGTGAGCTGTCTCGGGTGCTGACGAACCTGGTGATGAACGCGGTCCGGCACACACCCGCGGACGGCACCGTCGAGGTGCAGATGCGTCGGGTGGCCGACTGGGTCGAGCTCTCGGTGCACGACGAGTGTGGAGGCATTTCCGAGGAGGACCTGCCCCGCGTGTTCGACGTGGGATGGCGTGGCAGCAACGCGCGCACCCCATCGGCCTACAGCGGTGCGGGTCTCGGACTGGCGATCGTCAAGGGCATCGTCGAGGGGCACCAGGGCACGGTGACAGTGGCCAGCGACCGGGCCGGCTGCCGTTTCTCGGTCCGGTTGCCTGCCTGAGAGCTGCCACGGATGTGGCCGAGACCCGGGGCGTGTCGCGCCAGGTCGAACACCTGTTCGGGCTAGGCTCGGTGCTACCAGGACGCACGGAGACACGGCGCCGATATCCACAGGCAGTCTCTTTGGGTATCGAAACTGTCGGAGGCCATGTCTAGTGTCACTGTCGATGAAGAAGAGCTCAGGATCCGCAAACAGGCGGACAGACGGACGGATTACTGCAATGGCTGGTGGAGACCGCGACAAGGCACTCGATGCCGCACTCGCCAACATCGAGCGACAGTTCGGCAAGGGGTCGGTGATGCGCCTGGGCGATGAGACCCGCGCACCGCTGGAGATCATCCCGACCGGGTCGATCGCCCTCGACGTCGCGCTCGGCATCGGGGGGCTGCCTCGCGGGCGGGTCGTCGAGATCTACGGCCCCGAGTCTTCGGGCAAGACAACCGTGGCTCTGCACTCGGTGGCCAATGCCCAGCGGGCCGGGGGGATCGTCGCGTTCATCGACGCCGAGCACGCGCTCGACCCGGAGTATGCCAAGGCACTCGGTGTCGACACCGACGCCTTGCTCGTCTCCCAGCCCGACTCGGGCGAGCAGGCGCTGGAGATCGCGGACATGCTGATCCGCTCCGGTGCCCTCGACCTGATCGTGATCGACTCCGTGGCCGCCCTCGTGCCCCGCGCAGAGATCGAGGGGGAGATGGGAGACAGCCATGTCGGCCTCCAGGCTCGATTGATGAGCCAGGCGCTGCGGAAGCTGACCGGTGCGCTCAGTGGCGCCGGTACGACGATGATCTTCATCAACCAGCTCCGCGAGAAGATCGGTGTCATGTTCGGTTCACCTGAGACGACCACCGGGGGCCGGGCGCTGAAGTTTTACTCTTCGGTCCGTTTAGATGTCCGTCGGATTGAGACGCTTAAAGACGGACAGGAAATGGTGGGCAACCGGACCAGGGTTAAGGTGGTCAAGAACAAGGTTGCTCCGCCTTTCAAACAGGCTGAGTTCGACATCATGTACGGACAGGGGATCAGCCGCGAAGGCGGCTTGATCGACGTGGGTGTCGAAGCCGGGCTGGTCCGCAAGGCAGGGGCTTGGTACACATATGAGGGGGACCAGCTAGGGCAGGGGAAGGAAAACTCGCGCAGCTTCCTTCTCGACAACCCTGATCTGGCGAACGAACTCGAGAAGCGGATCCTCGAAAAGCTGGGGGTGGGACCGCAGGTGGACACCGTGGAGCCGGTGGCCCCTGTCGAACCTACGAACATCGACTTCTGAGTCTTCGCGTGACTGCGCACACAGACGGCCGTTCGTCTGGTCCTTCCCTCCCAGGGGGCCAGGCGGACGGCCCTGTGCGTGCGCGGACGGAACCTCCTCCGCAGGACACCGGAGCGCTCGGTCCCGACGCCGACGCCGAGGCGGTCGGCCGCCAGGTCCTCCTCGCCCAGCTCACCGGCCGGGCGCGCAGTCGATTCGAACTGGCGACGAGACTGATCAGGAAGGGCGTGCCCGAGGACATCGCCCGACGACTTCTCGACCGCTTCGAGGAGGTCGGCCTCATCGACGACGAGTCCTTCGCCAAGGCCTGGGTGCGGTCACGACAGCCCGGCAGGGGACTGGCCCGGAGAGCGCTCGCCCAGGAGCTCAGAGGCAAGGGTGTCGACGACGAGGCCGCCCGGAGCGCACTCGACGAGATCGACCCCGAGGACGAGGTCGAGACGGCGCGCCTTCTGGTGCGGCGCAAGATGCGCACGATATCGCGGGTCGACCACGCCACTGCGGTCCGCCGGCTCACGGGCCTGCTCGCCCGTAAGGGGTACCAGGGCGGCACGGCGATCCGGGTCGTTCGCGAAGAGCTTGAGGCGGCCGGCCAGGAATCCGACGACGTGGTCGAGAGCTACTGATCGAGCCCACCTCCGGCCTCGACGCGTGGACGGAGTCGGAAACGGCGTGCCCACGGCGGTTCCTTGACCGGGCGTTGTCTGCGATCTAGCCTCACAAGCGTAGGAAACCGTCCGACAGGTCGGACGCAACTGAAGACAATTTGCCCGGCGAATGCCGGAACGCGCGTTGATCGGCCAGAGATTGAGGAGTGGTGAACCGTCGCCATCGGCGGCGTACCTGCGCTCGCCTCGAGCTCATGTCGAACCGGCTTCGCGCCCCTAGGACAGGAGCCTGGCGATGGACCGAATCGGATCCCCGGTGAACCAGGCAGCCGAGACCAGCCCGTGGGTTGCCGGGATCGGTCCCGTCGAGATCCTCGTCGTTCTCGTCGCCATCGTGGTCACGCTGGCGGCCATCGTGCTCGGCGTGGTCTGGCTCAGCAGGCGCCGTGCCGCCAAGCAGGCAGTCGAGCTGCGCCAGGACCTCCACGCGCAGCGCCATGACATCGAACGTCGCGAACACCGGATCACCGAGCGAGAGTCCCGCTTGGACTCCGAGGCCAGGCACGTTGAGGAGCGAGCCCAGGAGCTGGCACAGGCAAACAGTGATGTCGAGACCCGCCGCAGTGAGCTGCTCGACATCGAGGCCGAGCGCCGGCTCACTCTAGAACGGCTGGCCGGGCTCACCGCGGAGGACGCCAAGCGAGAGCTTGTCGACAGCATCGAGGCCGACGCCAAGCGCTCCGCCGCCATCACCGCACGTGACATCGTGCGCGTGGCGCAAGACGAGTCGGAGTGGCAGGCCAAGCGCATCCTGAGCACATGCATCCAGCGGTTGGCCTCCGAGCAGACTGCCGAGTCGGTGGTCTCGACGGTGCACCTGCCCGGGGATGACATGAAGGGCCGGATCATCGGCCGCGAAGGACGCAACATCCGCTCCTTCGAGCAGATCACCGGCGTCAATGTCATCATCGACGACACACCTGAAGCCGTGCTCCTCAGCTGCTTCGACCCGGTTCGCCGAGAGATGGCCCGCCTCACCCTCGAGGAGCTCGTGGCTGACGGCCGAATCCATCCCAGCCGCATCGAGGAGGTGCACCAGCGATCCTGCGCGGAGGTCGACCGGCTCTGCGTACGCGCGGGGGAGGATGCCGCCCTGGAGATGGACGTCACCCTCCTTCACCCCGAGCTGATAGCCACCTTGGGAAGGCTGCGTTACCGCACGTCCTACGGTCAGAACGTCCTCAAGCACCTGACCGAGTCCGGCCATGCCGCCGGACTGCTCGCTGACGAGCTCGGGCTCGACCGGGCGGTGTGCGTGCGTGGCGCTTTCCTGCACGACATCGGGAAGGCACTCACCCACGAGGCCGAAGGCTCGCACGCACTGGTCGGCGCCGAGCTGGCCCGTCGGCACGGCGAGTCCGAGGACGTCGTGCACGCGATCGAGGCGCATCACAACGAAGTAGAGCCACGGACAGTCGAGGCGGTGATCACCCAGGCCGCCGACGCGATCAGCGGCGGGCGGCCCGGCGCACGCCGCGAGTCACTGGAGTTGTACATCGAACGCCTGCACCGTCTCGAAGACATCGCGAGGAGCAAGCCGGGGGTCGATCGAGTGTTCGCGATGCAGGCAGGGCGCGATGTGCGGGTCATGGTGCTTCCCGACGAGGTCGACGACATCGCCGCCCAAGTGCTTGCCCGCGACATCGCCAAGCAGTTCGAGGAAGAGCTGACCTATCCGGGACAGATCAAGGTCACCGTCATCCGCGAGTCGCGGGCCACTGAAGTCGCGCGATGAGGCTCCCGGGTTACTTCGCGGGCACGGTCGTCAGACCGCGGCACCGCTCGCGGCGTTGCCGACGATAGGTACTTCGAGCGGTTTCGTCTCGCCGACGAACCTGCGCTGTACCCAGGTGGCGATCGCAGTGAGAACCAGGTTCGCCGCGATGTAGAGCGCCGCGACCACGATCGCGGTCTGTACCTGGTTGTGCGCCTCGGTGTAGATGAGTTTCCCGACTGCGGTCAGTCCGGGGGCACCGATGTAGAAGCCTAGGCTGGTGTCCTTGAGAGCAACGACACACTGGCTGATGATCGACGGCAGCATGATTTTCACCGCTTGTGGGAGCAACACGACCGTCATCACCTGGGTCTTGCGCATTCCGATCGCGTAGGCCGCCTCTCCCTGTCCGGACGGCACTGCGTTGATGCCCGCGCGGAACACTTCCGCGAGCACTGATCCGTTGTAGAGCGTCAGGCCGATCACCACGGACCAGTAGGCGCCGATACCGTCGCCAATTCCGTAGGCGAAGTAGATGAAGATGATCAGCAGCAGCAGCGGCACAGCACGGAAGAACTCGACGACCAGCCAGCACGGCCAACGAAGCCACATGTGGTCGGACAGCTTGCCCATGCCGAAGACCAGGCCGAACACCACCGCGAAGATGATGCTCAACACCGCCATCTGCAGTGTCTTCAGCAGGCCGTCCAGGAGAAGAGTGCTGAGGTACTCCGGAGTGACGAAGTACTCCCAGAGGGAGTACTCGAGCTCACCGGTGTCATACATCCGCTTCAACACCAGTCCTACGATGACGAGAAGCGCGACCGAGGCGACGACGGTGTAGATGCGGTGGCGGGCGCGGGTTCGCGGTCCGGGTGTGTCGAACAAGACGGTGCTCATCGGGCGACCCTCCAGCGACGTTCAAAACCGAAGGCGCCGGCAGAGAGCGCCTCGACGATAATGATGTAGCCGATCGCGAATGTGATGAAGATCAAGGTGTCGTCGGCGCTGTTGTTGGTGAAAAATCTCATTCGGCCCGTCGCCTCTATGAGGCCGAACGCGGCTGCGACGGACGTGTTCTTCGCAAGCGCGATGATCACGCTCGCCAAAGGAGGTACCACGGCGCGAAGGGCCTGCGGCAGGACGACGTGGCGCATCGACTGGCCGAAGGTGAAGCCGATCGCGCGTGAGGCCTCGGCCTGGCCGAGCGGGACCGAGTTGATCCCGGACCGGATCGCCTCGCAGACGAACGCGGAAGTGTAGACAGTGAGAGCGACACAACCCTTGAGGAAGAAGCTCGAGATGTTGGCCTCGAGCTTGGGCATCGCGATGAACACGAAGATGAAGACCACAAGCAGAGGCGTGTTCCGGATGATCGCGACGTACATTGCCCCAGCCTTGGCGAGGACCAGGACCGGCCCCACCCGGAAGCCGGCGAGCACAGTTCCGAACAGCAGCGATGCAAGGGCTGAGACCGCGAGCAGCTCGAGCGTGAGCAGAAATGCCTTCAGCACAAGGTCGAAGTTGGCGAACACCTGTTCCACTGGCTTCCCCTCTCGCGTGCTGCTCTTGGCCGGCTATCGGCCCCGTATCGGTCCCTAGGTCACGGCAGTGGGGCGCCTCGGTCGACGAGACGCCCC
>JALZKI010000018.1 GCA_030859325.1 Actinomycetota bacterium
CCGTCGTCAAGGTCGACGCCGGCCACTGGGTTCCCCGGTCCCACTCTGCGGAGATCGCCGCTCTGGTCACCGCCCATGTGCGGTTGCACCCACGATGACCCGGCTCCGTGGCCGCGACCCGCATGCATCCAGTGTATTGCGGCCGCCGCTCCCCAACGGTCTCCGCTTCCAGGCCTTCGCTCTGGGGCGCGGCTAAGCCTCGACTCCGGATGAGTCGACCACGTTGTCCTCGACCCAGGCGACGATATCGGTCGTGGTCGCTCCGGGAGTGAACACCTTTGCGACACCGGCCTGCTCGAGCAGTGGGATATCGGCTTCGGGAATGATGCCGCCGCCGAAAACCACGATGTCGCGAGCGTCGCGGGCATCGAGGAGCTCGATCAGCTTGCGGAAAAGCGTCATGTGCGCGCCGGACAGCACGGAGAGACCGATCACGTCCGCATCCTCCTGGATGGCGGTTTCCACGATCTGCTCCGGCGTCTGGTGCAAACCCGTATAGATCACCTCGTTGCCTGCGTCTCGCAGGGCACGCGCAACCACCTTGGCGCCCCGGTCGTGCCCGTCGAGCCCGGGCTTTGCAACCACGATGCGGATCGGAGCCATTGGACTGCCACCACCTTGGAAGGTTATCGAGTCGACGCCTCGTGAAGAGAGTGAAGCATCTCGGCGCAGACTAACCGACGGCCCTTGGGGGAAAAACGAGACGGACCGGAAGACACCGTGTGGCACGAAGACAAACCTCAATGATCAGTCTATATCGAACAAATCACAGCGGCCACTACGTGATCACGTCCACATTCTCGGCCTAGGACGTGATGGCGGCTGTGACTTAACCGTTATGTTGGTCGTTGCCCATTGAACAAGTAAGGACCTATTCGTGGCGAACCACCGGGCTGACCGCCGGGCTCCTCACCGAGCTGATCATCGGTCCGGGCGGCGTGATCCCGCCGGGATCGTCGTGTCCCCTGCCGACGGGCGCATCGCCGCCGGACGCCGCAGGGACACGGAGACGTCCCGTTCCGCTGAAAGCTTCTCATCTGTGGCTGGCCTGCTAGGCACCGCTGTGCTCGTCGTGGCCGGGGTCGGCGCCGTCTCCGTGGACAGCGCCACGAGCACCACTCTTGCGACGTCAGCAGGCACCGCCCACCCGGCCGCTCAAGCACGCGTGCTTTCGGGCACCGATGCCACGTCCGCCTTCGACACCAGCTCTGACCGTGAACGGGCTGTGAGCCGCGACTTCCAGCGTGAGGCACTGGAGGACGCCGCCGACGCGAAGCTGCAGAAGGTCGCGGAGGCCCAGGCTCGTGAGCGCGACGCCGCTCTGCACCAGCTCGCGAGGAGCGCCGAGCAGCACGCCAAGAGGGTGGTCTCCAACGCATGGGTCCTGCCGATCGATCCGGGGGCCTACCGGCTCACCGCAGGCTTCGGGGAGTCGAGCGGGCTGTGGACAGACACCCACACGGGCCTCGACTTCGCAGCCACCTCGGGGACGCCGATCGCCTCGATCGCCGCCGGGCGGGTCACGTCCACAGGTTACGACGGCTCCTACGGCATCAAGACTGTGATCACGCTCGAGGACGGCACAGAGGTGTGGTACTGCCATCAGGCCTCGTTTACGGTGAGCCCCGGTGATCAGGTGAACAGCGGACAGGTGATCGGAACGGTCGGCTCGACCGGCAACTCCACGGGCTCACATCTCCATCTCGAGGTCCGCCCCGGCGCGGATGACCCCGTCGACCCCTTTGGTGCATTGACGATGCACGGCTTACGCCCCTAGCTACAGCTTCTCCACCGGCGCATATCTGAGCAGCAGCCGCTTGACGCCCTCCGAGCCGAAGTCGATCGACGCCACGGCGTTGTCGGCAGTTCCTTCGAGCGAGACGACGCTCCCCATCCCGAAGCTGTCGTGCACCACCCGGTCACCGGGTGCCAGCGATGGCACAGCTCGTTTCGCCGACGACTTCGCCGCTGCGTCCGCACGGATCGCTGTCGTTCCGAACCCGCGTCTGCCCCGCGTCTGGCCTCGCGTCGGCAAGGACGCCATGACCGGACGGCTCCACGAGGTCTGAGCCGCCTCGGTGCGCCGCCAGTCGACGAGGTCATCCGGCAGCTCGTCGACGAAGCGGGACGCGGGATTGTGCGAAGGCGCACCCCACGCCGACCGGACCATGGCACGGGAGACATACAGCCGCTGACGAGCTCGGGTGACACCGACATAGGCGAGCCGGCGTTCCTCCTCCAGCTCGGCCTGGTCGCCCAGGGCGCGCATGTGCGGGAATACCCCGTCCTCGAGCCCGGTCAGGAACACGACTGGGAACTCGAGACCCTTGGCGGTGTGCAGGGTCATCAGCGTGACCACGCCCGCGTCCTGGTCGGGCTGGTCGGGAATCTGGTCGGAGTCTGCGACCAGAGCCACCCGTTCGAGGAAGTCCGAGAGACCGGGGGGTGCGGTCGGCTCCACGGTAGGGTCCGCCGACGGACCGGGGACAGGTTCGTCGGCGAACTCTCGGGCCACGGCGACAAGCTCGGCCAGGTTCTCCACCCGGGTCTCGTCCTGCGGGTCCTCAGAACCCTCGAGCTCGGCAAGGTAGCGGCTGCGGGCGAGCACCTGCTCGAGGACGACGTCGGCCCGTTCGCCCGCGTCGACCATGGAGCCGAGCTCCTCGACCATCGCGACGAAGGCCTTGATGCTGTTCAGGGACCGGCTGGCGATTCCGGGCGCGTCCTCAGCCCGACGCAAGGCCTCCCAGTACGAGATGCGCTCACGCTCCGCAAGTGACTGGACGCATGCCTCGGCTCGGTCACCGATGCCGCGCTTGGGCACGTTCAAGATGCGCCGGAGTGAGATCTCGTCGGCCGGGTTAGCGAGCATGCGGAGGTAGGCCAGCGCGTCGCGGACCTCCCTGCGCTCGTAGAACCGAACGCCGCCGACGACCTTGTAGGGCTGGCCGACGCGGATGAAGACCTCTTCGAACACTCGGCTCTGGGCGTTGGTCCGGTAGAAGACGGCCACGTCGCCGGGCTTCGCGTTGCCGGCGTCGGCGAGCTTGTCGATCTCCTCGGAGACGAATCTGGCCTCGTCGTGCTCGTCGTCTGCGACGTAGCCGACTATCTGCTCCCCGTCGCCTGCATCAGACCACAGGTTCTTCGCCTTACGCCCCTTGTTGCGGCTGATCACGGAGTTCGCCGCAGTGAGGATCTTCTGGGTCGAGCGGTAGTTCTGCTCGAGCAGGATGGAGCGCGCGTCTGGGAAGTCCTCCTCGAACTGGAGAATGTTGCGGATATTCGCACCCCGAAAGGCGTAGATCGACTGATCCGCGTCACCGACGACCATCAGCTCCGACGGGTCGATCCCCTCCGTGTCCGAGGCGTCGGCCGCCGCCTCCCGGACGTGGGCGCACAGCTCGCCGACGAGGGCGTACTGCGCGTGGTTGGTGTCCTGGTACTCATCGACCAGCACGTGACGAAACCGTCGTCGGTAGGCCTCGCGCACCTCGGGAAACGCCTGAAAGAGGTGCACCGTGGTCATGATCAGATCGTCGAAGTCGAGCGCGTTCGCCTCACGCAGGCGGCGCTGGTACATGGCATAGGCCTCGGCGTAGGTCTCCTCGAGGTGGCTCTGGGCGTTCTTGGCGGCGTCCTCGTGGTCGAGCAGCTCGTTCTTGGCGTTGGAGACCCAGTTCAACACCGCCCGAGGCTGGTAGCGCTTGGGGTCCAGATCGAGGTCCCGGCAGACCAGCGTCATCAGCCGCTTGGAGTCGGCCGCGTCGTAGATGGAGAACGACGACTTGTAACCGAACCTGTCGATCTCCTTTCTCAGGATTCGAACGCACGCGGAATGGAAGGTCGAGACCCACATGAACCTCGCGCGCCCACCGACCAGCTCCTCGACCCGCTCGCGCATCTCCGCTGCGGCCTTGTTGGTGAAGGTGATCGCCAGGATCGAGCCCGGATGGGCGTTGCGCTCGGCGATCAGCCAGGCGATGCGCCGGGTCAGCACCCGGGTCTTCCCGGAGCCGGCTCCGGCCACGACCAGTAGCGGAGCACCCCGGTGGGAGACGGCGGCCCGCTGCGGCTCGTTGAGGCCGTCGAGCAGCTCCTCTGGAGATGGCGTGCGCCGACCTTGCGGGGCACCGTCCGGGGCCTCGGACGCGGACCCGGCGAGGGCTCTGTGCGTGCCCACACCGGGTTCGGACGGAGCGGGCGCCTGCGGGATCGGAAACGGAGCGCTCATGTCCACAAAAGCCTACGTCCCGCAACCGACACCCGTGAGCCGTGCCCCGTTTCCTGGTGAGCCGTGGCGCGTTACCCGTCCAGGATCTGCGTGACCGACTCGTGGTCGCATGCTTCCTGCCACTTGTGACCTTTTCGGCCTTCGCCTGGCGGGCCTGGGCGGCCAGCACATCGTTTGATCTCGACCTGAACGCACCCGTTCAACCTCGCCCATCTCAAAGCAATCATTGAACAGACGTGAAGCGGATCCGAGCGTTCCCGAGAGACCGGTCTCATGGCAACGACTTGACCAGTCTCGCTGCCGTCTACGTACACGAGTGTCACGGCAGTTGAGTCGGCGGTGACCGGTCAGCCGATGGCTCTGGGCTGCGACAAGGCGTCGAGGATCAGGCGGGTCGTCTCGGTGGGCCGCTCGAGCGACGGCAGATGACCGGCCCACGACAGTTCGACCAGACGGGCATGCAACAACCGGTTGGCCAGTTTGCGCGCGGTTCGCGTGAAGAAGGCCAGGTCGTGAGCACCGACCAGGATCGTGGTCGGCATAGTGAGCCGATCGAGCGCCACCGGGAGCTCGCGGTTGTCCACCTCACCGACTGCCGCCTGCTGAACGAAAGCGTCGAGCTGCATGCGGCGTACCAGCGTGCGGGCATCGTCGTCGGCCTCAGGCCCCAGCCAGATCCGCACATTCAACTCGGTAGCCCCGTCAAGGTCACCTGCCTCCATGAGACGTCCCTCCTCCTCCCAGAGCGCCCGCAGAGACTCGTCCGGGTCCACCAGCTCGGCCGCAGGCGCCAGTAGCACCATCGACTCGACCCGATGAGCCACCGCCGTGGCAACCTGAAGAGCGACGTGACCGCCGTAGGAGGCAGCCACGAGGGAGAACATCTCGATATCTAGGTACTCGAGCAGCGAGAGCACATCCTCGGCTTCGGAGTACGACGCTCCGGTCGTGAGCACTGACCCGCCGAACCCCCGCAGATCACACCGCACCACCGTAAAACCCGCGCTGCTCAGCTCGCCAACCTGTGCATCCCACATGCGCAGATCGCCCACCCCCGCGTGAAGGAGAAGCAGCGCAGGCCCCGCCCCCTCGACCTGATGATGCAACGTCGACATCACGCGATCCTTGCAGGCTGAGTTCGCCGGCGCACGCCATTTCGCCTTCGCGGGGTTCTCATCTGCCTGACATGGGTGATCCTTCATGGACATTCGCAAACGAGGACCCGGTGGTCCCTTGCGGAGCCAACGGCGCCAGCATGCCCGGAGTGGCGAGTCGCGCCATGTGTGATCCGCTCGGCGATTACCGTGAAGCGGTCCCGATCAGAGGGCGCTCAGGAAGCTCAGCACCCGCTGGCGCAGGAGCGCGGCGGCGTCCGCGTCGTAGGACGGCAGCGAGCTGTCGGCGAAGTAGTGCTGGTCGCCGGGGTAGAGGAACAGCTCCGCGTCCTCGGCCTCGTCGACCAGCGCCCGGGCGGCGTCGATGTCACCCTCGCCGACGAAGATCGGATCTGCATCCATGCCGTGGATCTGGACCGGCACCCCGTCGGGCCAGGCGGAGCCGAACTCCGAGACCGGGACGCAGGAGTAGCAGAGGAGCGCACCGAGCACACCGCGCCGCGTCTGCGCCAGCTTCTGGGCCGGGAGCACGCCGAGTGAGAAGCCGGCGTACACCAGCTCGGCGGGCAGTCCCTCAGCCGACCGGACGCCGCGCTCCAACACCTCGCCGAAGCCGATCTCCTCGGCGTGGGCCATGCCCTCCTCCAGAGTGGTGAAGGTGCGGCCGTCGTACAGATCGGGCGTGTGCACGGTATGCCCGGCGCTGCGCAGCTCGTCGGCGAACGCGACGACGCCGGGGGTCAGCCCCTGCGCGTGGTGGAAGAGCACCATCTCAGCCATTCCTACACTCCCTGCTTCTCGACGCGCTGATCGGATGATCCAGAGTTCCAGAGTGGCCCAACGATGTCGATCGTCATCCCGGACTAGGAAGTCGCCGACACCGCCGAGATGAGCACAGCCGCCCAGTTGCGGCCGCTGCGGATCACGCTGGCCGTGTCCGACAGACATCGTTGGCCCCACGGTGACAGAGGCTGGACGATGCTCGGCGGTGTGTGGCGCCTGGTTCGGCGTCAGCCCCTGAGCGGCCGGAGATCCGAGGCCCAGGTGTCGCGGGCCATGACCGCGGTGTCGGTGTGGTCGGAGAAGACCCCGTCGACACCTGCGTCGAAGAAGGCGACATACTCCGCTTCCGCATCACCCCTCGTTCGGGCTGCGGGGCCGCGCCGGAAGTCCACGGGGAGGAACCGGTTCTCGTTCCGCAGAGTCCACACGAACACGTCGAGTCCCACAGCGTGTGCCGAGTCCGCCAGGCCGGTGGCGGGGGAGAGCCGGCCGGTCGGGCCAGGGCACAGCACAAGATCCTTGTCGACCCCTATCGCGTCGGCATACGTCGCCACCTGGGCGAGCACATCGGCGGAGACCAGGCGCCGCTCAGCCTTGCCGACCAGCTGCATCAGCGGAACGCGGACCCGCGCGCGCAGCCGGCTGAGGCTCTCCGACTCGAACGACTGGATCAGGACCCGTGCGTTGGGACGATTGAGGTGGCGCCGTTCCAAGGAACGCACCAGCGGGGCCTCGAGGCCGAGACCGACGGACTCGAAGTGCGAGGGGCGCTTGATCTCCGGACACACCCCGATCACCTCACCGCGCAGGAAGCTCAGGCGTTCCACGAGATCGAGCACCTCGTCGAACGTGGGAACGTCGAAGAGGCCGTCGTACCTCCTGTTCCTTGGCCGGACCCGCGGCATGCGCTCCGTGGCGCGAAGGCTCTTGAGCTCGTCGAGGGTGAAGTCCTCGGTGAACCAGCCACTGACGACCCTCCCGTCGACGACCCTGGTGGTGAACCGATCGGCGAAGGCGGGGTGGAGCGCCACGTCCGTCGTACCCGAGATCTCGCTCTCGTGCCGAGCTACCAGCACCCCGTCCTTCGTCGGGACCAGATCGGGCTCGACGAAGTCAGCACCGAGCTCCATGGCCAGCTGGTAGGCAGCGAGGGTGTGCTCGGGCCGGTAACCGCTGGCACCGCGATGGGCCATGACGAGCGGTCGGGAGAGTCGGTGGCCATCTCGGGGACGTTTCGGTCGGGCAGGTCTGGTGATGGTCGAGAGCAGGCTCATACTCTCAGGAAAGCCTGAGGCCCTTTCCGAGGTGCGACGCCTGTTTGAACGGCAGGTGTCCAGCCCGCGAAACCTGCCCGGCTTGACCTCGAAAACCATTCGCTCTGACGAGCCTCGGTTACGTACCGTCGGACGAGTGCGTCAACTCCCACTCGAGCATCCCGGTGTTGCCGACGACCGGTCGCCCTTCCACTTCCTCTGGTGGCTGATCAAGGGCCAGTGGCGGACCCTGATCGTGGCGATGACGTTCGGTGTCGTGTCGATGGTGGCTCAGGCTGTGATGCCGGCGGTCATCGGCCTCGCCATCGACCAGGGCATTGCGGCCCGGGATACCGACGCGCTGGTGAAGTGGACCTGGGTCATGCTCGGCCTCGGTCTCCTCCAGGCAGCGGCCGGCGTCATGCGACACCGGTTCTCGGTGACAAACTGGCTGACCGCGGCCTACCGCACGGTTCAGCTCGTGACTCGTCAGGCGACCCACCTCGGCGCCACGCTCCCCAAACGGGTCGCGACCGGGGAGGTTGTCTCGATCGGCACCAACGACCTCTCCCATCTCGGTAACGCGATGGACATCCTGGCGCGCGCAACCGGAGCGGTGGTCTCCTCCCTCGTAGTCGCGGTCATCCTGCTGCGTACCTCGGTCATCCTCGGGCTCATGGTGCTGATCGGTGTGCCCGTCCTTCTGCTCGCGGTCGGTCCACTGCTGAAACCGCTGCAGAAGCGGAACATGGCTCAGCGCGAGATGATGGGCCACCTGTCCAACCTGGCCACCGACATCGTGTCCGGGCTGCGGGTGCTGCGCGGGATCGGTGGCGAGGCGGTCTTCCACGAGCGCTACGCCCGCGACTCCCAGAAGGTGCGCAAGGCGGGGGTCCAGGTCGGCCGTCTCCAGTCGGTCCTCGACGGCCTCCAGATCCTGCTGCCCGGAGTCTTCGTGGTCCTCGTCGTGTGGCTGGGCGCGCGGTTCGCCGTCCAGGGACGCATCAGCGCCGGTGAGCTGGTCGCCTTCTACGGCTACGCGGCGTTCCTGATGATCCCGCTGCGCACCGCCACAGAGTTCGCGAACAAGTGGATCCGAGCCATCGTGGCTGCCGGCCGGGTGGTCCGGGTGCTCTCCCTGCGGCCAGAGGTCACCGACCCGGAGTCGCCGTACGCCGAGCCGCCTGCCGGCGCCGAGCTGGTCGACATCCGCAGCGGTCTGTGCGTTGCACCCGGCCAGCTCACCGCGATCGTGTCCGACCTGCCCGAGGAGAGTGCTCAGGTGGCCGACCGTCTCGGGCGCTACGCCGACGGGGAGGTCCGGTGGGGGGACTTACCGTTGAACGGACTGCCCCGAGAGGTTGTACGTCGCCGCATTCTCGTCTCCGACAGCGCGAGCACCCTGTTCTCCGGCGTGCTGGCCGAGCAGGTGGACATCCGTGGACGCGGGAAGCTCGCCGTGGCCGCCGCCATGACAACCGCATCTGCAGACGACGTGCTGCAGGCACTGCCGGGGGGAATGGACGCCGCGGTCGCCGAACGGGGCCGCTCCTTCTCCGGCGGGCAGCGGCAAAGACTGGTTCTCGCGCGGGCTCTCGCCGCGGACCCCGAGATCCTCGTCATGGTGGAACCCACCTCGGCCGTGGACGCCCACACCGAAGCCCGGATCGCCGACCGGCTGCGCGAGCACCGCTCGGGGCGGACCACCGTGATCGCCACATCCAGCCCGTTGATGCTCGACCGGGTCGACAACGTGGCCTTTCTGCACCGCGGCGTCGTGGTCGCCTTCGGGCCACACCAGGACCTGTTGCGCGACAACGCCGGCTACCGCGCGGTCGTCACCCGCGAGGAGCAGAGCCAAGAGAGCGCTTCCGTATGACCACCGCGGAAAACACTCACCGCTCACTGGCAGGCATGCAATGAGCACGATCCTGCCCGTTGCCACCGGCAGCCAGGTGCGGCGCTATGCGATGCGCATCCTGCGGACATACCCGCGACCCGTTTACCTTGCGTTGGCCCTGCACGGCTTCGCCGCGCTCGCCGCGCTCGCGGGACCTCGTCTGCTCGGCGACCTCGTCGAGGCGGTCGAGCAGGGAACCACGCTGGCACACGTGAACAAGATCGTCCTCGTCCTCGCGACGTTCTTGATCGCACAGACAGTGCTGACCCGCTACGCGCGCTACGTCTCGTTCGTGCTCGGCGAGCGTGTGCTGGCCGAACTGCGCGAAGGCTTCGTCGAGAGTGCGCTCGCCCTCCCGGTCGGCGTCGTGGAGAGCGCCGGAAGCGGTGACTTGCTCACCCGCACCTCACGTGACGTCGAGCAGCTCGGCTGGTCGGTGCGGTGGGCGCTGCCGGAGTGGGTGATCGCGGTGATCGCGGCCACCTTGACGTTTCTTGCGGCGCTCACGGTGGGCTGGTGGGTCGCCGTGCCCTGCCTGCTCGGCGTGCCACCCCTGGTCGTCGGGCTGAAGTGGTACCTCGCGCGGGCCAAGAACGGTTACCTGCGAGAGAGCGCGTCGTACTCCTCGATAAACGCCTCGCTGACCGAGACCGTCGAGGGAGCCCGCACCGTAGAGGCGCTGGGTCTGGGGGAGCACCGGATCCGACAGGTCGACTCCGATATCGCCGGTTCCTATGCCGCGGAGAGGTACACCCTCTTCCTTCGCACGGTGTTCTTTCCTTCGGTTGAGATCGCCTATCTCATCCCGACCGTGGCGACGCTGCTCTTCGGCGGCTACCTCTACACCCAGGGCTCGGTCTCCCTGGGTGACGTCACGGCGGCCACCCTCTACGTCCAGATGCTGATCGACCCGGTTGACAGGATCGTGAGCATCCTCGACGAGCTCCAGATCGGCGCCGCGTCACTGGCCCGGCTGCTGGGGGTGGCTCATGTGCCGGACGACCGGCAGGCGACGGGCCGCGTGCCTCGCGGCGAGCAGCTCGAGGCGCGCGGCGTCAGGTTCTCCTACGTCGAGGGCCGTGACGTGCTGCACGGAGTCGACCTCTCCGTCGGCGTGGGCGAACGGATCGCGATGGTGGGCCCTTCCGGCGCGGGCAAGTCGACGCTCGGTCGGCTGCTCGCGGGTATCCACCCGCCACGGACCGGCTCGGTCGACGTAGGCGGAGTCGGGCTGACCGAACTGTCCCTGACCGACCTACGGGGGCACGTCGCCCTGGTCACCCAGGAACACCACGTTTTCGTCGGCAGCCTTCGGGAGAACCTGGCACTGGCCGTCGACGACCAGGTCGGAAGCCCTGGAAACGACGGGTCCGTTGACGACCAGCTGCTCCGGGCGCTCGAGGCGGTCGACGCACGTGACTGGGTGGAGGCGCTGCCCGAGGGGCTGGACACCGTTGTGGGCTCGGGCGGCCGGTCACTCACCCCGGCTCAGGCCCAGCAGCTGGCGCTGGCCCGTTTGGTTTTGGCAGACCCGCACACACTGGTGCTCGACGAGGCGACGTCGCTGATCGACCCGCGCGCGGCCCGCCATCTCGAGCGGTCGCTGGCCGTGGTGCTGCACGGTCGCACGGTCATCGCGATCGCGCACCGGTTGTTCTCCGCGCACGACGCCGACCGGGTGGCGGTGGTCGAGGACGGCAGCATCACCGAGATCGGTTCACACGACGAGCTCGTGAAGCACGGTGGCTCCTACGCCGCACTCTGGTCCTCCTGGCACGGCGATCACGAGTCGCCGCACTAGCCAACCCGATCCCCGATCTGCGGGGCAGGTCATACGGGAGGCTGGTGGGTCGTCAGCTGCGAGGGACACCCGAGACGGCGATCCCCGAGCGGGTCTTGTAACGCTTGTTGATGCTGATCAGTACGGCGGTCAGCGGTTCCAGCTGCCGCGCCAGACGCAGAGCACCCGCGTCCACACCGTCACGCCCGGTCACTGGACGGGCGAGCGCGATGACCACCTCCTTGGCCCCCTTGTCGTCACCACAGACCAGGACGTCCTCATGGGAGAGGTACTCCTCGTCTCCCCACAACGACACCGCCGACACGTGGTGGAACGCTCCGACGAACGTGGCATCAGGCACCAGTTGCGCCCCCTCCTCGGCGGCGCTTCTCGCCTGGATCTCGAGGCCGAAGGGACCACCCTTGTCGAAGCCGAGAGGGTTCACGCAGCTGATGACTGTCTTCCCGGAAAGCTCCCGGGCCAAGCCGGCCACGAGCTCTCGGTGCCCGGCGTAGGGCACCGCCAGCACGACGACGTCAGCTGAGGCAGCCGCTGTCGCGTTGTCGGCACCGCTCACCTCGGAACTCCCTGAACCCACCCGAGCCCTAATCGCGACTGCGGTCTCCTCTGCGCGATCCGCGGACCGCGACCCGACCACGACCGAGTGCCCGTGCTTGGCCCAGCGGTAGGCCAGGCCCCTGCCCTGCGGTCCGGTCCCACCGACGACCGCGATCTTGTGTGTCCTCACCTGCAGCTCCTGAGCCGAAATGGGGCAGCGATTCTCCAACGATGACAGTGTTACTGTCACGGTAACGCCTGCCAGGACCGACGGTGACAGCGACCTCCTCCCAGACCAAGGACCTCGATGAAGCTCTCGATGCCTTTGATGTACTCCGGCAACCCGCGCGAGGCCGCCGACTCGGTGGCAGCGTTGGAGAAGGCTGGGCTCGACACCGTCTGGGTGGCGGAGGCCTACGGCTTCGACTCGCCCACTCTGCTGGGCTACCTCGCCGCGCGGACCGAGACCATCGAGATCGCCTCGGCGATCCTCAACGTCTACTCCCGCACTCCGGCGCTGCTGGCGCAGACCGCGGCAGGGCTCGACAACGTCAGCGGTGGTCGGGCGATCCTTGGCCTCGGCGCTTCGGGACCGCAGGTGATCGAGGGATGGCACGGTCTGCCCTACTCCAAGCCGCTGGGCCGTACCCGCGAGGTGGTCGACATCGTGCGCGCCGCCCTGCGTCGCGAGCCGCTGTCCAGTGACGGCATCTTCACGCTCCCCCTCCCGGCCGGGCAGGGCACCGGGCTCGGCAAGCCGTTGAAGATGCTCACCCGTCCCGAACGCTCAAGCATTCCGATCTACATCGCCGCGCTGGGACCCCAGAGCGTCCAGGCGACCGCGGAGTACGCCGACGGCTGGCTGCCGATGTTCTTCGCTCCAGAACGCACTGGACTCATCTGGGGTGAGGCGCTCGAGGCCGGGAAGGCGAAACGGCCGGCCGAACTCGCTCC
Organism: Actinomycetota bacterium; assembly: GCA_030859325.1. GTDB lineage: Bacteria > Actinomycetota > Actinomycetes > Propionibacteriales > Nocardioidaceae > Nocardioides_C. Next base: position 12,578 of record JALZKI010000018.1, read on the forward strand.
GTTGGAGATCGCGACCGGAGGCATGGTCGCGATCGGGAACGACGTGAAGGGCCTGCTCGACCTGGCGCGCCGCGCCTTCGCCCTCTACATCGGCGGAATGGGCGCCAAGGGCAAGAACTTCTACAACGACGTGGTCAGCCGGATCGGGTTCGCCGAGGAGGCCGAGAAGATTCAGGACCTCTACCTCGCGGGGAACAAGAAGGAAGCGGAGGCGCTCGTCCCGGTCGAGCTGCTGGAGATGTGCAACCTGGTCGGCCCGGAGGCCTACGTGCGGGAACGGATCGCGGCCTTCGCGGAGGCCGGGGTCACCAACCTCCAGATCACCCCGGCCACCGAGAACCCTGTCGCCCTCGTCACCCAGATGAAGGAGTGGCTCGGATGAGCAGACGGGAGATCTTCACCGAGGAGCACGAGGCGTTCCGACATACCGTCGGGTCGTTTCTGGAAAGGGAGGTCATCCCCTACCACGGGCAGTGGGAGCAGGACGGCGTCGTCTCCCGCGAGGTGTGGCTGGCCGCGGGACGCAAGGGGCTGCTCGGCTTCGACGTCGACGAGGAGTACGGCGGCGGGGGCGTTCCCGACTTCCGCTACAACCTGGTCCTCGCGGAGGAGATGACCCTGCGTGGAATCCACGGACCGGGCTTTCCCCTCCACAACGACATCGTCGTGCCCTACCTCACCAGCCTGGGCACCGAGGGGCAGAAACGGCGCTGGCTTCCCGGCTGCGCCAGTGGCGAGCTGATCACCGCCATCGCAATGACCGAGCCGGGCGCCGGCAGCGACCTCCAGGGGATATCGACGAACGCAGTCGACAAGGGCGACCACTACGTGCTCAACGGCTGCAAGACGTTCATCAGCAACGGGATCCTCTCCGACCTGGTCGTCGTGGTGGCCCGCACCGATCCGGACGCGAGTGCCACTGCCGGCCTCAGCCTGCTGGTGGTGGAACGCGGCATGGAGGGCTTCGAGCGCGGACGCAACCTGGACAAGATCGGCCAGCACGCTCAAGACACCGCGGAGCTGTTCTTCGACAACGTCGTAGTGCCGAAGGAGAACCTGCTCGGCGAAGAGGGGGGTGGTTTCAGCTCGCTGATGAGCCACCTGCCGCAGGAACGCCTCTCCATTGCGATGATCGCAGCCGCCGCCTGCGAGACGGTGCTCGAGATGTCACTGAGGTACGCCAAGGAGCGCGAGGCGTTCGGCCGCCCGATCGGGCAGTTCCAGCACAACCGCTTCCTGCTCGCGGAGATGGCGACCGAGACCCACATCGCGCGCGTGTTCGTCGACGACTGCGTGCGCCGGCACAACAAGGGCGAGCTCGACGCGAGCCACGCGTCGATGGCGAAGTGGTGGACCACCGAGCTTCAGAAGAGGCACGTCGACCAGGCGGTCCAGCTGCACGGCGGCTACGGCTACATGACGGAGTACCCGGTCGCCAAGGCGTACGTCGACAGTCGCATCCAGACGATCTACGGCGGCACCACCGAGATCCAGAAGGAGATCATCGGCCGCTCCCTCGGTATCTGAGCGTCCGCCACGTCGTCCCCGGACCCGGGCAGATGCACGGTCGGAGAACCCGGACGTGTTTCCCCGGCCGGTTTCCCGGGCACACGTCCTCTTGGCCATGGTGAAGTCGCGTACGCTCACCTGGACCGTCGGCGTCGTGTCGGCAGTCATCGCCGGTCTGCTCCCGATTGCCGACGTGGCCGCGCTGACGAACATCGGCATCCTGTCCGCCTTCGTGGTCCTGTGCATCGCGGTGATCGTGCTCCGGCGCACCCGCCCGACCTCGAGCGCGGGTTCCGCTGCCCCTGGGTGCCGTGGATGCCGTGGATGCCGCTGATCGGTGTCGGCTTCTCGATCTGGTTGCTACTCCTACGGTCACTCGGTCCTGAATCGCACCGACGCCTAGTCACGGCTGAGGCCCCCTGGTTTCAGTGGCACAGGCGCGGGTACAGGACGCCATGACACGCACCGACATCTTCGACACCGTCCTCGACCGGTCTGTCGTGTTGGGATACACCCGGATCGGGCCTGCGCTGCGCAAGCGCTGGTGGCCGGCGGACCCAACTCCGGGGTCCATGACGGGCAAACGCGTCCTGATCACCGGCGCGACCTCCGGCATCGGGAAGTCAACCGCGGCCGGCCTGGCCCGGCTCGGCGGGGACGTCCATGTGCTGGGCCACGACGAGAAGCACCTCACTCAGGCGCTGGCCGACCTTCGCTCTCAGGTTCCCGAAGGCTCCTTCCATGGTGAGGCGTGTGACGTCAGCAGCATGGCCGACGTACGCCGCTTCTGCGCCGACTTCTCCGAACGGGTTCCCGCCCTGCACACCCTGATCCACAACGCCGGAACCATGGCGCACGAGCGCACGGAGACGCCCGAAGGCCACGAGTTCACCCTCGCGACCATGGTTCTCGGACCTCATCTGATGACCGCTCTGCTGCGTGACCGTCTCGCTGCCGCCGACGGGGCCAGCGTGCTCTTCACGTCCTCGGGCGGGATGTACGCCGCCGCACTGCGCGACGACGACCCGGAGTACCGCAAGGACAAGTACTCAGGCCCGAAGGCCTATGCACGCACCAAGCGCATGCAGGTGGTGCTCGCCCAGATGTGGGACGAGCGACTGTCCGCTGAGAACATCACCTGCGAAAGCATGCACCCGGGGTGGGTGGACACCAGGGGTGTCGCGAACTACCTGCCGAAGTTCCGGGCGCTCACGTTGCCTTTCATGCGGGACGCCGACTCGGGTGCGGACACCCTGATCTGGCTCGCTGCCACCCGACCGGGCTCGGACGGGTCCGAGCACTTCTGGCACGACCGGCGGCTGCGTCCCACCAGCTACGGGCGCGAGCGGGACCAGGGCCCGGACAAGCGCCGTCGACTGTGGGACTACGTCGCCTCGGCCACGGGCACCGTTGACGTCCCGTGAACCGACGGGTCGTCGCATCCGTCACGCGTGTCGAAACGTGGGCGGGTAGCCCGCGGCGATGAGGCAGTTAAGCTCGAAGCCCTCATCGGTAGGTCGCGCGGTGGTCACCGGCGGCGCGGGGTTCGTGGGTTCGTGGGTGTGTGAGCGGCTGCTCGACCTGGACGTACATGTGGTCTGCGTCGACAACTTCGTCACCGGCACCGCGGGCAACATCGCAGGGCTCGCGGGTCGCCCCGGCTTCTCGGTGATCGGGCAGGACGTCTCTGCGGACCTGGCGGTCGACGGTGAGGTCGACTGGATCCTGCACCTTGCCTCGCCCGCCTCTCCGGTCCACTACCTGAAGCTGCCCATCGAGACGATGAAGGTCGGCAGCCTGGGAACAATGCATGCCTTGGAGCTGGCCGAGGAGAAAGGCGCCCGGTTCCTGTTGGCGTCCACCTCGGAGGTGTACGGCGACCCTCTCGAGCATCCACAGTCCGAGTCGTACTGGGGAAATGTGAACCCCATCGGCCCACGCAGCGTCTACGACGAGTCCAAGAGGTTCTCCGAGGCGTTGACCATGGCTTACCGGAACGAGCGGGACGTCGACACCGCAATCGTCCGGATCTTCAACACCTACGGCCCACGCATGCGCGTCGACGACGGTCGGGCCATCCCTGCCTTCATGTCCCAGGCTCTCGCCGGTGTGCCCATCACAGTCGCCGGGGACGGCAGCCAGACGCGCTGCCTCTGCTACGTGGAGGACACCGTCGCAGGCATTCTCTCGCTCGCGGCGAGCGGGCACCCCGGGCCCGTCAACATCGGCAGCCAGGAGGAGATGTCGATGCTTCAGCTGGCCGAACACATCCGAGCCTTGTCCGGGTCGAGCTCGACGCTCGAGTTCGTGCCGCTGCCTACCGACGACCCACAGGTGCGTCGACCCGACACCACGCTGGCCTCGGAGGTGCTGGGCTGGGAGCCTCAGGTGGCGGTCGAGGACGGTCTCAAGCGCACGTTGGAGTGGTTCGCTACGCAGCTCAAGACTGCGTGACCGCCCCGTCGAGCATCTCCAGGGCCCGAGCCACCACCTCTTCGACCCCTATTCGCAGCAGGCTCGTGTCGACCCGGTCTCCCCAGGGTTTTCCACCCTCCTCCCCGTGCCAGATCACCGTATGCGGCCCGTCGGCGGGAGGGCCCCAGCGTGAGGGTGGCGTGGGACCGAAGAGCAGGACCGACGGCGTGGAGAAGGCTGTGGCCAGGTGAGCGACTCCGGTGTCCCCACAGACGAGCAGACGCGCAGAAGCGACCTGCGCCGCGAGCTGGGCGAGATCGCTCCGTCCTGCCTGAACCACCCTCTGTGGAAGCCGCGCCTCCCGGCACACGAGCTCGGCAAGTCCCTTCTCGTCCGGACCGCCGGTGATCACGACCTCGTGCCCAGCGGCGACTGCCGCGCGCGCCACGTGAGCGAAGCGATCGGGCGGCCACCTCCTTGAGGGGTAGGCCGCCCCTGGGTGGATGACCACCGCCCCGGGTGCTGCGGCGGGAGTGCTCGGCGGCGCAAGGGCCAGGTCGCCGGGACAAGTGTCGATGTGAAGGCTTTCTTCGAGCAGGCGGCACCAGCGGCGGGTCTCGTGCTCCTCGGGGTCCCATGACGGACCCGCGTGGAAGGCTGCCGCACAGCCGAAGGCGACCAGCTTCACGGGCTTCAGGCGTCGGAGTATCTCGTGGCTCTGCGGTCCCCAGCCGTGGAGGTTGACCGCCAGGTCCGGTGGATCACCGGTCCACACGGGCGATCCGAGGCTGCACGCGTCGAGCAAGCCGTCGACCGTTCCGGAGAGCTCGACCAGCGGTTTCAGCACTGCGGGGGCCGCCAGCACCATCTCGTGCTCGGGGAACGCCCGCCGCAGCGCCCGGACGGCCGGCACCCCAGTGAGGAAGTCACCGAGTCCGAGGGCACGCAGAAGCAGGAGACGGGGCCGCTCGATCAGGGCCACGACCCCTCGACGGCGGGCGTCACCACGAGCTCGCGGACCTCGCAGCCGGGGGGCTGGCGGAGCGCGAACAGGACAGCCCGAGCAACGTCCTCCGGCTGGTTGAGCTTGGCGTCCGGCGGCGGCTTGTACTGCTCGTCACGGCCGTCGAAGAAGGCGGTGTGCATGCCGCCGGGGACGAGCAGGGTCACCCCCATCCGACCCTGGGTCTCGGCGGCCAACGCACGGGTGAAGCCCACCACCGCGAACTTCGAGGCGCAGTAAGCCGTCGCGTCGCTGAGGGCACGCAGGCCAAGGGTGGAGGCCACGGTCACCACCCGCCCGCGGCGTTCCAGCAGGTCAGGCATCGCGGCACGGACGACGGCGACCGTCCCGAGCAGGTTGACCAGAACGACCCGGTCCCACTCCTCGGCCGGCACCTCGTCGATCCGGCCGCACGCGTCGGTGCCGGCACACGTCACGACGGCGTCGAGGCCACCTACCCGCTCGGACACGGCGCGGACCTTCTTCTCTGCGGCGCGCGCGTCGCAGAGATCGGCGATCTCCTGCTCGACATCGAGGTCGGACCTCACACGGTCGAGGATCACCGGCCGTCCCCCCGCGTCGGCCACGGCCTGAACGACGGCCGCGCCCAGTCCCGAGGCACCTCCTGTCACGAGCACGGTTCCTAGAGTCATCGAACTCTTCCCTTCTCGGGGCTGGCTTCGGTCGTCCGTGCGGCCCGGTGCGCCGCGGTCTGCACGAGCTGGGTGGTCGAGCGGCCCTGTAGGTAAGGGAGCACGACGGCCTGACCACCCCACTCCTCGAGGACGGCGGCCTCGGGGACATCGGTTCCGGCGTAGTCCCCACCCTTGGCCCACACGTGCGGCCGGATCCGTCTGAGAGCCTCAACCGGTGTGTCGTCGTCGAACACCACGACAGCGTCCACGCACTCGATCGCCTCGAGCACCCTGGCCCGATCAACGGCGGGGACAAGCGGACGTGAGGGGCCCTTGAGCCGGCGGACGGAGTCGTCGCTGTTCAGGCACACCACCAAGCAGTTCCCCAGCTGGCGCGCGGCGCGCAGGGTGGCGACATGGCCGGCGTGCAGCAGGTCGAAGCAGCCACCGGTGGCTACCACGGTGCCGCCCTGCCCGGAGACGGTCGCGACGAGATCTTCCACCGACGCTCGGCGCTCTCCGGCGGGCGACGGCGTCGAACGAGCGAAGAGCGAGGCCGGCCCTCCGGCTGCGACGTAGGCGGCCGCGTCCAGAACCGCATCCTGGACCGCTTCGGTCGTGACCCGTCCGGCCCCGAGGCTGAGTGCCGCGCTGACCGCGAAACGGTCACCGGCTCCGCACGGGTCGATGCAGTGCACCTGCGGCGCAGGCGCGACCATGGGGGCTCCCCCGCCGTAGGACAGCAGCGCGCCGCGTTCACCGAGGGTGACCGCCACGGCCTGGACCTGCCAGTGCCCGACGAGTTCGCTTGCCCGCTTCCCCACCGAGGCGAGTCCAGGGCGGCACACGGGGGCGACCAGCCCGGTCCACCCTGCGAACAGCTCGGCCTCCGACTGGTTGGGGGTGACCAGACGTGCGCCCGGCACCGGCTGGGAACCGCGGGGGTGCGGGTCCCAAATCACCGGTACCCGCCGCGGCAGGCCGGCGACGAGCTCGCGCAGTGACGGCACCGCACTGACTCCGCGGCCGTAGTCGGCCACCAGCACCGCCGCGGCGTCGTGGACGACGTCGCTCAGGCCGGTCCCGCTGTCGAGGATCGTGCCCGGCCGGCTGCCGCTGTCGAGACGCAGCAGCGACTGTCCTCCGGCACGGACCCGCTGCTTGACCGGGGTCGGCCCGTCGTAGGGCAGCCGATGCACCTCGACGCCCTCCAGGAGCCGCTCGACTCTTTCCCCGGCCTCGTCGTCGCCCAGCGCGGTGACCAGCACGACGGAATGCCCCTGGCGAGCCGCCATCGCCGCCGCCAGGGCGGCTCCGCCCGGACGAGAGGTCTCGACCAGGTTGTCGAGCACCGGCACCGGCGCGTCAGGTATGAGCCGTTCCGCGCTGCCGTCGAGGTCGATATCGAGCAGGGCGTCACCGATGACGACCAGTCGGCCCCTCACAGGTAGCCGCCCGAGATCGCTGGCGCAGGACCGTCAGTCATGCTGGGAATGACCCCTAGCTCCCTGTCGAGGGCTGCGCACACGATGTGCAGGCCCACCAGATGCAGCTCCTGCACGGTGGCGGTGAACGCCGCTTCGACGCACAGGGCCTCGTCGGCGACCTCCGCGAGCGGGTTCGGCCGCGGACCGGTGAGCGCCCACACGTGCAGGCCACACCTCCGTCCACGTTCGGCCGCGGCGACGATGTTGGAGCTGAGTCCGCTTGTCGACATCAGCACGAGTACGTCGCCCGGGCGACCGTGCGCCTCGACCTGCCGGGCGAACAGCTCCTCGGGGGGGTAGTCGTTGCAGATGGCGGTCAGGCTCGAGGTCTCCGCGGTCAGACAGATCGCCGAGAACGGCGGCCGGTCGTCGCGGTACCGGCCCACGAGCTCCGCGGTCAGGTGCTGGGCCTGCGCCGCACTGCCACCGTTGCCGGCGGCGAGCAACCGCCCCCCCTTCTCCAGCACCGACGCGAGACGAGTCCCCCAGCCGTCGGCGACGTCGACGCACGGTCCGAAGTGCTTCGCTGCGATGAGGAGCTCCTTGAGGTGCGCACGAGCACAGGGGGTGGTGTGCTTCATCGGGACACTCCTGACGGCAGTCGGTGCGTGGCGAGGGATGCGTAGACGTGTTCGGTGGCCGCGGCCACCGCTCGCCACTGGTAGGTGGACACGGCGCGGGAACGACCGGCCCGCCCGTAGGCCTCGCGCCGGGCACGGTCGGACAGGAGCTCACGCAGCGCCGGGGCCAGCAGGTCCGGACGGCGGGGTGGGACGAGCTCTCCGGTCACGCTGGGGACGACGGTGTCGAGGAGGCCACCCACCGCGGACCCGACCACCGGCCGGCCGCAGGCCATCGCCTCGACCGGGACGATGCCGAAGGGCTCGTACCAGGGCACCGCGACGACCACATCGGCCGAGCAGGTCAGTGCCGGAAGCTCCGGGCGGCTCACCGAGCCCAGGAAGCGCACCCGGTCGGCCACGCCGAGCCGCGACGCGAGCCCGCGCAGCCGGATAATCTCCGGATCGGTGTCGACCAGGTCCTTCGCCGGGCCGCCTGCGATCATCAGCTCGACGCCAGGCAGTTGTGCGAGCGCCTCGATGACATTGCCGACCCCTTTCCGTTCGACGATGCGCCCGATCACCAGGAGCCGCGGATGGTCGGCCTTCGGCACCGTGGTCGGCCGGAAGGCATCGGTGTCCACACCGCAGGGGATGACGCTGGCCCGACCGGTCGGCATTCCCATCCGGTGCAGCTCGGCGACCTCGTCGCTGGAGGTGGCGATCACCCGGTCCACAGTCCGGCACAGTCGCCGCTCGAGTGGGACCCGAGCCGCTGGGCTAGTGTCGCGCAGGCCCTGGTTGCGTCTTTTCACCGTGCCGAGCGCATGGAAGGTCTGCAGCACCGGTGTGCCGCTGCGCCTGGCCCCCTCCACCGACGCCAGACCGCTCATCCAGAAATGGGCATGCACCACGTCGACCGGGTCCGCGCACCACCGCTCCCGCAGGTAGTCGGCGAAGGCGGGCATATACCGCAGGAGCTCGTCCTTGGGTACGTCGGCCGGAGGCCCCACCGGCACGTGTTCGACCACGTACCCCTCCGGCGCCGTGATCCTTGTGGGGGCGGATGCGGTGTCCCATCTGCTGTAGACGGTCACGTCGTGGCCGCGGTGGACGAGACCGCCGGCGAGTGCGGCGACATGCACGTTCTGACCGCCGGCGTCCACGCTTCCCACGGTGGCGAGTGGGTTCGCGTGCTCCGAGACCAACGCAATCCTCATGACTCCTCCTGGACAGCGCTGCCGACGTAGTGCGGTTGTGGACGTCCGCACAGCTGTTCCACCGCTCTCGCGACGTCCTCAGCGCCCACTCCGCCAAGACACGGGTGTCCTCGGAACGGGCAGCGAGTCACCCTCGTGTCCCGGCAGACCGCCTCCTGGTCGCCGAGCAGCACGAAGGGCACCTTGTAGGGCGCCCACCGCACCGCGGGAACGGTGGGCGCGAAAAGTGACACCACGGGCGTCCGCACGGCGGCTGCAAGGTGTGCCGGTCCGGTGTTGCCGACGACCACCGAGTCGGCTGCCTCCAGCACCCCGGCAAGCTCCTCGAGGGTGGTCCGGCCGCCGAGGTCGACCGCCGGTGTGATCCCGGCCACCACTGCGGTCAGGTCCCTCTCCGAGGGTGCCCCCGTGACGACCACCTGGCGACCACGTCCGGTGAGCAGCCGGGCCACCTCTGCGAAACGACCGACGGGCCAGGCCCGGGCTGGAACCGAGGCTCCGGGATGGAGCACCACGAACGCCCCTTCGGGAAGCAGACCGGACACATCCGGCAGGGGACGCCGTACGGCGAGCGCTCCGTCGTCTCCGATGGACAGCGGGAACCCGCCCGCCGCCGCGAGCGACAGCCCCCGCTCGGCCTCCGGGAGCTGCTCGTCGACGGCATGCCGCAGGTCCAGCAGTGACCCCGGGTAGTCCTCGCTGATGGCGCCGAGCCAGGCCACGCCGGCCATCCGCAGCACCAGCGCCGTGGGCAACGGTGACTGGTGGAACGAGGTGAGCACCAGTGCCCTGTCGAGTCGAAGCGCGGCGAGCCGCTCCACGAGGAAGTCCACGTCGCGGCGCTCGACCGGGCCTGGCTGCGGGTCGAGCCAGGGACATCGCCACTCGACCACCTCGTCGACGCCCGGGAGCAGCCGTGCCGCGGCGGCGCCGTTCGGCCCCGCGAGCACCGTCACCCGGTCGCTCCCCGCGGCGACGGCACGAACAGCCGGCCCGGCGAGGAGTACGTCGCCGGCGTTGTCCATGCGGACCACCAATGTATGCCTCACCAGTGCCCCGCAAGAATGTCGTCCACAGCGGACGGCAGGCTCGATGCCACTCTGTCCGCGGCGTCGACCTCATCGCCACGGGTAGCCTCCGTCGGCACCAGGATGCCGCGCGCTCCTGCCGCGGCAGCAGCGTCGATGTCACTGCCGATGTCGCCCACGAGAACACATCGGTCTGCTTCGACACCGAGGACGGCACAGGCGTCCTTGACCATGCCCGGCGCGGGTTTGCGGCAGGGGCATCCTTTGTTACGGTCGTGCGGGCAGTACCGCGAGACGTCGAAGGAACCGAGCAGCTCGGCCAGCCGACGGTTGACCGCCTCCACCTGCTCCACGGTGATCCTTCCGGCCCCCACGCCGGACTGGTTGCTGACCATCCCGACACGTACGCCGATCCGACGCAGGCGGTCCAAGGACTCGCGCGCACCGTCGACCGGGTCGACCAGCGCCGGGTCGTCGTTGTACGGCACGTCGTGGACCAGAGTTCCGTCGCGGTCGAACAGCACCAGATCCGGCAGTCCCCGCCAGGGTCCGGCGTGCCGATGCCGCAAGGCGCCGCACACCGAGTGCCACGTCGCCGCGACCGGGATGGCGATGCTGGTTGTCGTCATCCGGGCAACCTCCTGACGGTCGCGTGGGCCGGGACCGATCCGTGCCCAGGCCAGCTCTGCGGTGCCGGCCAACCACCCCGTCGCAGCGGCCACGGCGGTGCGACGGTGCCTGGTCAGCGTGCCAAGCACGGCGAGCGCGGCAGCTGCGGTCACGGCGCCATGGCGGGCGCGACGGCCCTTCGGTGCACACGCCCGTTCGCGCCAGTGCGGGCCGTGCACGGCCCTCATCAAGAAGTCGTCGGCGTTACCCGCCTGCTGCCTCAGGCTCGTCCAGTGGTCGGCAGGGCGTACCGGATGGGTGATCCACCGCTCACCACGCACTATTTCGCCCTGCAAGCCGGTGATCCGCAGGCCGAGGTCGGCGTCCTCACGGAACGCCCGGGGGAAGCGTTCGTCGAAGCCGCCCACGGCAGCGAGCGCCGAGCGGCGGTAGCTCATGTCGGCGGTGATCCAGGTGGCCGTGGCGAGCCCCGCTGTCGAGCGCTCCCAGTCGGTGGGCCTGCGGTGCTCGGGCAGAGGCACCCGGACGTGTCCTTGGCTGCCGGCCACTGGGGAACCGGCGCCCTCGAGGTCGCGCGTCAACTTGGCGTTCCAGTCAGGGTCTGGGACGACGTCGTCGTCGAGGAAGCTGACCCACGGCGTGGAGGTGTGTCGCCAGCCGATGTTGCGGGCACGCGCAGGGCCACCGCCACCTGATCGCACGACGCGCAGATCAGCGAGGGCGAGGTCGGCAAGGTCGGCGGCCAGGTCTGTCCCCTGCGGACGGTCGTCGACCACGATCACCGGCCCCTGCAACGGTTCGGTTCCGGCAGCAAGGGCCTCGAGCAGCGTCCTGAGACTGGGACGTCCGATGCTCGGGAGAACGATGGAGGTCAGCGGCTCCGCCATCAGATGCCTCCCGGTCGCCGTACGATGAAGGGCCCGATCGCCAGCAGGTCCACCGGCGCCGAGCCGAAGCACTCCAATGCATCCCGCGGGTCGTCGACCATAGGGCGGCCGGCGGTGTTGAGACTGGTGTTGACGACGACCGGCAGGCCCGTTCGGCGCTCGAACCCTTCGAGCATTCGGGCCACCAGCGGTTCCGTGTCCGCGTGCACGGTCTGCACCCGGGCGGTGCCGTCGACGTGCACAACCGCGGGTATCCGGTCGTGCCATTGCGAAGCGACGTCGTGCACGAACAGCATGTACGGCGAAGGCAGCGGTCCGCGCGAGAAGATCCTGTCCGCTCGGTCGGCGAGGACCATGGGCGCAACGGGTCGGAACTGCTCGCGCCCCTTCACGTCGTTGAGCCGCTCGAGGTTCCTCTCGTAACCGGGATGGGCCAATAGGGAACGTCGGCCGAGCGCTCGCGGACCGTACTCGCTTCGACCCTGGAACCATGCCACTACGCCGTTCTCGGCGAGACACTCCGCGACCGCCTCGGCGACGTCGTCGGAGCGCTCGAAGGGCACCCGTGCGGTGGTGAGCCATGCCTCGAGATCGCCGTCGCTCCAGCCGCGACCGAGGTCAGCACCCGGCATGGAGGCGGTCTCGTCTCCACCCGCACGAGCGACATGCAGCGCTGCGCCGAGCGCGGTCCCCGAGTCACCGGCTGCCGGCTGCACCCAGACGGTGTCGTAGGGACTGGCGTCGAACAGCAAGGTGTTCGCGACGCAGTTGAGGGCGACACCGCCCGCGAGGGTGAGAATGGATCCCCCGGTCCGCTCGTGCAGCCAGCCGGAGAGCTCGAGAAGCACCTCCTCGAGACGACGCTGCACGCTTGCGGCGAGGTCGGCATGGTCGGCGTTCCACTCCTCGTCGGCGCTGCGCGGTTTGACCAGCACCTGCCAGTCGACCGGATCGGTGTGGAAACCCCCGTCGCCTGTCGTGTAGACGGCCCGGCGCAGGTCGTCGAGGAAACGAGGCGTCCCGTAGGATGCGAGCGCCATCACCTTGAACTCGTCGCTGCTGCGCAGGAATCCGAGGTGTTGGGTGACGTCCTCGTAGAGCAGGCCGAGCGAATGTGGCAGCTCCTGGGTGCGGAACACCTCGAGCGAGCCGCGGTCGTAGCGGCCGGCGAGGTGGCTTGTGGCCTCGCCCCGTCCGTCCAGCACCAGCACGTCAGCCTCGTTGTGATACGGCGAGGCGAGGCCGGCAGACGCCGCATGAGCGACGTGGTGCGGCACGAAACGCACCGCCGCGGGGTCGAGTCCGGGCAGGGCAGTGGCGAGGAAGCCCGGTGCCCGACGCGCATAGGTCTGCCGCAGGTGGTCCCACGGGTCGTCGAGACCCATCTCCTCCGCGGGCCTGGCAAGGTCGGGGTCGTAGGAGTAGGCGACGGCGTCGACGTCGGTGATGTCGAGCCCGGCGGACTCCAGGCACCAGCGCGCCGCGAGCTCGGGCAGCTCCCACGCCGCGAACGGCACCGGCCGTTTTCCATGCTTGCGGCGCGAGAACCGCTCCTCCTCCGCAGCTGCGACCGTCTCGCCATCGACGACCAGCGCGGCAGCCGGGTCGTGGAACAACGCGTTGATGCCGAGAACCTTCACGCTCGCTCCTCCTATGGGCAGGCAACAGACGACCATCGGTTCCCACTTCTCCTTCCGACAAACCGGTTTGAGAGAAGTGCTTCTCCAAAAGTCAAGACTTTGTTGTAACTTTTCGGGCATGTTTGTCGATCACGCGGGCACGAGCGCTGGTGTTCATCTCCGTGATCGGGACCGGCTACCTCGGCGCAACGCACGCCGCGTGCCTTGCCGCGTGCGGTCACGACGTGATCGGCATCGACAGTGACGCGGAGAAGGTGACGAGGCTCGCGACGGGTTCCGCACCGTTCCACGAACCTGGGCTCGACGGGCTCCTGCGCAGCGGCGTCGACTCTGGAGCGCTCAGCTTCGCCACCGGAAGCGAACGCGCCGCCGATGCCGACGTACACTTCTTGTGCGTCGGCACCCCACAACGAGCCGGCAGCCACGCCGCCGACCTCTCTGCTCTCGACGCCGCCGCCGATGCTCTCGCGCCCCTCCTGGATCGTCCTTGCCTGGTCGTGGGAAAGTCGACCGTGCCCGTAGGCACAGCACGTGAGCTCGGCTCCAGGATTCGCAGCCGTGCGCCTGCCGGTGACCAGGTGGAGATCGCGTGGAACCCGGAGTTCCTGCGCGAGGGCCATGCAGTCGAGGACTCCTTGTGCCCCGACCGGCTGGTGCTCGGTGTCGACACCGACGAGTCCGACCAGGTGCTGCGGGACGTCTATGCCCGGATGATCAACAGCGGGGTGCCGGTCGTGCGCACCGACCTCGAGACCGCCGAGCTCGCGAAGGTCTCGGCCAACGTGATGCTCGCCGCTCGCATCTCGCTGGTCAACCTGCTGGCCGAGGTGTGCGAGGCGGCCGATGCCGACGTCGGCGACCTGACGACAATCCTCGGGCTCGACGACCGGATCGGTTCGAAGTTCCTCGACCCAGGAATCGGTTTCGGAGGTGGCTGCCTACCTAAAGACATCCGCGCGTTCATCGCCCGTGCCGAGGAGCTCGGCATCGGTGGTCCAGCCACCCTGCTACGTGAGGTCGACGCGATCAACATGCGCCAGCGAGCCCGCACCATCGACAAGGCGGTGGACATGCTCGGTGGGAACGCCGCCGGCAGGCGGGTGGCTGTGCTCGGCGCTGCGTTCAAGGCCGGCTCCGACGACGTACGCGACTCCCCGGCCCTCGACGTGGCGGCCACCTTGGACGCCCGCGGCGCCGAAGTGCACGTCTTCGATCCCCGGGCCGGAGCGAACGTGCGCCGCATGCACCCGCGACTGCACACGGCCGACACCGTCGAGGATGCCTGCGGGGGAGCCGACATCGTGCTGATGCTCACCGACTGGGACCAGTTCCGGGGCATCGACCCGGTGGCTCTGGCCGCGGTGGTGCGGCATCCGCGGGTCATCGACGGCCGGCTGGTCCTCGACCCGGACAAGTGGCGCGGGGCCGGTTGGCAACTCCATGCGCTCGGGCGAGGGACGAGGTAACTGGTGCGGATCATGCTGTGGCACGTGCACGGATCGTGGACGACGTCGTTCGTCCAAGGCGAGCACCAGTACCTGCTGCCGGTCACGCCGGGGCGCGACTCCGACGGGCTCGGCCGGGCCCGCAGCTGGGACTGGCCGGCCAGCGTCGTCGAGGTGCCGTGCGACCGTCTGCGCGACACTGACTTCGACGTACTGGTGTTGCAGCGACCGCACGAGCTCGAGCTGGCCGAGCGGTGGACCGGACGCCGTCCGGGGCGCGACGTCCCGGCGGTGTACGTCGAGCACAACACTCCCGGCGGCGACGTACCTTTCACGCGCCACCCCCTCGCCGACCAGTCGGAGATCCCGGTGATGCACGTGACGCACTTCAACCGGTTGTTCTGGGACTGCGGGAGCGCCCCTACCGACGTGGTCGAGCACGGCATCGTCGACCCGGGACATCTGTACTCCGGCGACTGGGCCCGGGCGGCGGTGGTCGTGAACAACCCGGTGCGGCGTGGCCGCGCGGTGGGCACCGACCTGCTCGCGCGACTCGCCGAGACCGCCGCCCTGGACGTGTTCGGCATGAACGTGCACGAGCTCAACGACGCTCTCGACATCCCCGGGGACCGCCTGTGGACCTTCGAGGATCTACCGCAGGAGCGGTTGCACCGCGAGCTGGCCCGTCGGCGGGTCTACCTGCACACCTCGCGGTGGACGTCGCTGGGCCTCTCGCTGCTCGAGGCCATGCACCTGGGGATGCCTGTGGTCGCACTGGCGACGACCGAAGCCGTGGCGGCGGTGCCTCCCGGGGCGGGCGTGGTCTCCACCCGGCCCGAAGAGCTGGCCATGGCAGTGTGGCGGTTCATCCACGACCCATTCGAGGCGCACGTGGTAGGCGCGGCAGCGCGCGAGGCGGCCCTCTCGCGTTACGGCCTCGGCCGCTTCCTCGCCGACTGGGACGCCCGGTTGAGCTCATGGGTAGCGCTCACTGCGACATAGACGGCGAAGGCGGCGTGAGCATGCCTCCTGGAACCTTGGGTACGAAAATCGGATGTGCTCCGACGTGCTGCCCGAGGTGATCGTGATCGGCGCAATGAAGTGCGCGACCAGCGCCGTGCACGAGTATCTAGCCGTCCACCCCGATATCACCATGTCGAGCACCAAGGAGCTCAACTTCTTCAACGGTCCCGAGGTTGCACCGCACGCTGACGCGGACTCGTGGTGGCTCACCGGGCAGTGGCACCGAGGCCTGGACTGGTACTCCTCCCAGTTCGACCCTGGGGCGGCGGTTCGCGGAGAGTCCTCTCCGGCTTACACGTCGCCGACCTGTCCTGAGGTTCCGGGTCGGATGGCGTCGGTGGTTGCCGAGGCGCGTCTGGTCTACCTGGTCCGCGACCCCGTCGAGCGGGCCGTCTCCCAATACATGCACCACCAGCGGGACGGGGCCGAACGGCGTCCGTTGCGCCAGGCCGTCCTCGACCCGGCGAGCCAGTACCTCAGCCGCAGCCGCTACCACGAGCGACTCGAACCGTTCCTGTCGTGGTTCGACCGCACCCAGGTGCACACCGTGGTGCAGGAGCGGTTGCTGAGCCGACCTGAGGAGGAGATCGCGAGGCTCTACGAGCATGTAGGCGTACACGCTGGTTGGCGCGACGAGCGGCACGGGCAACGCTTCCACGTCGCACAGAGCCGTTTCGACGTGGACCGAGGGCTCACAGCAGAGGTCCTGGAGAACGTCCGCGACGACGTCGACCGACTGCGTGAACTGCTCGGTGACGACATCGAGGAGTGGCCGATGTGACGGCATCGGGGCGGGTAACCGTCGTGGTGATGACCCGCAACCGGTGGCCCGACCTCTCGAGGTCGCTGTCGAAGCACGAAGCTCCGGTCATCCTCGTCGACAACGGGTCAGGTGACGGCACGCCCGAGCTCGTCCGGCGGCACTTCCCGCACGTGGACGTCGTGGAGCTCGCGACCAACCGCGGGTCGGTGGCCCGCAACGTCGGCGTCGAGCATGCCCCGACGCCGTACGTCGCCTTCGCCGACGACGACTCCTGGTGGGCCGCCGGTGCGCTGAGCGAGGCCTCCGACGTGCTGGACCGGCATCCAAGGCTCGCAGTGCTCGCAGGCCAGATGCTGGTCGGCGCGGAGGAGCTGCCGGACCCGATCTGCGCGAGCATGGCCGACTCCCCGCTTGCCCGGGCCGCTGACCTGCCCGGGCCGTCGGTGCTCGGTTTCCTGGCCTGCGGGGCCGTCGTGCGGCGCGAGGCATATCTCGCTGCGGGCGGGTTCGACGACATCATCTTCTTCATGGGCGAGGAGGAGCGGCTCGCGCTCGACCTCGCATCCCTGGGGTGGGGTCTGGCCTACGTCGAGCATGTCGTGGCCCACCACCACCCGTCGCCCTCACGCGACACCGTCGCCCAGCAGGCCCGCGCCGCGCGGAACCGTTTGCTCACCGCCCTGCTCCGTCGCCCCTGGTCGGTGGTTCTCTCGGCCGTCCTCGGAAATCTCCAGGAAGGTCGCGCCGGAAGGATGGCAGTGCGCCAGGCAGTGGCCAGACTGCCGCATGCGATCCTTCGACGACGCCGCCTTCCACCTCGTGTGGAGGCCGCCAGACGCCTGCTCGACGAGCCGGCCGGCCGGCGCGCACCCGAGGCGAGAAGTCAGGCCTGAGCCATTCGTGGCATCGCGAGGTGCACGACCTTGGTGGCGGTCATCTCGTCGAGCAGCTCAGGACCGTAGCCGAAGCCGGAGCCGCTTGCTCCTCGAGGTTGCGCTGCCCCTCCGGGCGCGCCACCGAACGCCGCGTTGACCTTGACCGTTCCGACCGGCAGTTCACGCCAAGCGCGCTGCGCGTTCTCCATCGAAGGCGTCAGAACCACCGCAGCTAGCCCGTAGCGGTCCTGGCCCGCAGCCTCGAGGGCAGCGCGGAAGTCCGGGACCACGCTCACCGGTGCCACCGGACCGAAGGTCTCCTCCCGCATCACTGCCATGCCCGCGGTGCAACCGGTGAGCACCGTCGCGGGGTAGAACGTGCCGGGCCCCACCGGCATCGTGCCTCCGGTCAGTAGCCGAGCTCCCGCAGCCACAGCGTCGGTGACCTGCCAGTCCACGAGCTCGCGCAGCCGGGCGTCCACGAGCGGACCGAGCTGGGTGCTCCTTTCACTGCCGGGACCCGTGACCAACCCCTGTGCCCGCACGACCAGCGCAGCGACGAAGTCGTCGGCGATCGCCTCTACCACATAGATCCGCTCCACCGACGTACAGATCTGTCCAGCATTCGCGAAGGCGCCCAATGCCGCCTGCTCCGCGGCCCATTCGGCGTCCACGCCCGCGTCGACGATCATCGGGTCGTTGCCGCCGTTCTCGAGCAGGGATTTGGCACCGGTGCGTGCGACGGCTGCGGCGATCGAGCGCCCGCTCGCAGTGGAGCCCACGTGGGCGACGACGTCCACGTCGGGTGACTCCGCCAGTACGGCGCCCGCAGAACCGTCGCCCACGACGACCTGGAGCACTCCTGGCGGCAGCTCCGCCGACATCAGCCGGGCCAGCTCCATGCCGGTGTGCGGGGTCCGCTCGGAGGGCTTGAAGACGACGGTGTTCCCGGTGACCAACGCTGCGCCGAGAAGTCCACACGGGACGGCGACCGGGTCGTTCCACGGCGTGATCGCCGCGACGACACCGCGTGGTCCGGGCACCATCAGATCGGTCGCGTCCCATGAACCCTGCAGCGAGCGGCCACGGTGAAGCGGTCCCAGCTCGGCGTACTGCCTCAACGTGGAGACGCCAGCGTCCACACCGCCGCGTGCGTCCTGTAACGGCTTGCCCATCTCGCGAGTGGTAAGCCGTGCGAGGTCATCGCCGGCGGCGGCGACCCGATCGGCCGCGGCCTGGACCATGCCCGCCCGATCCGCGGGGCTCGTTCGGGCCCACTCCGGCGCCGACTTCACCGCCGAGCCGACCGCAGTCGTGACCTCGGCGCCCGTGGCGAGGTTCACCCGGCCGACGAGCGAGCCGTCGGACGGGTCGAGAATCGAGATCATGCTGGTTCCGTGTTCGGACACTCCAGCTCCTTGGTCGAAGTTCGGTATGTGGGGCTCCGGTACCCCGCGCGTCAGGAGTCATCACCTGGGAGATGTCCAGGCAACCGGTACTAGCGAAGCCAGAACGTCACCGGTGAAGGCATTGGCGTGCCGACGTCCACAGACTCACCGTCCCTACCACATCCGAGTGGCACACTAACGCGGCAACAATGGCGGACGCTTCCCGCCGTTATGCAAGAAGATGCTCGCACCGATAACTAGAGTGGCCCCGACGATTATGTTTGTCGTTACCTCCGCGAGACCGGCGACCGCCAGCAAGGCTATGGAGATCACAGGCGTGAGGAACCACATGACGGTGGTGACTGCCGAGAAGGCAACCTGCAGACTCATCCCATACAGCAAAGCGCTGGTCATAATCGCCACTGCAACACCGGCGGCCGAGCCAAAGCCTATCGTCGACGGAGCGCTCGCCCCCCCTGTTGCGAGGGCAAGCCCCAGCGACACATGTGCAGCCAGGAACATGCGCAAGGCCTGCAGCAAGAAGTTCTTCTCTATATGTAGGTCCTTCGACACATCTTGAAGCGATCGTTGGTGGGCGGATACAGCGACCGCTTGCGTCAATGCGGAGAAGATGGCGGCGCCCAAGGCGAACACCGACAAGTCGTGAAACAAGATTTCGCCGGGTGAGACGATCAAGAAGTAGAAACCGACGGCCGCTACCGCGCCCCAGAGAACCTGACGGCCAGCCAATCCGTGGAAACGCTCGATAACAGCAGTGAGCAGAAATGCAGCCAGTAGTGGCCAACTCTCGACCACCAGAGTGACGATCGCATCGCTTCGATACCCAAGGGCGTACACGAACGCAGCGTTGCTCGCCGCGATGCCGCCCCCGTCAAGTAGAAGGACTCGCTTTCCTATGGGCGTCCGAGAGTATGTCAAGACAGCGTGTAAGTGATTCCAGCGACTGCTTCTTCGTGCGAGGTATATATACAAAGCTGCAGAGAGAACTCCGCCCATACAGTTGACGACCGCGGCATAAAGAAATGGATTTGTGCCTCTCTCGGCACCCAAAGCGAAGAAGAAGGGCACGGTAGCCCAGGTAGTCGCTGACCCCAGCATCAAGACGTTGGATGACTGACGTGGACGCAAGGCGCTCCCCGGGGTTCATCGCTGCGACGTTGTTGCGGACTGCGCACATCCTGCCCCAGGCTCAAGCCCCGGGTGGGGTGCGCGGCGACGCCGCCGCGATGAGTAACCGCCGAAGCTGGGCCAACTCATCACCGGGCACCGCGCTCACCGAACCCAGCACCAGCCCCTTCCACCAAGGATGGCAGGCCAAGACCCGCGCCGGCGGCCAGCCGAAGGGCCGTGGCCACGACCGGCGCGCGACGGCGCACTGGAGCTGGCCGCAAGCACGCGCTGGCGCATCCAGACTGGGGACACCGCAAGGTCTGAGCGTTGGTCGGCCACGAGCGTCGCAAGGCCACGTTCGCGGACGACCCGACCGACCCGAACCAGGTCTGGCAGCTCGACTTCTCCGAGTTCGAGACGACCAGCGGCGGCGCCGGCCGCCGGGACTACTAGAGCAAGTACGAGCATTCGTTCCACGTCTCACCCACCGGCAACCAGCATGACGCGATCGATGCCATCGAGCTCACGATGGCCGACTTTGAGGCGATGTTCGGCTATCCGCTGGCCGATCTGTGACCGGTCGATGTCGAGACCAGCGAGCTGTTGCCGGTGGTCACGCGAACGCGGCTTCGACACCCTCGAGTACGAGCGCCTGTTCATCGACGAGATCGATGACGCCGTCATGCTCGCCAAACACGCCGCGGAGTACCGGCTCGAGTACAACCAGATCAGGCCGCACGAGGCCATCGCCTTCAACCGGCCATTGGATTTGCACCTGGGACTGGCCGACCAGAAGATCCCGACCTTTCGAACCAAGAGATCCTGCCAACTCCTTACGCGGGACATTCTTACTCAAGGCGGTCCACTTCTCTTGGGTTCTTGGCGGATCACCCGAGCCCTACCAGACGCCAGGCATCGCGCGGGGGACCGCCACCTCAAGTTCTACGAGACCCGGGACAACCTCCGCTTGGATGCCCTACAGTCACAAGCGGAACTGGAGGGGCAATGAGGTCGACCGTGACTGGCCGCGGCGCCGCGTGGACCGTGGTCGGGTTCCTTACCTCATTCAGCGTCCCCAACGTGTACTGGGGACTGGGCGGTGACCGAGGCATCGTCTGGGTCGTTGGTTGCGACTGTCTCCCGATCACGGCGGTGTGGATTCAACAGGCTGCGATCATCCTCGGGATCGCCGTGTTGCTGGGGCGCACAGGAATCTGGAACGCTCCGTTTGGGAGCTGGATGTTTCGTGTGGCCACCTGGGGCATGGCTGCCATCTTCGGAGCAGTCGCGCTGTCTAACTCGATCGGCGACAACACAGTTCAGGCGCGTGCACTGTTCGCACCTATCGCCGCGGTCATGTGCGTGCTGTGCGTGATCGTGGCTCGCTCGTCCCGCGATGAACCAGCCGTCGGCGCGCGTTGATGGCCCCGCCCAGCCAGTAGCGGCTCGGGTCAGCGGTCGACGCGGGCCTGCTCGATCATGGTGAGCAGCTCGGAGGAGATCCGTCCCTCGATCGGCTCGGTCGGTGATGCCTATGACAACGCCCTGATGGAGACGATCAACGGTCTCTGCTTCCGTGTCCGGCGGCGCGATCAACGCCTCCGGCAGCCGACCCATCCGGAGCAAGTCGGCCAGATCGACCGCGTCACGGACATCGTTCTTGGCTCGCCGGTACTCGAACGCCTTCACCCCAACGGATGCGCCAGATGCACGTTCGCACCAGCCGCTTGGAGCGCGTCGACTGCCCAATACCAGCCGTAGGTAGCCTCCAGGACCACCTCGGGATCCCCCCAGCCCGCCCGATCACCAGGTCCAGGCTCTCGACATCATTGAGGATCCGGGCCGACTCCAACACCTCGCCGGCATCGGTCATCCGGACTAGGACGCTGCGCCGACGATGCAGATCGATACCGACGAACTGCTGCCCTGCGTACTCTTCATGAGGGGCCGCCTTCGCCGTTGACGTGAGTACATCCCCAGCATCCGCCGGGGACGCACGAGGAGCGAGGTCCCGCTTCTTCATCGCATCAGAGTTGGCGGCTTACTCCCACTCAATCGTGCCAGGAGGCTTGCTGGTCACATCAATGGCCACCCGGTTGATCTCGCGCACCTCATTGGTGATCCGGGTCGAGATGGCTTCGACCACGTCGTAGGGCAGTCGTGACCAGTCGGCGGTCATCGCATCCTCGGAGGTGACCGGACGCAGCACCACCGGGTGCCCGTAGGTGCGACCGTCTCCCTGGACGCCGACCGAGCGTACGTCGGCCAGCAGGACTACCGGAAACTGCCAGATGTCCCGGTCCAGCCCCGCCTTGGTCACTTCCTCACGCGCGATCGCGTCGGCCTCACGCAGGATGTCCAGGCGTTCCTGGGTCACCTCGCCGATGATCCGGATTGCCAAGCCAGGGCCGGGAAAGGGATGTCGCCAGACGATCTCCGCAGGCAGACCCAGCTGCTCACCGACGAGGCGCACCTCGTCTTTGAACAGCGTGCGCAGCGGTTCGACCAGCGTGAACTGCAGATCCTCGGGCAGACCCCCCACGTTGTGGTGGGACTTGATGTTCGACGTACCCGCTCCCCCGCCGGACTCCACCACGTCCGGGTAGAGCGTGCCCTGGACGAGGAACTCCACCCGGTTTCCGTGGTCGGCCGCCTCTCCGGCGATCTCGATCTCGGCGGCCTCGAAGACGCGGATGAACTCGCGACCGATGGCCTTGCGCTTGTCCTCGGGGTCGGTGAGACCGGCCAAGGCGTCCAGAAAACGCTTCGAGGCGTCCACGACATGCAGCGAGACCCCAGTGGCGGACACGTAGTCACGCTCGACCTGTTCGGCCTCGCCCTTGCGGAGCAGTCCGTGGTCGACGAACACGCAGATGAGCTGGTCGCCGATGGCACGTTGGACGAGCGCGGCAGCGACCGCGGAGTCCACCCCTCCGGACAGCCCGCAGATCGCCTGCTTGTCCCCGATCACGTCCCGGATCTGCTCGACCTGGCCTTCCACGATGTTGACCATGGTCCAGGTCGGTCGGCACGCGGCGATGTCGTGCAGGAAGTGGGTCAGCACCTGCTGGCCGTGCTCGGTGTGCAGCACCTCGGGATGCCACTGGACACCGGCCAGCCGTCGTTCGAGGTCCTCGAACGCCGCGACAGGGGAACCCGCCGTGGTGGCTAACGCTGTGAAGCCTGCGGGTGCTGCGACGACCGAGTCTCCATGGCTCATCCACACCCGGTGCTGCTCGGGCACGTCGGCCAGAAGCGTTCCGGTGTCTGTGACCGTGACCGGCGTGCGCCCGTACTCCGAGACTCCCGTGCGACGTACCTCGCCACCGAGCGCCTGGGCCATCACCTGGAAGCCGTAACACATGCCGAAGGCCGGAACCCCGGCCTCGAAGATCTCCGGTCCCACCTGCGGCGCCCCGGGCTCATAGACCGACGACGGTCCACCGGACAAGATGATCGCCTTCGGGTCACGCGCCAGCATCTGCGAGATCGGCATCGTGTGCGGCACGATCTCGGAGTAGACCCGCGCCTCGCGGACCCTCCGGGCGATGAGCTGGGCGTACTGCGCCCCGAAGTCGACGACGAGAACCAGGTCGTGTTCAGTGCTCACCGCCGAAGTCTAACGGGGCTCATTCTGTGTGAAATCCCCCACGGGGTGCCGGGGGGCAGTGAATTGTTCAGCGCCCCCCATGCCTTTTCTGCGTTACGCTGTTCCAGGCACAGAGAGCCGTGCAATTGTCCGGCGTCGACCTTGGGGGATTGACCATGTTCGCAAGATTTTCCGTACTTCTCGTCACCCTGCTGACCATGGGCATCGCCTGGGCTCCTTCTGCCGCGGCGTACGAACCTCAGCCGGACGGACTGTTCAACGTGCCCAGGCCGTGGGGCTCGGGAGACCGCATGTGGCGGTTGATGCTGCATGTCGAACGCGCGATGGACAACACCCCCGCTGGGGAGAAGATTCTGATCTCCACCTATTTGCTCGACCGGGACAGGAGCGTGGACAGACTCATCGCGGCCTGTAAGCGCGGTGTGTCCGTGCGGGTGATCCTGGACGAGGACATCGCCAACAAGAACTCCGTGCGGCTCATCAAGTCGCTGAACGGCGACAACCCGCCGGACGAGGACGGCGACGGAGCCCCTGACGGCCCACCCGCCACGGGTAACTGTGGCGAGGGTGACCCGTTGGTGTCCGGGCAGGTGGAGGCGGACCCGCTCACCGACGCAGAGGCGATCGAGAGCGTCAGCGAACCCGGTGAGGAGCCGGTCACCTGGGGCACCGACCGGAGCTACGCCAAGAAGTGCGATGGCAGCTGCCGCGGAGCCGGCGGCAACATGCACAGCAAGTTCTACGCGTTCTCGCAGACCGGGACCGCCAACGACGTGGTCATGGTCAGCTCCGCAAACCTCAACCTGGGCGGCGCCGCGCACGGCTGGAACGACCTCTTCACCATCAAGAACCGTCCGGTGACCTTCGCGAAGTTCGACGAGATCCACCGTGAGATGACCGATGACAGTAGGGCAGGGGACGGCAAGGTCGAGCTTGTCGACGGTCCCTACACGAGCCGGTTCTTCCCGATGAAGGACGCGAGCAAGGCGAACGACCCCACCCTGGGGGACCTGAACAAGATCGGCTGCAGCAGTGCGTTCGGCCGCACCCGCGTCAACATCTCGATGTTCTACTGGAAGGGCACCCGCGGCAACTACATCGCCGACAAGCTGTTGAACCTTGCGCGGGCGGGCTGCCGGGTCTCGATCATCTACGGCGCGCCGTCCCTGGAGATAGCCGAGAGGCTGCGCGCTGCCGCGGGCAGGAACCTGATCGACCTCTTCGACAGCCGCTGGGACTTCAACGACGACGGCTACAACGAGGTGCGTACCCACGCGAAGTACGTGCTGGTCAAGGGCCGCTTCGGCGCTAACGCGTCTTCCTACCAAGTGATGACCGGCTCGCAGAACTGGGTCGCCGGATCCCTCTCACGCGGCGACGAAGTCAGCTTGAACATCGCGGGGGCTCCCGCCTGGAACGACTACATCCAGAACTGGAACGACATCCGGGAGCACTCGCGCAGGCTCCCCTACAACCGCTAGCCACTGCATGCAAAGGAAACACGTGCTCAAGAAACTCTCGGGACTTCTCGTCGCGATCTTCACGATCATTGTCGTGTGGGCACCAGCCGCGGAGGCTTACACCCTGGAGGAGGGTGCGCTGTTCAACGACCCCACGGGTGAGTTCGCGGCGAAGTTCGAGCTGATGTCACACGTCCAGGACACGATCGACAACACCCCGAAAGGTGAGGCGATCCTGATCTCGACGTACCTGCTCGACCGCAGGGTTGTCGTCGACAAGCTCGTCAAGGCGAGCAACCGCGGGGTGAGCGTCCAGGTGGTGCTGGACCGTGCCATCGACAGTGAGGAGAGCCAGCGACTGGAGGCGACCCTCAACGCCGACAACGACGACCCCACGGTTGACCCGACCCCGGAGGACCAGACCGACCCGCTTCCCACGGGCCTCATCCGAGGGGGACCGGACCGGAGCTTCACGAAGAAGTGCACGAAGAGCTGTCGCGGCGACGGTGGCAACATGCACGCCAAGTTCTACGCCTTCTCCCGCTCCGGAACCTCTTCGAACATCGTGATGATCAGCTCTGCCAACCTCAACGCCGGAGGAGCCTTGGCCGGGTACAACGACCTGTACACGATGGTGGAGCGGCCCACGACATACCAGAAGTTCGCTGCCATCCACAACGAGATGGTCGATGACACGCCTCGCGACGACGCCTACCAGACGCACACCGAAGGGGCCTTCGAGAGTCGGTTCTTCCCGATGCGTGACGCCACCCGAGACACAGACCCGGTCATGAGGGACCTCTCCCGGGTCCACTGCCGTGGCACCACCGGCGGCACGGGTCGCGACGGGCGCACCACCATCAACGTGTCGATGTTCTACTGGGCCGGCGAGCGGGGTATGTGGATCACCAACCGGCTCCTGAAGCTACAGAGTGAGGGGTGCATCGTCCGGGTCATCTACGGCGCGCCTTCCAACGAGGTGGCAGCTGTGCTCAGGCACGCGGCGCACCAGGGCAGGATCGACCTGTACGACAGCCGCGTCCACACCGACGGCGACGGAATCGTCGATATCCGGGTCCACGCGAAGTACATGATCATCAGTGGCTGGTTTGGTAAGGACACTTCTGCACGCCATGTGTTCACCGGTTCCCAGAACTGGGTGGGCGGCTCCCTGACTCGTGGAGATGAGGTCATGCTCGCGATCGAGAACGGTGCTGCGTACGGCGCTTACCTGAAGAACTGGAGCAACGTTGCCCGCACCGGAGCGCGCAAGATCGGCGGCTAGCTAGTCACATTCTAGACCGAACTGGGACGGCAGGGCTCCGGTCGGGCTAGGATGACGGCGCCTAAGGGGGCCATCATGATCAAGAAAATCGTCGTTTCGACAGTGTCCATGCTCGTCGCCGGGATTCTCTGGGCGCCCGCCGCAGCGGCAGTCGCCGACGGTCCGATCTTCAACAATCCAAAGGGCGGGACGGCCGCGAAGTTCCGGCTGCAGACCCACGTCGAGAGAGCCGTGAGAGCAACTCCCCGCGGTGCGACAGTCCTCATCTCGACGTACCTGATGGACCGCCGCCAGTCGGCCGACGCGCTGATCAACGCACGGAACCGCGGCGTCCGCGTCCAGGTTGTCCTGGACAACGACATCGACACCGTCCAGAGCCGGCGCCTGCAACGTGTCCTGAACCGGGACAACGGAAACGGTGGACAGCTGTGGGGCCCCGACGACAGCTTCGCGATCCAGTGCGTCGGCAGCTGCCGCGGCGGGGGGGTCGAGAAGAACATGCACTCGAAGTTCTATGCCTTCTCACGCACCGGCACGTCCAGCAACGTGGTGATGGTGAGCTCGGCCAACCTCAACCGAGGTGGGGCGACACTGGGGTGGAACGACCTGTTCACGATGACCGGCGTTTCCGGGATGTTCGCGAAGTACAGGCAGATCCACGAGGAGATGGCCCGGGATCGAGTCGACGGTGACCCCTATGTCGTCTACCGGCAAGGGCGCTTCGAGAGCCAGTTCTTCCCGAAGCAGAACGCGAGCCGAGCCACCGATCCGACGTACCAGGCCCTGTCGAGGGTGCGCTGCCGCGGCGCCAACGGTGGAGCCGGACGCGCCGGGCGCACCGCTATCAACATCTCGATGTTCTACTGGGGCGGAGAGCGCGGCCTCTACCTCGCCAACCGGCTGCTCGAGCTGAACCGCGAGGGCTGCATCGTCTCGGTCATCTACGGCGCTCCCACCAACGAGCTCGCGGCGAAGCTGCGGGCCTCGGCTTGGAACGGCGGCATCAACCTCTACGACAGCCGCGTCGACCGGAACCACAACGGCGTCGTGGACCTGCGGGTGCACACCAAGTACATGCTGATCAACGGCAACTACGGTGGTGACAGCTCGTCGTGGCAGGTGTTCACAGGTTCCCAGAACTGGGTGCAGGGCTCGCTGACCGGAGGAGACGAGGTCACCCTCCAGGTCACCAGCCGTCCCGCGTACGTCCGCTACATGAAGAACTGGAACTACGTGCGCGAGCACGGCGCCAGGAAGATCGGTCGCTGAGACCAGTGCCGCGCCGCATGCACGTGTCAGCGCGCCTCTGTTCGAACGAGCGCTGACCGAGCAGATGTCTACACGATGTCGGGCGCCCGGACCCGAGCCTCATCGGCCTCGTGGTCGGTGAGCTCGAGCTGGCTCTGTCGTTCCGCCTCGACCCGACGTAGGTAGTGGTCCACCTCGTCGTCGAGCCGCACTCCTCCCCACTCGAGCTCGCCCGCCATCAGCTCGGCGGCGGGTCGGGACGCGCCGACACCACGGTCGAAGGTCTCGATGGAGACGCGGGTACGACGGGTGAGCACGTCGTCGAGGTGTCGGGCTCCCTCATGAGTCACGGCGTACACGACCTCCGCCGCGAGATAGTCCTCCGCACCCGGCAACGGTTGTGCGAGGTGGGGCCGGGCCGAGACAAGCGCCAGCACCTCGCTCACCAGGCTGCCGTAGCGACGCAGCAGATGATCGATGCGGGAAGGATGGAGACCCGAGTCGCGCGCCAGCATGTCCCGCTGGTTGGCCCGGGCCTCGAAGCCGTCGGCGCCCACGAGCCGGACCCGCTCGGTGATGCTCTCGGGTATCGCACCGTGCGGCGAGCCACCCAGGAAGGAACCAGCTGCGTCGACCGCGTCTTTGGCCATCACACGGTACGTGGTCAGCTTGCCTCCCGCGATGATCACGAGCCCCGGAACCGGCGTGACCACCGTGTGCTCGCGTGAGATCCGGCTGGTGGGTTCCGACTCACCGGACAGGAGCGGGCGCAGGCCGGCGTAGACGCCTTCGACGTCCGCATGGCTCAGCGGCTTCTCGAGGACCCGGTTGGCCTCGGCGAGGAGGTAGTCGATGTCCGACCGGGATGCTGCCGGGTGTGCCTTGTCCAGGTCCCACTCGGTGTCGGTGGTCCCGATGATCCAGTGCTTGCCCCAGGGAATGACGAACAACACAGAGATCTCCGTGCGCAAGATCATGCCGCTCTCGGATCGGATGCGGTCGCGTGGGACCACGAGGTGGATGCCCTTGCTGGCCTGGACGCGCAACGCACCGCGACCGCCCACCTCTTCCTGGATCTCGTCGGTCCAGACTCCTGCGGCGTTGACCACGACACGGGCGCGCACCTCGAAGTCGTGCCCGGTCTCGAGGTCCATGGCCCGGGCGCCAGCGACTCGTTCTCCGTCACGTAAGAATCCGGTCACCTTGGTGCGCGTCACGCACAGCGCCCCGTACGACGCGGCGGTCCGGGCGATCGTCACCACCAGCCGGGCATCGTCGACCTGGGCGTCGTGGTACTCGATCGCACCGTGGTGCAGGTCGGCCCTGAGGTCGGGTGCCACACGCATGACCGCCCGCCTCGACAGGTGCCGGTGCCGTGGCAGCCCCATGTCCTGCTTGCCGACCATCGCCATAACGTCGTACAACAGGAGCCCGGCACCGACGTACGGGCGCTCCCACCCCCGGCGAAGCAGCGGGTAGAGGAAGGGGACCGGCCTCACCAGATGAGGCGCGATCCGGGTGAGCAGGAGCCCGCGTTCCCTCAAGGCCTCGCGGACGAGGCCGAAGTCGAGCATCTCCAGATAACGCAGGCCACCATGGATCAGCTTGCTGGAGCGCGAGGACGTGCCGGAGGCGAAGTCACGTTGCTCGAGCACCGCTACCGACAGCCCGCGGGTGACCGCGTCCAGCGCGGTGCCCACGCCGACCACGCCACCGCCCACGACCAGCACGTCGACCTCGCTGTCCTGCATCGCCTTGATCGCCGACTCCCGGGCCGCCGGGCCCAGGGCCGCGGTCACGGCGGCCCGGGTGCCGGTGACACCTGTGGTCACTGGACGACGACCTCGACCCGCTGGAACTCCTTGAGCTCGGTGTAGCCGGTCGTGGCCATCGACCGCCGAAGCGCGCCGACCAGGTTCATTGTCCCGTCAGCCACCCGCGAGGGACCGAACAAGATCTCCTCCAACGTGCCGACCACGCCGACCTCCACCCGTTCACCGCGAGGAAGCTTCGAGTGCCACGCCTCCGCCCCCCAGTGGAAGCCCTGTCCCGGCGCCTCCTTTGCCCGTGCGAGGGGCGAGCCGATCATGACTGCATCGGCGCCACAGGCGATCGCCTTGGCGACGTCGCCGCTGCGACCCACCGACCCGTCGGCGATCACGTGCACGTAACGGCCACCGGACTCGTCGAGATAGTCCCGGCGTGCGGCGGCGACGTCGGCGACGGCGGAGGCCATGGGGACCGCGAGGCCGAGCACGGTGCGAGTGGTGTGGGCGGCTCCGCCACCGAAACCGACGAGGACCCCGGCTGCTCCGGTGCGCATGAGGTGCAAGGCAGCCTGGTAGGTGGCGCAACCACCGACGATCACGGGTACGTCGAGCTCGTAGATGAACTCCTTGAGGTTCAGCGGCTCGGCCTGCCCCGAGACGTGCTCGGCCGAGACCGTCGTACCCCTGATCACGAAAAGGTCCACACCGGCGTCGACGACGGCCTTGACGTGCTCCTTGGTGCGCTGCGGCGACAACGAGCCGGCCACGGTGACACCGGCCTCACGCATCTCCTTCAGGCGCGCCGTGATCAGCTCCGGCTTGACCGGCTCGGCATACATCTGCTGCAGCCGCCTGGTGGCGACCCGCCCGCTCAGGTGGGCGACCTCGGTGAGCAGGTCGGTGGGATCGTCGTACCTCGTCCACAGTCCCTCGAGGTCGAGCACACCGAGGCCCCCGTGCCTGCCGAACGCGGATGCGGTCTGCGGCGACATCACCGAGTCCATCGGAGCCGCCAGGATCGGGACTTCGAATCGGTAGGCGTCGATCTGCCACGCGACGGAGACCTCTTCGGGGTCACGGGTGCGCCGGCTGGGCACGATCGCGATGTCGTCGAAGGAGTACGCCCGACGGCCACGCTTTGCGCGACCGATCTCGATTTCCACCATGGAAGAAGCCTATCGGCCCGGCCTCGAGACCACGGGGCGACCGGAGTCAGCGGCCGCTGTAGTTGGGCGCTTCGACGGTCATCTGGATGTCGTGCGGGTGACTCTCCCTGAGGCCCGCAGAGGTGATCCTGACGAACTGGCCGCGTTCCTGTAGCTGGGGAATAGTGCGGGCGCCGACGTAGAACATCGACTGCTGCAGACCACCGATCAGCTGGTGCGCCACGGCCGACAACGGTCCGCGGTAGGGCACCTGGCCCTCGATGCCCTCCGGAACGATCTTGTCGTCGGTGGCAACGTCGGCCTGGAAGTAGCGGTCCTTCGAGAATGACGTCTTACCGCGCGACGCCATGGCGGCCAGTGACCCCATCCCGCGGTAGGACTTGTACTGCTTGCCGTTGACGAACACCAGGTTGCCTGGGCTTTCGTCACAGCCGGCAAGCAGGGAACCGAGCATGACGGTGTCGGCACCGGCGACGAGTGCCTTGGCGATGTCACCGGAGTACTGCAGGCCCCCGTCGCCGATGACGGGCACGCCGGCCGGCTTGCAGGCACCGGAAGCATGGTGGATGGCAGTTACCTGTGGCACACCGACACCCGCCACCACCCGCGTCGTACAGATGGACCCCGGACCAACCCCGACCTTGACCGCGTCCACACCGGCGTCGACGAGCGCCTGAGCGCCGGCGCGGGTGGCGACGTTGCCGCCGATGACCTGCACGTCCTTGGTGGCTGGGTCACGCTTGAGCCGGCTGATCATCTCGAGCAGCAGCCGCGCATGTCCGTTCGCGACGTCGGCGACGAGCACGTCGACGCCCGCCTCGACCAACGTGGTGGCCCGATCCCAGGCGTCTCCGAAGTACCCGATCGCCGCCCCGACCATCAGCCGGCCGGAGGCGTCCTTGGTGGCCCGGGGATACTGCTCGGACTTCACGAAGTCCTTGACCGTGATCAGCCCGGTCAGGCGGCCGGCGTCGTCTACGAGCGGAAGCTTCTCCAGCTTGTGCTTGCGGAGGAGAGCGGCCGCGTCCTCGGAGCCGATCCCGACCGGCGCGGTGACCAGCGGCATCGGCGTCATCACCTCACGCACGATCCGGCTACCCCACTCCGAGACCGGCACGAACCGGAGGTCACGGTTGGTGATGATGCCGCGCAGGACCCCTGTTTCGTCCACGACCGGCAGCCCGGAGATGCGGTACTGCCCGCACAGGTCGTCGAGCTCGCCGAGAGTCGCGTCCGGCCCGATCTTCACCGGGTCGGAGATCATTCCCGACTCCGAACGCTTGACGAAGTCCGCCTGGCCTGCCTGCTCCTGGATCGAGAGGTTGCGGTGCAGCACGCCGAGACCACCCTGGCGAGCCATCGCGATCGCCATCCGCGACTCCGTGACGGTGTCCATCGCACTCGAGACCATGGGTAACCGGACGTTGATGTCACGCGTGAGCCGCGAGTCGGTGTTCACCTCGCTCGGGATGACGTCGGTCTCACCCGGCAGCAGCAGGACGTCGTCGAAGGTGAGACCGAGGGCTGCAAACTTTTCCGGGACGCCAGCAGGAGTGAGGTTCATCGGGCCCTTCCAGAGCTGGATGCGGTGAGGGAAAGTCTACCGGCGCTGAGGATAGGGCCACGACGTGCGGCACGCGTCGTCCTTCCGGGTCAAAATGCTCCGGTGACCGGTGACGCCGTCGTTGCCGAGAGCTGCTGGTCGATGGCGCTCTGGTCCATCCAGATGGCCTCCCACAGGTGTCCGTCGACATCCTGGAAGCTCCGGCTGTACATGAAGCCGTGGTCCTGGGCGTCCGAGGACGGAGCCCCTCCGGCGGCCAGCGCCTTGTCGACGAGCGAGAGTCGAACAAGCCGCCGGCCCCGAGCATGGAACGCTCGGGGTCGGCGGCTGTGCGCTCAACGGGACGGTCAGTGGCCGTGGCCGTGGCCGTGGCCCTGTCCGGCACCGTTCTCTTCCTCTTCCGGCTTGTCCACGATCAGCGTCTCGGTCGTGAGCAGCATGCCAGCGATCGACGAGGCGTTGACCAGCGCGGACCGGGTCACCTTGACCGGGTCCAGCACGCCCTGGGCGACGAGGTCGCCGTACTCACCGGTTTCGGCGTTGTAGCCCTTGCCGACCCCGGCCTCGCGCACCTTGGAGACGATGACGTAGCCGTTATCGCCGCCGTTCTCGGCGATCCAGCGCAGCGGCTCATCCGCGGCCTTGGCCACGATCCGCACACCCATCGCCTCGTCAGCGGTGAGACCGAGGTTGTCCGCGAGCACCGAGACCGCGTGGGTGAGGGCGGAACCGCCACCGGCGATGATGCCCTCCTCGATCGCGGCGCGTGTGGCAGACACGGCGTCCTCGATGCGGTGCTTCTTCTCCTTCAGCTCCACCTCGGTGGCGGCGCCGACCTTGAGCACGGCGACACCGCCGGCCAGCTTGGCCAGCCGCTCGGACAGCTTCTCGCGGTCCCAGTCGGAATCCGAGTTCTCGATCTCACGACGGATCTGGGCGATCCTGGCATCGACCTCGGCCTTGGAGCCTGCGCCCTCCACCACGGTCGTGTTGTCCTTGGAGACCACGACCTTACGGGCCGAGCCCATCAGGTCGATGGTCACGCCGTCGAGCTTGAGCCCGACCTCCTCGGAGATCACGGTGGCACCGGTGAGGATGGCGACGTCCTGGAGCATGGCCTTGCGACGCTCGCCGAACCCCGGGGCCTTGGCCGCAACCGAGGCGAAGGTGCCCCGGATCTTGTTGACCACCAGGGTGGCCAGGGCCTCGCCGTCGACATCCTCGGCGATCACCATCAGCGGCTTGCCGGTCTGCTGCACCTTCTCGAGGACGGGGAGCAGATCCTGCACCGACGAGATCTTGGAGTTGACGATCAGCAGGTAGGGGTCGACC
>JALZKI010000020.1 GCA_030859325.1 Actinomycetota bacterium
TCGGTGACCGAGAGGGACGAGGTGTTCGTGGCCAGGATGGCCCCGGGTCCAACGATCGTGTCGAGACGGCGGAAGAGGTCCTGCTTCAGTGACAGCTGCTCGACGACCGCCTCGATGACGAGGTCCGCGTCCTTGACGTCGGCGAGCTCGGTGGTGAAGGTGATGCGCCCCATCAACTGCGTCTTCTCACTCTCCTCGAGCTTGCCACGCTTGAGCGCCCGGTCGGTGGAGTGCTGGAGGTGCTGTCGGCCGCGCTCGGCCGACTCTTGGTTCACCTCGACGCCGACCACCTGGTAGCCGTTGCGGGCGAAGGCCTCGGCGATTCCGGCGCCCATCGTCCCGAGTCCGACGACGCCGATGATGCGGAAGTCGCGTGCGCTGCTTGTCATGGGCGCAATGGTGCCACGGGCGCACGAGGGTGTGCCGTGAGGTAGAACACCTGAGCAGGTAACCTCGCGCGCGTGCGTCTCGTCATCGCGAAGTGCCAGGTCGACTACGCCGGCCGGCTGACCGCTCACCTACCGATGGCGATCCGGCTGATCCTGGTCAAGAACGACGGCTCGGTTCTCATCCACTCCGACGGCGGCTCGTACAAGCCGCTCAACTGGATGTCCCCGCCGTGCAAAGTCTCCGAGGGCACGAGCGACGCCGGCGCTGTGGAGTGGACGGTCACCGGCAAGAATGACGACACCCTGCGAATCCTGCTCTCGGACGTGATCAGCGACTCCACGCACGACCTCGGCGTGGACCCGGGTCTGCAGAAGGACGGCGTCGAGCGACATCTGCAGGAGCTGCTGGCCGAGCACCCGGCGACGCTCGCGGAGGGCCTGACGCTGGTACGACGTGAGTACCCGACCGCGATCGGGCCGGTGGACCTCATGTGTCGCGACCACGCAGGCCGCTCCGTGACGGTGGAGATCAAGCGCAAGGCCAACATCGATGCGGTGGAGCAGCTCACCCGTTATCTGGAGCTGCTGAACCGCGATCCGTTGCTCAGACCCGTCCGCGGCATTTTGGCCGCGCAGACGATCTTGCCCCAAGCTCGGACTTTGGCGGAGGACCGGGGCATCGCCTGCTCAATTGTCGACTACGACGCTCTCCGAGGGATGGACAACAGTGAAGACCGTCTCTTCTAACGAAGTGGGCAGGCGACCGCTCGGAGGCTTGATCCTCCCAGACCTGGCCGCAGCGTGCATCACGGAGTGCGGCGAGGTGCGCGACCGGATGCGCGGCTTTTCCAAGGCTCAGGACCGGACAGGGCGGCCAGCCACCCGGTAGCCAGCCCGATGACGAGCACGGTCACCACCCCGAGCCAGGGATAGATGTGGCTGTCAGGACGCAGACGCTCAGCAAGGCCCACACGCCGAGCTCGCCGAGTGTGTTCCCGATGTCGAACAGCCAGGTCACCGCTTCCGGTCGCCGCATGTCGGGTCCCGACTGCTAGGTCACGAACCCGGCCGCGACTCCGGCGATCACGTCGAGGGCCGTGTAGGCGCTTGCGAAAACGTAGGCGGCGATCCCCACCGAGACCGCTAAGAGGTCCCGCCGCGGCCAGACGAGCCCGACCAGCGCGGCGGCGACCAGGGGGAAGGCGAAGAGCCCAACCACATGCATGACCGTCCAATGGCCAGAGGTGCGGTAGGTCAGGTCCGCGGGATGGGTCGTGCCCACGACTGCAAGTGCCACTCCGGGCGCCGCGAACACCGCCGGGCGAAGATACCGAGACATACCCGTGAGCCTAGCTAGGCCGGACGCGACCCGGCGGCTAGCGAGACCTACGGGTCTTGGAGTCGTTGGCCTTCTGGATCGCCTCGACCAGCGCGTCCTTGCTCATCGAGGACCGTCCGTCGATGTCGAGTCGCTGGGCGACCTCATAGAGGTGCTTCTTGGACGCGTTCGAGTCCACACCACCCGCTGTCTCCCGGTTGGTGGCCACCCCGCCCTCAGCCTGCTCATCCGAGGGACCCTTCTCGTCCTTGGGCTCCCAGTGGTCCCCGACCTTCTCGTAGGAGTGCTTGAGTGAGGAGTAGGCCGTGCGGTTGGCCCGCTCGCCTCCACCATAGGCCTCGGCTGCCGAGTCATGGGTCTTGGCGAACGTCCGCTGCGCCTTCTGCTCAGATCGCTGCAACGTGCTCGGCAGCTCGTCCTGCTTGGGCTTGCCAGTCTTGGTCGTCTTAGGCACGCCAACTCCTCGGGTCGATCCGGTGACAGACTTCTGTTACCCGGCAAGGGCTCAGCCCATGCCCGCGACCATCGCCGCCACCTCGTCCGCGCAACCCCACGACAGCGTGACCCCCGCGCCGCCGTGTCCGTAGCAGTGCACGACGCGTGAGGCGCCGTGCCGCACCGCCTCGAGGCGCACCGTCGGCCGAGCCGGACGCAGTCCGACTTTGTGCCGCAGCACCCGCGCTCCGGCCAGGTCCGGGACGAGAACGGCAGCTCGTTCGAGGATCCGCGTGGCGGCATCCGGGTCCGGGGTGTGGCTCCATTCCCCCTCTTCGTCGGTCCCCCCGACAACGACGTCCTCACTTCTGGGTACGACGTAGGTGGGTCCGGTCTCGTCGAGCCACCATCGGTCCACGTCGACCTGGTCGACGTACACCACCTGTCCGCGCACCGGCGCCACCGTCGGGTCGTCCGCGATGAGCCGCGCGCCGAGCCCGGAGGCGTTCACAACGATCCCACCGTGGTCGGGGATGCCTTGCAGCGCCATTCGGGTGATCGTCGCGCCGAGGTCGATCACGCGCTCGGTCAGCCAGTCGAGGTAGAGCGGCATCTCGACGACCGGCGTGGTGAAGCTCCAGCCGTCGACGAACGGCGCCGGTGTGGCGCCCACGCGGGTGAGCTCCGGGACGGCGGTCCTCCACCACGGGTCCACTGCGGCGGACCTGTGTAGCTCAGTCCCCTCCAGCATGCGCACGCCGTTGTCGGGGACCGAGGCGATCCGGGCGAACTCGGCGTACGACGCGGCCGACCATCCGGTCACCCGCTGACGGGGGTCGGCGCGGTAGGGGTACCAGATCGCCGCGGCAACCGACGACGTGGTCTCGCGTGGCAGGTCACGGGCGACGACGTCGACTCGGTGGCCCGCCTCGAGCAGCCGGACCGCGCACGAAAGGCCGACGACGCCCGCGCCCACAATCAGGACCTTGTGCATGAGCAGAGTCTGCCCGACGCGCGTTCACCAGATGCTGGTCTCGGCTATCGCGTGCGAGCCGAGCTCTTCGAGCGCAGGAAGCCCGCGACCGCGAAGACGAGGAAAGCCGCGACGATGGCTTGGACGATCAGGATCTGCCACCACGTGTCTATGCCGAGTCCTTCGGCCAGAAACCCACCGACGAATGCCCCGAGGAGACCCAGCACGAACGTCAGGATCCAGCCAATCGCCTGTTTGCCCGGGATGATGAGGCGTCCGAGCGCCCCGAGAACTATGCCAGCGAGAAGGGCGGAGAAGATGCTGCCGGTGTCCACTGTCTATTCCTTCTGAAGCCGGGATGCCGATGACCGATCAGCACTGTGGAAGCAGCCTAGTCTTCGGATGCAGATGTCGGCACGACCAGGAGCGCGAGTAGGTCAGTAGTCGCGGATCTGCACTGCCCCGGACCTGTCGAGGACCTCGGCGACCACGTGCTTCTTCTGCCCGGACTCGTGCACCGAGCAGATCAGCTCACTACCCACGACTGTCGGATAGGCGGGCCGGTCGCCGCAGTCGATGCCGGTGTACCCGTCGCTCCTCAGCCGCCGGACGAGGCTGGCGGTGGCCAGAACGCCGTCCTGAAGCTTGGCGTCGAATTCGATCCGGGTCGTGCGCTGCGTCAGTTTGACGCTTACGCCGGCGCTGACCCCATCGAGGTAGCCTCTGCAGGTCATCTGCTGGGGTACCCGCCCGTTCCACCTCGGACAGTCGAGATAGTCCAGGCTCAGCCCCTGACCGGCGACCTGGCCCGAGAGCTCCTCAGCGATCGGCTTCTCCAGCCGGTTCATCGGGTGCGAGGGCGGCTTGGTCGTCGCTCCCAACGGACCACCTGGCGTAGGACCTGGGTCGGTCGCGGTACCTGCGGTACCTCCGTTGCCCGCGCATCCCGCCAGCAGCAGTCCTACGAGTACGGTGCTCATGGCACTCGCTCTCAGACTCGCAGCATGCAACGAAAGTGACCGCCGCTCAGACGATGACGGCGTCGATCGTCTTCTTCAGCGCGCTCGGCTGTGAAGGTCGGCGCGGCGCGGTCTTCCTGTGCTTGCGGCTCAGCCCCTGACGGACCTTCGGGAACCACTCCTGTTCCTCCTCGTCCACGTGGTGACGGACATTCTCGATCAGCACGGTGGCCTTGGCCGTGAACCGCTCATCACCGGGCGTCATCATGGCGAGCTCCACGCACAGGACGTCCGCGACGTGGTGCTCCACGTAGGACTCCAGAACGTCGTCCTCCAGATCAGGTAGCAGCTCGCGGACGCGCGGGTACATCACCTCGTTCTCCAGGTATGTGTGCACCGTCAGGAGCTCGATCATCTTGTCGGCGAGCTTGCCCTTGGTTGCCTTGGCCTGGTCCCCTGCCTTCTCGAAGTCACGAAAGACCTTGCGCAGCTCTTTGTGGTCGTCCTTCAGCAAGACAATGGCGTCGGTGGACATGGAACTCCTCGATGTGAGTCGGCTGGCTTGCTCATTACCTGGCTTGCTGGTTACCCGGTACCAGGCGAGGGTAGTCCGGCGCCCCGGTCACAGCCGGTCAGGGGAGGTCATTGGCCGCCCTGATCGTCTCGACGATGCCCGCCATGATCTCGGTGAGCCCGAAGTCCTTCGGCGTGAACACCGCCGCCACGCCGAGGACCCGGAGCCGGGCGGCGTCCCCGGAGGGTATGATCCCACCGACGATGACCGGTACGTCGGTCAGGCCCTGTTGACGCATCCCGTCGAGTACGGCGGGCACCAGCTCCATGTGCGAGCCGGACAGGATCGAGAGCCCGACACAGTGCACATCCTCGGCGACCGCTGCGGAGACGATCTGCTCAGGCGTGAGGCGAATGCCCTGGTAGATAACCTCGAACCCCGCGTCACGTGCCCGCACCGCCACCTGCTCGGCGCCGTTGGAGTGTCCGTCGAGTCCCGGCTTCCCCACTAGCAGTCGCAGCCGGCCGCCGAGCTCCTGACCGGTGCGTCGTACCTCGGCTC
This sequence comes from Actinomycetota bacterium, assembly GCA_030859325.1. Taxonomy (GTDB): domain Bacteria; phylum Actinomycetota; class Actinomycetes; order Propionibacteriales; family Nocardioidaceae; genus Nocardioides_C. The sequence continues at coordinate 5,171 of JALZKI010000020.1, forward strand.
GAACCGCCGACAGCTCGGCACCGGCCTCGGCGACACCGTGCGTCCCGGAGACACCGGTCGGGGCGCGGAACTCACCGAAAACCTCGCGCAGCACGCCCGCCCACTCGCCGGTGGTCACCCCGGCCCGGGCTGCGACAATTGTCGCCTCCATCAGGTTGACGCTGGACTTGGCGTCCTCGGCCAGTCTTTCCAGCGCCTTCCTTGCGCCGTCCTCGTCCCTCTCGGCACGCCACTTCTCCAGGCCCGCCACCGCAGAGCGCTCTGCCTCGGGGTCGGCGGCCTGGACCACGGTGTCCAGGTCGGCCGTCAGCGGGGACGGCTCGGTCGACACATAGCAGTTGACGCCGATGACCTTGTCCTGACCAGCCTCGATGCGAGCGCGCCGCGCGGTGTGCGAGGAGACCAGCTCCTGCTTCATGTAGCCCGACTCGACCGCCGCGACTGCACCGCCGAGGGCCTGGACCCGGTCCATCTCCTCGCGCGCACCCTCGACTAGCTCGGCCACCTTGGCCGCGATCACCTTCGAGCCCTCGAAGATGTCGTCGTACTCCAGCAGGTCGGACTCGAAAGCCAGCACCTGCTGCAGACGCAGCGACCACTGCTGGTCCCAAGGCCGCGGCAGTCCCAGCGCCTCGTTCCAAGCCGGCAGCTGTACGGCGCGGGCCCGAGCATCCTTGGACAAGGTGACACCGAGCATCTCCAGAACGATCCGCTGCACGTTGTTCTCGGGCTGCGCCTCGGTCAGGCCGAGCGAGTTCACCTGCACGCCGTACCGGAACCGGCGCATACTCGCGTCCTGGACGCCGTACCGGTTCCGGGTGATCTCGTCCCACAGCTGCACGAACGCCCGCATCTTGCAGGTCTCCTCGACGAACCGCACACCGGCGTTGACAAAGAACGACATCCGGCCGACCACGCGATCGAAGTCGTCGGGCGCAACCTGTCCGGAGCTCCGCACCGCGTCCAGCACCGCGATAGCCGTGCAGAGCGCATACGCGAGCTCCTGGGTCGGGGTCGCTCCGGCCTCCTGCAGGTGATAGCTGCAGATGTTGATCGGGTTCCACTGAGGAATCTTGTTGACTGTGTAGGAGATCAGGTCACTGGTCAGCCGGAGCGAGTGCTCCGGGGGGAAGACGTAGGTTCCGCGAGAGAGGTACTCCTTGATGATGTCGTTCTGCGTGGTGCCGGCAAGCTGCCCGTGCACCTCCTCGACGTCTGCGTCCGTTCCGCTGGTCGAACCCGTCGAGATCGACTGTTCCTCGGCGACCACCTGATAGAGCGCAAGCAGCCACATCGCGGTGGCGTTGATGGTCATGGAGGTGTTCATCTCGGTCAACGGGATGTCCGCGAACAGGTGCCGCATCTCCCCGAGGTGCGGGATCGGCACGCCCACCTTGCCAACCTCGCCGCGCGCGAGTGCGGAGTCGGGGTCGTAGCCCGTCTGGGTCGGTAGGTCGAACGCCACCGAGAGACCGGTCTGTCCCTTGGCAAGATTGCGACGGTACAGCGCGTTGGACTCGAAGGCCGAGCTGTGGCCGGCATAGGTCCTCATCACCCAGGGCTTGTCCCTCATGAGAGGCGAGCCTACGGCGCGAGAATCCGCCGGGTAACACCTTATGAGCTCTCTCACCTGCCAGGTAGGTCACACCGACCCCGGTCGCGTATCGCCCGTCAGCTCAGGCGCCGCCCGCCCGACCGAGGAGAGACACCGACCCGGACCCTGCAATAGATGTCCGGACGCTCGAGCACCTGGGCCAGTTCGGAGGAAACCCGGTCAGCTGAGTCGGCGACTTCGCGAAGCTCTGCGTCAGAGTCGATGGTGGCCCTCAGGTCCACGACAAGCTGACCGCGCTGACGCACTGCCTTGCCGCTGGCATGGCGCACACCTGGTGTCTGTGCCAGGGCATCGGCGGCTGCGGATGCGGCAGCCTTGACATCAATGGACAGGTGGCCCTCCCTGCTGGTGCCGGGGAGGTTGACCTCGCGTACGCCGGAGGTGGAGATGTGCGCCCACAACCAGCGCACCGCGAGGAGGGCGAGCAGAATCCCCAGCGCAGCGAGCGCGAACGGCCACCAGTCGGACTGCATGATAGGGATCGCCGGCGCGGTGCTGAGCTGCGCGGGCAACGCCAGCAAGCGATCGAGGCGCCAGATGATGGCCAACAAACCAACGACGATCAGCGCCGCCGCGACGACGAAGGTAACGATCCGGTCGAAGGTTGCCGTGGTGCGGGTCATTGGCGGCCTCCGCTCGCTCTGGCTCGAACCCGGACCTGAGGGTCCTTGCGCAACGCCTCGAGCCGGTCGCCGACCGCGTCGGAGATGTCGGCCTTGACCTCGTCCACCTGGCTGCTGGCCAAGATGGTCGCGTCCACGGTGACCCGTCTGCGGCCTGCGGTGGCAGAGGCGGTGTCGACCCCGTCGACCTGACGTGCCGCTGATGACGCGAGCCGACGCACCGCCGACTTCGAGATCAGCACACCGGTGTCCGCCTCGACCTCGATGCCGCGCCGGGCCCGGGGCTTGAGTGCGGCAACGAGCAGGAGGAGCCCGACGAGGACGCACACGGCTCCGATCAGGTACATCCAGTTGGTGGCGGTGGTGCCGTCGAGCCAACTGGTGACACTGTTAATCCATGGCCTCCCGCCGAGTGCTCCGAAAGCAACGAGAGCGTCCCGGAGGCAGACAACGGCCAGGGCGAGAAGGAGCAGCGCCCAGACGACACCGAGCACGCTCAGTAGGCCGGCCGCGACTGGGCGCTTGGCCGCGCTCATGGGTTGGGCTTTCGCTTCCCCCTCGGTGCTCTGCTCCTCAGATGACGGTAACAGCGTCGTGCTCATTCGACCCTCCTGCGGTTCCCGGACCGTGCTGGCTCGAGTCGGGTCACCGACACGTCCACGGCAACAACCCGAAGGCCGGCAAACTCGGTGACGGCATCTGTGACTGCGGAGCGGACATGCTGGGCAACCTCCGCGGCGCTGCGTGGCCAGGCGACGGCGATGTCGACGGCCACCCTGGTCTGAGACCCCTGTGTGTTGGCCGTCACCTTGGGGAGCCGACGACCCACGACCTTCTCCAAGCCCGAGCCGCTGGCCACGACGCCGACGGTCCCGAGGGCTGCTCGGCCGGCGATCTTGTCGACCACCCGGTCCGCGATCGTCAAGTCCCCTCGGGTGCCGGGGTCACTGCCCGCGTTCTGGTCAGTCACGCCGGCGACCCACCAGAGCGCCAAGGTCTACCTCGCCGTCGAGCTGGCCACCAGCGAGGTAGCCGATGACGCCGAGCGCGAGCGCGACGAGAAAAGCGCTCAGACCGCCGACAGCGGCAGCGATGCCGAGTAGCAGTCCTGCGATAAGACCGATGGTGGATGTAGTCACGTTCTCTCTCCTAGGTCAACGCGACGGTCGGACCGTCGCGTAATGGTTGTGCCTCACAGCTCGACGTAGCGCCGCGCACCCGGGACCCGGCGGGGCAGTGCCCCGCGAAGGATCCGGGTTCCGCGGCCCAGCCGCCTCCTGCTACGCCGCAATGACCGGCTGGCACGGGTTCTGAGCCGCGTCGAGCTCGCCAGGGTGGGCACGGTCGCCGAGTTGGCATCCACGAGAAAACCCTGGTCCACCTCATCCATCTTCCGAAGGTAGACGGCTGGATCGCCACCGTGGTCGGGATGGTGCTCACGTGCAACCTCTCGTCTGGCCTGGCGCCACGCACGGCGCGCGCTCGGATCCGCCGGTTCAGTGCGCATGATCACAGCCGGACCGGTGGGCCCGGTTCCGTGATGTCCTGGACCGTCACATGTACCGGAGTGCCCACCAGCGCCTCGACGACCTCTCGGACCCGTTCCGCCGTGGCCGGCACAGACACTCCCCAGTCCAGAACGACGTCGACGTTGGTCACCTCGCGCCGGATCTGCACGCCCACGACCTTCCGGCCGGGCAGGTATGTGGCGACCTCGCCGAACATGCCCGCATGCATCGCCGCAACGCCGTCTACTCCGGTGACGGCAGCGACTACCACATCAGCTGGGTCGACCGGTTGAGGCTCTGCCGGCACTGTGGCAGGCACCGGAAGCGGCGAGACGTACGGGTCGAACGTCACTGGACGCGTGGCTGCTGCTGGGGCTCGTCGTCGGTCTCTTCCGAACTGTCGTCGGACTCCAGGTGAACATCTTGAACCGTGATGTTGACCTCGGTGACTTCCAGACCGGTCATCCGCTCCAACGACGCGATGACGTTGCGTCGTACCGCTTCGGCGAGGTCGGCGATCGCCACGCCGTACTCTGCGACGATCTGTACGTCGATGGCGGCCTGGCGCTCACCGACCTCTACGGAGACTCCCTGGCTGTGGTTGGTGCGGCTGCCGGGGATCCGCTCACGCAGCGCCCCCACTGCCCGTGCGGCGCCACCGCCGAGCGCGTAGACGCCGGTCACGTCGCGGGTGGAGATGCCGGCGATCTTGGACACCACGGCGTCAGTGATGGTGGTGCGTCCATGCTGGGTCACCAGCGCGCTGCTAGCGCTGGGGGAGCTCGAGCTGGTCGTCAGTGTGTTCTCGCTGGTTGTGTCCGTCACGGGACCGTTCCTCTCAACTGAAGGGCTGATTGATTTCGTACTCTACTCAGACGCGGTCTGGGCCGAGAAGTCACGCATTGCTTCGGCTCTATTTTGCGTCAGGTGTTCCCTCTTCTCGTGCTTGCAGAAAGTACTTGTCCGGACTACCGGCGGCTCGGGGCTCCGACGCCAGCCATGCGTTCAGGACACAGGGGTTTCGACGTTCGATCTCGTCCAGATAGACCTGTCGAAGTGCAACGATCTGCTCCCAAGATCGTGCCGAGTTGGCTGTCTGGAGAGCATCGAAGCTGGCTCGCCACGCGCGACAGAGCTCTCGGTCACTGAGCGGCACAACCGACGCGACGAGCACTGCGCTTGTCATTGGCATGGCCAGGGCGGGTTCATCGGTGACGGTCGGTGCCAGGTCGAGCGCACCGCTGCGGCCTGCACAGAAGGCAGCGACCCAGGGCGAGGTGGCCACCGCAAGGACCAGCACCGGCACCAGCAGCGTAGGTGCGACGCTTCCGATGGCTGCGATGGCCACCAGGCCGAGGCCTGCAAAGGCGCCGCGGGTGCAGGCCAGCCGCGTCGACTCGGCTCGCGGAAGCGGCGAAGGCCCGTCGCTTCGGTGGAAGCCGATGCTCACCATTGCCACAAGGGTCGCGGCAATGGTGAGCATCGTGAGGAACGGGATCGGCGACCAGATGAGAAAGCCGAGCCCCACACCGAACAGGACGACTGTGGCCCACAGGGCCAACCAGATCGACCGGTACACCCTCATCCCTCTGCACGTGTCCTGGTCAGCCGCCGAGGCCACCGATGCCCGGCAGCTTTCCGATCAGGTCCGCGGGGTTGATGCCGAACTTGGCGAGCATCCCCGCGTCCTTGTCGGTGTCCACCTTGTGGGGCAGCTCGGACTGAGCCTGGGTGGCCTTTCCGTCCTCACCGCGTGACTTCAGCATGTCGATTATCTGTGCTTTGTCGATCTGCATGGTGCTCTCCGTTCGTGACGAGTGTGGTTCTCGGGGTTCAGCGGCCAAGGCCGGTCTTGTCGACCTTGCGGTGGAAGCGCATTCCGGCAAGTCCGCCGAGGATGGCCCCGACAAGGCTTGCCACGACTACGGCGATCGCGGCGATGATGCCGCCGGTGGTGAGGTCTCCCTCGCTGACCGGGATCCGCGGAAAGCTGTTGAGCTGGGCCAGGATGTTGAACTGGCTGCCTGCAACGGCTCCGAGGATGGCGACCATGATCGCGATGACCAGAGCCCATACCCACACGGCGACGCCTTGCTTCATACCGTTGAAGCGGGCCATCCGGCCAGCGACGTACCCGCCGCAGTAGTAGGCCACGAACAAGATGACGAGCAGGATGATGCCACCCACGATGCCGACGGTGCCCGCGGACTGGGTCGCCTGCGTCGTCGCCGCTCCTGGCTTGGTGTTGGTCGCCAGCCCGACGGCCGCGCCGATGGCTCCGGCCAATGCGGTGAGCAGCACACCCACGCCGGTGGCGGTGAGGAAGCCGAAGAAGGCGGAGCCGATCTTGACACCGCCGTGCTCCTCCTTCTCCCGCTCGAGGACACTCTTGCGGTCCTCGGTCTGGCTGCGTGGCGCGACGGACTCCGAGCGGGAGTCGCCGGAGTTGTAGTCGGTCCGGTCGGTGGGCTGGTCACTGGGCCGATCACTGGGCCGGTCCGGGTTTACGGAGCTACTCATGTCTATCTCTCCTTGCATTCGTTTGTGTGAACCGGGCCGTGACCCGCCCTCCACTCGGGACAGGACGGGCCACGGGGTCACAGCGCTGCTTCGTGGCGACGGGTCAGCGCTGGTCGGTGCCGCTGGCCTTGTCGACGCCCTCGGACTCGATCTGTTCCTTGCGGACCTCATCGGTGACCTGCTGCTCCCCGGTGACGGTCTCCGTGTCCAACCGGACCCGCTCGACTGGGACGGTCTCCTTGTCGACCACGGCACGCTCCTCGGTCAGCGTGACCTCGTGCTCCTCGTCGGTGATGTCGCCGCCGGCCACCGCAGCGTCGCGGTTGGCGTCGGTGATCGGCTCGCGCTCGATGCGGACCTCCTCACGGCTGACCGGGACGGTCTTGGTGACGTTCTCGGTCACCACGAACTTCCGGAGTCGTGCCTTGCCGGCCGAGACCTGCTCGGTGCCGACGTTGAGCCGCTCCTCCGAACGCGTCATCGCGTCGTCGGTGGTTGGACCAGAGGTGTCCCTGCCGACAGCACCGGCCGAGGGGTCCTCCCGCTCGTCGGCGCGACCGCCGGTGGGCAGTCCCGAGTCCGAAGTGGACTCGGTGTAGTTCATGCCGTAGTAGCGGTAGAGATCGGCTTCCTCGTCCTGGGAAAGGTGACCCTCGGAGTCAGAGACCTGCGGTGCATCCTTGACCTTGTCCTTGTCGAAGGGCACCCGGATCTCGTTGCCCGAGACGTTCGCGTCCGCGAGCGGGACGAAACTCTCTGCGCCGCCGAACATGCCGGTCTTGACGGTGACCCACTCAGGCTGCGAGGTTTCGTCGTCCAGGTAGACCTGGCCGATGCTACCGATCTTCGAGCCGTCGTTACCGACGACCGAGCCGCCGCTGCTGAGCAAGTTCTGAACTTCTTCGGTGCTGATCATGCGATATCTCCTCTTGTTGATGGGTGCTGGTGGACTTGCGGCCAGATGCTCACATTCGCCGCGAACCGGAGGTGTCCGTGCTCCAGGTGGTGGTGGTCTGGGCCTGGTTGTCCCAGTCCTGGCCCTGGTCGTACGGCTCCTGGCCTCCTTGGGCTTCAGCCTTCTTCTGCTGTGCCTGCTCCGTGACGCTGGGTGCGTTCTTGGCCTGCTCCTTCATCTTGGGAGCCTCGTCCTCGGCCTTGGTCAGGTAGTTCTCCCAACGGGCCTGCATCGGCTTGATCAGGCCGCCACCCGCGCCCACGATGATCACGCCGGCGATGGTGGCGAGGATCGTGACGAGCACGGGGGTGGTGACCGTGGTGGCCACACCGACCTGGTTCAACGCGGCGATGACACCCAGGAACAGGATGAATGCGCTCGCGATGCCGGCCAGGACCTTGCCGTAGGACAGACCACCGAGGGTGCCCTCGATCAGGGTCTTCACGGCCGCGGCGATAGCAGCGGCAACCACGATGATGATGATCGCGACGATCAGGCTGGGCAGGAAGGTGATCACCTGGGTGATGAGTGCGCTGATCGGGTTGGGGCCGAACACACCGAACGCCATCTGCAGGACGAACAGCAGCAGCGCGTAGTAGACGAGCTTGCCGACGATGTCGCTGGCGTCGAACTTGGACTGCTCCAGCGCGTTCTTGATGCCGCCCTTCTCGACGGCCTTGTCGAACCCGACCTTCTCCAAGAGCCCACCGATCGCCTTGGCGATCAGCTTGGCGATGATCAGGCCGATGATCAGGATCAGCAGGAATGCCACCAACTTGGGCAGGAACTCCGCCAAGGTGGTCAGAAATCCGGTTATAGCTTGCTTCATATCAACTCCGCTTCAAGTAGGTATTGATCAGAATGGTGCGGTGTGCGGCTCCGTACCCGGTCGACCCCGCTGAACGGGAACCACTGGCTCCAGCCTGTGGTCAATGCCGACGCCGTCGTCGACGGTCAAGATGTCGGCGAGACCAACGGCCCGCACCAGGCGTGTGACTGCGCGTGGGACTCCCCGCAGACGCAACGTCCGACCTCGGGCGCTCAACAGGTCACGAGCCTCCACCAGTGGCTTCAGTCCTGACGAGTCCATAAACTCGACATCAGACAGATCCAGCACCAACTCGTGCGCGTGCACTGCTCCCGCAAAAGCGATCAGCTCGTCTCGAAACGCCGGTGCGGTAAGGAGATCCAGCTCCCCGCCGACACCGAGCACGATGGATGGATACGACGATGACCGCATACAGAACTCCGTTCGGAATGGCATCGCCAGCGGGCTCGAGTCGACTTCGAGTCGGTGTCCCCGGGTTCCGGGGTCCCCCCTCCCGGAAAGTCCAAACGCTGACGGCTCTCACCGCCTGGGCCGTGGTTTAACCCGTAAGTTGAGACGCGCTATGCACCCGAAACGTCACGCACATTCTCGAGAATTCTTCTGGCGGGTGCTTCGGTGCGTCGCTGTGGAGCATGTCGCTGCCGCCGATCTCCGGTACGCTCGCGGAAGGACCCGCCGAGCGCAGACGAGAGGGAGACAGAGTTGCCGCCCACGTCCCGCGCAGACCCGGGCACCGAGATATCGTCGAAGGACACTCGCTCCGATGAGGTTCTCGCCAAACGGGCAGCCATGGGCGACAGGACTGCTTTCGCAGTCATCTTCGGCCGTCATGGGGCGTCCCTTCACCGCTACGCCTTGCGCATGCTGGACGGCGATCACCAAGCTGCCGAGGACGCGGTGCAAGAGGCCCTCACAAAGGCCTGGCTGCACATCGACTCGTTTCGCGGAGAGTCGGCGCTACGGACCTGGCTGTTCAAGCTCACCGGCAACGAGTGCTTGAACGTACGCCGCCGCCGCCGGCCCATCGCCGTCGACGATGGGCTTTTTCACACGAGCACGGACACCACCTTTCCCGGGCCGCACGACCAAGCATCGTCCAACGAGTTCCGCGAGGTGCTGGACCGAGCCCTTGTCGAGTTGCCGTGGAGGCAGCGATCCGCGTGGATACTGCGAGAGATCGAGGGCCTGAGCTACGGCGAAATCGCTGGGATACTGGACACCACGCCTACCGTGATCCGGGGACAGCTCCACCGTGCCAGGGGTACGCTGAGGGTAAGGATGGTCCAATGGCGATGAATCACCCCGGAGACGATTCCGGTAGCACCATGTCCGCCGAGGATCTGGACCTCGTCATTGCGACGCAGGCGCTGCGTGTCCATACCGACGAGCGTTGGGTCGAGATCTGCGACAGCATGCTGGCCGAGGTCATCTCGAGGTCCCGCGCCTCGCATTCGCTTCGTGGCGGCGGAGGCCCCGATGGCTTTCATGTCAGCGAGCAGGTTCTCACGGCGTACGTCCTCGACGCTCTCGATCCCATCCCGCACATCGAGGTCGACGCGATTCGCATCCACGCCGACCAGGACCGGTACACCGGCATCACGATCCTCGTCACCGCCCAGCACGGACTGCCGTTGCTGCCAGCCGCCGACGCCATCAGGCATGCAGCCCAGAAGCGGCTGATCCAGGTCCTCGGTGCTTCGACGCCGCAGATCTCGGTCGAGACGATGCATGTGCACGTCGAAGATGTGACTCCCGGCGACCCGGGTCTTCGCTGAGCCTCGTCTACACAGCGATCGTGCCGCGCTCGATCTGGACGAGCCGACGCAGCCGGGTGACCGCGATGACCCGACGCAGCCCGGGGGTGCACCCACGGAGAATCAGATGCCGGCCCTCTCGTTCCATGACCTGGGTGGCAGCGGCGAGCACTTTGAGCGCGGTCGCGTCGATCCACTCAACTCCTGCCACATCTACGATGACGTCCTCAGCCGTGGCATTGATCTGCTGGTAGAGCACCTCGCGAACCATGCCCGTGGAACGTACGTCGAAGCGTCCGGTCAAGACAACCGTCGCACCACTCGTGGTGACCTGCACTCGTTCTCCCATGTCGCAGACAACCCCCCCAGGCTGCCCCCTGTCTAACTATGACGCATGGCACCTCAGTAAGGTTGCGTGAACTGATAACGGGTGTGTCGCGATTTCCTTTGACCGCTCAGGGCCCGGCTCGAGCACCGTCGGGGAAGTGCCGGGAGCTTCACGCCACCGCGCGGTTCCTCGAGTGGTGCGACATTTCTCATCCGCTGCACATCTGCCGAGCCTGTCGTACCGCGCCTAGGCTGACTGCATGGTCAACCTCACCCGTATCTACACGCGCACCGGCGACGCCGGGACCACCCGGCTCGGTGACTTCAGCGAGACGTCCAAGACCGATCTTCGACTGCACGCCTACGCCGACGTCGACGAGGCGAACGCTGCGATCGGCGCGGCGTTGGCGATGGGGAACCTTGACGAGGACGTGGTCGCGGTGCTCACCACGCTTCAGAACGACCTCTTCGACGTGGGCGCCGACTTCTGCACGCCGATCGTCCCGGACCCCGAGTATCCACCGCTGCGCATCGAGCAGGAGTACGTCGACCGGCTCGAAGCCTGGTGCGACCACTACAACGAGGAACTTCCCGACCTGCGGTCGTTCATCCTCAACGGGGGTACGCCGGGCGCCGCCCTGCTGCACGTGGCCCGAACCGTGGCACGTCGCGCGGAGCGGGCGGCCTGGGCGGCGTACGACGAGCACGGCGAGACGATGAACGTGCTGGCGATCAAGTACCTCAACCGGCTCTCCGACCTGTTGTTCATCCTTGCCCGCCACTCGAACCGGGAGAACGGCGACGTGCTGTGGAAGCCCGGCGGCGAGCGGTCACGGCAGACCTGAGAACCTCCCGAGCAAGCCGCCTCGCGATATCAGGTCACCGTGACCTGATATCGCGAGCAGAAGCTCCTTGCGGTCGCAACAACAGGTCACGGTGACCTGTTGTCGGGGTTAGCGGCGACGGTTGCCCTGACCGGGTGGCGCGGCTTCGAGCCAGGCGAGGAACCCGGTCAGTGACGACGGGCTCATCGCGACCTCGAGGATGCCCGACGGCGTTCGGCAGGAGACGACGATGTGTCCGGAGTAGAGGGAGTACGACTCAGCGCCGACAGGGTCACGTCGTCCGGCGTACTCCAGATCGGGCCTCCGAAGGACCATCCTCGGGCGCGGAGCCAAGGAGAACACCCGGAACCACTCGAGCAGACCGCCGGAGTAGCGGCCTACCCCGAGAACCCAACCGCGCCCGGCCTTCGAAGACCGGACGCGGACACTGAACTCGAAGGTTCCGCTCGAGCGGGAGATCCACCGACGTCGAACGACAAGGGCAAGACCCCAGAGCAGGAGAAGAAGCAGCACGACACTGACTGAGTCCAACAGCCACTGCCAGAGCGGCATCTATCCCCTCGTTCCCCGATGGCGCGGTCTCGCCGACGATGTGGTCAGGTTGCCTTCTCGGCGGCTCGGATACGGGCCTCGGCCCGCCGTACCGCTTCCTCCGCCTCGTCGTCGTTCTCCCCCGAGGACTTGGCGCGCTCCAGCTCGGCGCGCGCCTTCTCGAGGTCGATCTCGTGCGACATCTCGGCATGCTCGGAAAGGATCGAGATCCGATTGTGCGCAACGGACAGGAACCCGGCGTCCACGGCGGCGATCCACGTCTCGCCGTCGCCGGTCTGCACGTCGACCACACCGTCGACCATCAAGGAGAGCATGGGCGCATGGTTCGGCAGAATGCCGACGTCGCCCTCGGTCGTACGGGCCACGACCATCTTCGCCTCGCCCGACCAGACCAGCCGGTCGGCCGCGACCAGCTCAACCTGCAGCAGGTCGTCGCTCACGGGGACCCCATTTCCTCGCCCATGATCAGCCTCCGGTGCTCTTCTGGATCTCGTCCCACTTCTTCTCGACGTCGTCGAGGCCACCACACATGAAGAACGCCTGCTCGGCGACGTGGTCGTAGTCGCCGTCGGCGATCTTGGTGAACCCCTCGATGGTGTCCTCGATCGAGACAGTCGAGCCTTCGATGCCGGTGAACTGCTTGGCGACATAGGTGTTCTGCGACAGGAACCGCTGGATGCGGCGTGCACGCTGCACGATCACCTTGTCCTCCTCCGACAGCTCGTCGACCCCGAGGATTGCGATGATGTCCTGCAGCTCTTTGTTGCGCTGGAGGATCTGCTTGATGCGCACCGCGGTGTTGTAGTGGTCCTCGCCGATGTAGCGCGGGTCGAGGATCCGGGAGGTCGACGTGAGCGGGTCCACGGCCGGGTAGATACCTACCGAGGCGATCTCGCGCGACAGCTCGGTCGTCGCGTCGAGGTGCGCGAACGTGGTGGCCGGAGCGGGGTCGGTGTAGTCGTCGGCCGGCACGTAGATCGCCTGCATCGAGGTGATCGAGTGGCCACGGGTGGAGGTGATCCGCTCCTGGAGCACGCCCATCTCGTCGGCGAGGTTCGGCTGGTAGCCCACCGCCGAAGGCATCCGGCCCAGGAGGGTGGAGACCTCCATCCCGGCCTGGGTGAACCGGAAGATGTTGTCGATGAACAGCAGCACGTCCTGGTTCTGAACGTCACGGAAGTACTCCGCCATCGTCAGCGCCGAGAGCGCCACCCGAAGCCGCGTGCCCGGTGGCTCGTCCATCTGACCGAACACCAGCGCGGTCTGCTCGATGACGCCGGCCTCGGTCATCTCAGTGATCAGGTCGTTGCCCTCACGGGTGCGCTCACCGACCCCGGCGAACACCGACACACCACCGTGGTCCTTGGCGACGCGGGCGATCATCTCCTGGATCAGCACGGTCTTCCCAACCCCTGCACCGCCGAACAGACCGATCTTGCCGCCCAGGACGTACGGCGTGAGCAGGTCGATGACCTTGATGCCGGTCTGGAACATCTCGGTCTTGGACTCGAGCTGGTCGAAAGCCGGGGCCTTGCGATGGATGCCCCAGCGCTCGGTCACCTCGAGCCGCTCGTTCTCCTCGAGGTTGAGGCAGTCGCCGGTCGCGTTGAAGACATGGCCCTTGGTCACGTCACCTACGGGAACCATGATCGGGTCCCCGGTGTCGGTGACCTGGGCGCCACGGACCAGGCCGTCGGTGGGTTGCATGGAGATCGCTCGCACCATGCCGTCGCCGATGTGCTGCGCGACCTCGAGGGTCAGCGTGCGCGTCTCACCGGCGAGCTCGAGATCGACTGTGAGCGCGTTGTAGATCTCGGGCATCGAGTCCACAGGGAACTCCACGTCGACCACGGGGCCGATGACCCGTGCGAGGCGCCCGAAGACGCTCTGGGTGTCACTCTCCTCGTCGCCGGAGACCCGATCGCTGATCGCGTCGGCCATCTTCTTCACTACGGTCGCCATCTTCTCTCTCACTCACTCCCGGCGGTCGCGTCGGCCAACGCGTTCACGCCGCCGACGATCTCGCTGATTTCCTGGGTAATCCCGGCCTGGCGGGCCTGGTTGGCAATTCGCTGGTACTTCTTGATCAGCTCTTCGGCGTTGTCGGTCGCCGCCTTCATCGCCTTCTGACGTGCCGCGAGCTCCGACGCCGATGCCTGCAGCAGGACGAAGAAGATCCGGCTCTGGACGTAGCGGGGAAGTAGCCCGTCGAGGACCTCCGCCGCGGACGGCTCGAACTCGTAGAGCGGCAGCACGTCGTTGTCCTCCGGCGACTCGCCCCCCTCCACTATCTCGAGCGGAAGCAGCCGGACAGCGGTCGGCTCCTGCACCAACATCGACCGGAAGCGCGTGTAGACCACGTGCACCTCGTCGACGGGTGAAACGTCCTCGTCCTCATCGGACTCCGAGGACCCCCCCTCGTCGGCGAGGAAGGCGTTGATGAGGGCGTTGCCGATCTCCCGCGCGGCGTCGTAGGTCGGCTGGTCGGAGAAGCCGGTCCATGCCTGCACGACCGGGCGGTTCCGGAACTTGAAGTAGGCGACGCCCTTGCGACCGGTGACATAGGTGTCGACCTCGAGACCCGACTCGTGGAGCCTCTCCGCTAGCCGCTCCGCCTCCTTGATCGCGGCCGACGAGTAGGCGCCCGCGAGTCCGCGGTCACTGGTCACCACCAGGATCGCGGCCCGCTTGGGGTCCTCCGGCTCGGTCGTGAGGGGATGGTCGACGTTGGAGTACGTGGCCACCGCCGACACCGCGCGGGTCAGCTCACGGGCGTACGGCGCGGCCGCCTGCGCCCGCTGCTGCGCCTTGATGATGCGGGACGCAGCGATGAGCTCCATGGCCCGCGTGATCTTCTTGGTCGACTCGACCGACTTGATCCGGGCTCGGTACTCACGCAGCGAAACAGCCATCGTCAGCCTCGCTTCTGCTTGACGATCTGTTCCTGCTCGACGTCCTCGTCCTCGAGGGCCTCGTGCTCTTCCTTGCCGGCCTTGATCGAGCCCCCTTCGGAGGTTTCGAACTGGTCGAGGAACGACTCGTAGGCCTTTTCGAGCGTCTCAGCTGTATCGTCGGTGAACTCCCGGGACTCGCGGATCCCGTCCAGGATCCCGCCGTGCTCGCGGCGAAGGAAGTCCAGGAACTCTCGCTCGAAACGGGCGACGTCCTCGTTGGGGACTTTGTCAAGCTTGCCCGACGTCCCAGCCCATAGCGAGGCGGTCATGTCCTCGACCGGGTAGGGGCTGTACTGCGGCTGCTTGAGCAGTGCCATCAGACTCTGCCCCCGGTCGAGCTGCTGACGCGACGCCGCGTCGAGGTCGGAGGCGAACATCGCGAACGCCTCCATCGCACGGAACTGCGCGAGGTCGACCTTGAGCGAGCCGGTGACCTTCTTGATGGCCTTGGTCATTGCCGCTCCGCCCACGCGCGAGACGGAGATTCCGACGTCGATCGCTGGCCGCTGGTTGGCGTTGAACAGGTCCGACTGGAGGAAGATCTGGCCGTCGGTGATCGAGATGACGTTGGTCGGGATGTAGGCCGACACGTCGTTGGCCTTGGTCTCGATGATCGGGAGGCCGGTCATCGAGCCCTTGCCCATGTCGTCGCTGAGCTTCGCGCAGCGCTCGAGCAGGCGGCTGTGCAGGTAGAACACGTCACCGGGGTAGGCCTCGCGACCCGGTGGGCGGCGCAGCAGCAGCGAGACCGCGCGGTAGGCCTCGGCCTGCTTGGTGAGGTCGTCGAAGATGATCAGCACGTGCTTTCCGTCGTACATCCAATGCTGGCCGATCGCGGATCCGGTGTACGGCGCGAGGTACTTGAAGCCGGCCGAGTCCGAGGCGGGCGAGGCCACGATCGTGGTGTACTCCAGCGCGCCGACCTCCTCGAGGGCGCCGCGCACCGCGGCGACTGTCGAGCCCTTCTGGCCGATGGCGACGTAGATGCAGCGCACCTGCTGCTCCGGGTCGCCGGTGTCCCAGTACTGCTTCTGGTTGATGATCGTGTCGATCGCGATGGCGCTCCTGCCGGTCTGCCGATCGCCGATGATCAGCTGTCGCTGACCACGGCCGATCGGGGTCAGCGCGTCGATCGCCTTGATGCCGGTGGCGAGCGGCTCGTGCACCGACTTACGCTGCACTACGGAGGGCGCCTGCACCTCCAGGGCGCGCCGCTCATCGGACTCGATGTCGCCGAGCCCGTCGATCGGCATGCCGAGCGGGTCCACGACGCGACCGAGGTAGCTGTCGCCGACCGGGACCGAGAGGATCTCGCCGGTACGACGGACGCTCTGGCCCTCTTCGATGCCCGCGAAGTCACCGAGGATCACGACACCGATCTCACGGGTGTCGAGGTTGAGGGCGAGACCGAGCGTGCCGTCCTCGAACTCAAGCAGCTCGTTGGCCATGGCCGAAGGCAGACCAGTCACCCGGGCGATGCCGTCGCCTGCCTCCGAGACGGTGCCGACCTCTTCGCGGCTGGCCGTCGCCGGCTTGTAGTCCGACACGAACCGCTGCAGCGCGTCCCGGATCTCCTCCGGACGGATCGAAAGTTCCGTCATGCGAATCTGTCCTGTCTCTTGGTGTGTGACTGCTTGTCTGCTAACCCGCCAGGCGGCGGCGGGCGTCGTCGAGCCGGCTGGCCACTGTGCCGTCGATGACGTCGTCACCGATCTCTACCCGGATCCCGCCGACCACTGCGGGGTCCACGAGCACATTCAGGTGGACCTTCCGACCGTACTTCGCCTCCAGCGAGCTCGAGAGCCGCCGTACGTCGTCCTCGGAGAGCTCACGTGCCACCCGGACCGTGGCGACCCGCTGGCTGTGCACCTCCGCAGCGACCTTCTTGTACTCATCGACCGCGACTGCCACCGTCCGGTGGCTACCGGCGACCGACTGCTCGGCCAACCGGATCGTGCCGCGACCGGCCTTGCCCTCCAGGAGACCTCGCACCAGCGCACGCTTGTCCTCGACGGAGCGGGCCGGGTCCGAGAGTGCGTCCCGCAGCCCCGGGTTGTCCGAGACCAGCTGACCGAAGCCGAAGAGCTCGTCCTCGAGCTGGTCGGCTCCACCGTCGCTTTCAGCGCTCCTGACCACCGCGACGACGCCGAGCTGTTCGAGCGCGTCCCCGAGGTCGCGACTTCCCGCCCAGCGCAGGGTGGCCGCCTTGGTGACCAGGTCCAGCGAGATCCCGTCGATCTGCTCACCGAGCAGCTGGCGGACGAGCCCCGACTTGGCGTCCGCGTCGAGCGAGACGTCGGTGACCACCCGGCGAATACCGGGCTGGCTGCGCAGCAACCTCGCCACCGCGAACAGGTCGTCGCCCACGCGTTCTGCGTCGGCGCCACTGTCGACGGCTCCCTCAAGCTGTCCGCTCAGGGTGGCCAACGAGTCCGCGGAAGCGCCGTGCATCAGCGTGCCCCGCCCACGGGGGAGTCCTGGCTGGAGTCCTGGCTCTCCAGGTCGGCAAGGAACCGTTCGACCACGCGGCTCTGACGAGCGTCGTCGTCCAGCGACTCACCGACGATGCGTCCTGCCAGCGAGGTGGCCAACGAGCCGACCTCGGCGCGAAGCGAGGTGACCGCCTGCTGGCGCTCGGCCTCGATCTGGTTGTGGGCATGCTCGACGATGCGGGCTGACTCGGTCTGAGCCTGCTCACGCATCTCGGCCACGATCGTGGCCCCCTGCTCTCGCGCATTCTCCCGGATCCGCGCTGCTTCGTGCCGGGCCTCTCCCAGCTGCTGGTTCAGCTCGGCGAGTCTGGCGTCGGCCTCCGCCTGCTTCTTCTCAGCGGCAGCCAGGCCACCTTCGATGGCCGAGGTCCGCTCCGAGAAGGTCCTCTCGAAGTTGGGTACCACCCACTTCTTGACCGCCAGGTAGAGCAGGCCGAAGACGACCAGCGCGAGGACGATCTCCACCGGGTGCGGCACCAACGGGTTGAGCTCCTCCGCGGCGAGGGTGATCGAGTTCATGGGCGTCGTCCTTCGTCAGTGGTCTCTAGAGCACGAACGCGAGGGCGATACCGATGATGGCGAGCGCCTCAGCGAGGGCGAAGCCCAAGATGGCGATCGACTGCAGGCGGCCCTGCGCTTCGGGCTGACGTGCGACACCGTTGATGTAGGCGGCGAAGATCAGACCGATACCGACGCCCGGGCCGATGGCGGCCAGACCGTAGCCGATCATGTTGAGGTTGCCTTCCACGGCAGCTTCCTTTCGGTTGTTTCTACTTTGTGAGGTTCTCAGTGCTCGTCTGCGAGAGCACCGGAGATGTACATGGCGTTGAGCAGGACGAAGACGTAGGCCTGCAGGAACTGGATCAGCAGCTCGAGGAAGCTGATCGCGATGAAAAGAACCCAGGCCAGGATGCCGACCGGCTTGATCAGCGTCGAGCCGTGCAGGAGGAGGTACTCTCCGCCGAGGGCGAACAGCAGGATCAGCAGGTGGCCGGCGAGCATGTTGGCGAAGAGTCGCAGGGCCAGCGTGACCGGCCGGACGATGATGTTGGAGAAGAACTCGAGCGGTATCAGCAGGGCCAGGATCGGACCGCTGATCCCGGCGGGCATCGTCTGCAGCTTGAGGTAGCCGAAGAGACCGTGCTTCTTCATCCCCACGTAGTTGTAGATGACCCAGCTCAGTGCAGCCAGGGCGTAGACCATGCCCGAGCGTGAGAAGGTCGGGAACTGGATGAACGGGATCGAGCCGAAGACGTTGTTGAGCACGAGAAAGAAGAACAACGCGACCAGGTAGGGCACGAACCGCAGAAAGTCGGCGCCGCCGATGATGTCCCGGCTGATGCTGTTGCGCACGAACCCGTATGCCCCCTCCCCGACGTACTGCAGCTTTCCCGGCACCATCGAGCGCTTCTTGGCCGCAGAGTAGAGGAACCAGAAAACCAACGCCGCGGCGAGCACGAGCTGGATCATCGGCTTGGTGACGCCGAGCGTCATGGTCTGGCCGAGGAACTCGAACTCGGTGTGCGGGCCGATCGGAGGCAGGTCGAAGTCACCGGGACCCGGAGGCGTGAACCCCTCTCCCTCGGCCGGAGAAGCGGCACGCACGGGGAGGCTGCCCGACGGAAGGCTCAGAGCGGTGGTCAACGCTGTGTCTCCTGCACTAGTCGCTGTGCTGATTGCTGCCGGGCTGGTCGATGTCGGACTGCTTCGAGCGCTGTGCAGGCGGCTGGTTGAACCGGGCGAACGTCATGTAGATCCCGAATCCTGCCCCCAGCAGGATGCCGAGGACCACCAAGAACGAGGTGCCGAGCCACCGGTCGGCGAGCCAACCGAGAAACCCGTACATGCCTACCCCCGACACGAGGTACCCGAACGCGTGCCACGGGTCGCCTGCAGGCGTTGGTTCGTCGGTTGCAGAGCCGAGATTCTGCGGTGTCATCGCGCACCGGACAATAGCAGCCACGCGAAGTCATCCGACACTCGCCTTCGTCCCAGAGGAAGGCAGGTCGTAGACCGGCTGCCGGGTGCGTGTGCTGCTCACGACCTGGGCCAGCGTCCACACCAGCGTGCATACGATCACGGTGCCGCCCAGCCACTGTGCGTCCACCGGGCCGGCGAGGGCGCCGGAGTGGCTGAGGGAGATGAAGGCAATCCCGACCAGTACGACGTTCAGCGTGTAGGTCAGCAGGGCGACCAGCAGTGACGCAGCCGGCGCCACCGTCGTGACCACGTCGAGCACCATCGCCCCGAGAGCGAAGAAGAGGCACACCATGACCACGGCTATGGCTGCACCCAGAGCGGCCGGAGCTCCCGCGACCAGTGCCGACACGAGGACCGCGGTCAGTCCGGCGGCGAGGGTACAGACGAGGGCGACGCACACGACGGACACCATGGAGGCGGTCCGATAGCCGGCAAGGGGCGATGGAGCGTTCGGCGGGCGTTCGGTCGTCATGTCGGCGGCCGTTCTGTGGTCCGTGCTGGGCTGTGCGCCCAGTCTAGGCGAGACCGGAGCTCAGCGGTCGCCGGAGCCACGCCGGACGCTTGTGAAATTAGCACAAAGTCCTGCCACCTATGAAGTCGTTCCTGGTCGCTGGGCTCGTGGGAGGTAGAACGTAAGACCGACCGTCGCGACCACCCAGACCGCGAGCACCACCGTGGTGATCCGACCGGCGTACAGACTTGCCAGCACGCCGCCGAACGCGACTAGGCCGGCCCACAGCCACATGATCAGCACCGCCCGGCGATGGGAGTGGCCGATTTCGAGCAACCGGTGGTGCAGGTGTTGCTTGTCCGGAGCGAAAGGCGACCGGCCAGCACGCGTGCGACGTACGACGGCGAGCACAAGGTCCACGAAGGGGACGATCAGAATCGAGATGGGCAGGAAGATCGGCAGCAGGGTGAGCAGCATGCTGGCCTGTGATCCTCCCGCCCCCTCGGTGATGTCGGTGGGAGCGAACTGGCCGGTCAGCGTCAGTGCGGACCCGGCCAGGACCAGTCCAATCAGCATCGACCCAGAGTCGCCCATGAACAACCGGGCCGGAAAGAAGTTGTGCGGCAGGAAGCCGGCGCACGCACCTCCGAGCGCGGCAGTGAGCAGCGCGGCGGTGATCGCGAGGGTCTCCCCGTTCGCGTCCGCGAGCTTGTAGGAGAACAGGAAGAAGGCGACCGCACCGATGCCGACCACGCCGGAGGCGAGGCCGTCGAGGCCGTCGACGAAGTTCACCGCGTTGACCGTGGCCACCACGATCAGCACACTCAGCATCGTGGCCAAAGCAGGGTCGAGGGGCAGCTGGCCACCGCCGGGGAGCTTGAAGAAGTAGAGCTGCACCTCGTTGAAGGTCAAGAACCCGGCCGCAAGGATCTGGCCACCGAGCTTGGTGAGTGCGTCGAGTTCGAACAGGTCGTCGAGCACGCCGACGGCGCAAATCAAGGCACCGGCAACCAGGACGGTGCCGGCGTCCCTGAAGATGCCCACGTCGCTGAGGGAGAGGAACGGCAGCTGCCTCGCAACCGTGTAGCCCGCCGCCAGGCCACCCAGCATGGCGACGCCGCCGAAGTACGGGATCGGCACGGCATGCACGTCTCGGTCCCGGACCTTGGCCACCGCGCCTGTCCGGACCGCGACCTCGCGCGCCACCACCCCGAGCAGGTAGGTCACGACCGCCGCGACGAGGAAGACCGTCAGGTACTCACGCACGAGACGTCCGCTATCCCTCGTCCACGATCTCGGCTCCGAGCGGACGAACGACCTCGTTGAGCCGTTCCAGTGGCAGCACACCGAGCCGGAGCACACGACCGGTGGCTCCGGTGGTGTCCACGATCGTCGACGGAACCGGGCCGGAAGTCTCCCCGTCGTCCAGAAGCACCTCGATGGCCTCCCCCAGCATGCTCGCCGCCTGGTCGGCATCGGTCGCGGCGTCCATTCCGCTCCGGTTGGCGCTACTTACCGCGAGAGGACCGGTCCGCGAGAGCAGGTCCAGCGCCAACCGATGGTCGGGCATCCGGGCTGCGACGGTTCCCCGCGTGTCCCCGAGGTCCCACTGCAGCGACGGCTGCTGGCGGCAGACCAACGTCAGCGGGCCGGGCCACAGCTCCTCGATGAGGCTGCGTGCCCACGAAGGGATGCCCACGGCCAGCGCGTCGAGTGTGCTGTGGGCCGAGATCAGCACCGGTGGGGGCATCTCCCGGCCTCGCCCCTTCGCAGCCAGCAGCCGGCGCACCGAGGCGGGGTCGAATGCGTCGGCACCGACCCCATAGACCGTGTCGGTCGGGAACACGACCAGCTCGCCACGCTGGACCGCAAGGGTCGCGGCGGCGAGGCCGGACTCGCGTTCCTCGTCGTCGGCGGTGTCGAACCGGTTGGTCACAGCACCCTCACCCAGCCATCATCGCGGGTCATCATCGCGGGTCATCGTGCCAGTCTTGCAGTTACGTAGCGGGAGCGACCTGTCAGATCCGGACAGTCACGGATCTCCGTCCACCGGCCCGTGCCGGCGAAGATGGCCAGGACCGCGTCTGCCTGTACGTCGGCGTGCTCAGCGCCCAGCACCCCGCCGGCCCGCAACAACCGTGCACCCGTTCGTTCCACGACGTTCATCGCATCAAGCCCGTCCTGCCCGGACCACAAGGCCATCGGAGGGTCGTAGTTCCGCGCCTCGGGAGCGACCGACTCGTAAGCGTCGAGCGGGATGTAGGGCGGGTTAGACACGACCACGTCGACGGCGCCGGAGAGCTCCTCGAAGGCGCCGGCCATGTCCGCCTGCCGCAGGTCCACGCTTGTGCCGGCCAGGTTGCGTGCGGCCCACTCATGGGCCTCGGCACCGAGCTCGACGGCGTGGATCTCGGCGCTCGGGACCTCGTCCCACAGCGCGAGCGCCATCGCTCCGGAGCCTGTGCAGAGGTCCACGACCACCGGAACACGTCCGGAAGCCACGACCGCACGGGCCTGCTCGACACCCCAGCCGGCAAGGAGCTCGGTCTCCGGGCGGGGAACGAAGACGCCCGGGCCGACGGCTAGCTCAACGTAGCGAAAGGCCACGGTGCCGGTGAGGTGCTGCAGCGGTTCGCGCCGCACCCGGCGATCCACGAGGTCCGCGAACGCAGCGCGCTGCGGCTCGGTGATCTCTGCGGCCAAGAACAGCCGGCCGCGCGAGGTGCCGAGCACATGTGCGAGGAGCTCTGCGGCGTCGTACTCCGCACTCGGCACACCGGCCAGCTCCAACCGGCCGGCCGCCTCTGCGAGCAGCTGCCTAGTGCCCTGGCCTGTCATGCCTCGATGCTGTCTAGGCGAGCGGCGAGGTCGGCCTGCACGCAGGAGTCCACGACCGCCTGCAGCTCACCGTCGAGGACGGTGTCGAGGTTGTGCGACTTATATCCGGTGCGGTGGTCGGAGATCCGGTTCTCGGGGAAGTTGTAGGTGCGGATGCGCTCCGAACGGTCGACGGTGCGGACCTGTGACTTGCGCGCGTGCGAGGCCTCGGCATCGGCAGCGTCCTGTGCGGCCTGGAGCAGGCGCGAGCGCAGGATGCGCATCGCCTGGTCACGATTCTGCAGCTGGCTCTTCTCGTTCTGACAACTCACCACGATGCCGGTCGCCAGGTGCGTGATCCGGACCGCGGAGTCGGTGGTGTTCACGCTCTGCCCACCCGGTCCCGAGGAGCGGAAGACATCGATGCGCAGGTCCTTCTCCTCGATGTTGACGTCCACCTGCTCGGCCTCGGGCATCACCAGCACGCCGGCTGCGGAGGTGTGCACACGACCCTGGCTCTCGGTGACCGGGACGCGCTGCACCCGGTGGACCCCACCTTCGAACCTGAGCAGGGCGTACGGCGCCTCCCCCGGTGGCGGAACGCCCTTGGCCTTCACTGCCACGGTCACGGACTTGAATCCGCCGAGGTCGGACTCGTTGGCGTCGAGCTGTTCGACCTTCCAGCCGCGCTGCTCGGCGTAGCGGGTGTACATCCGGAGCAGGTCACCGGCGAACAGCGCCGACTCCTCGCCTCCCTCGCCCGACTTGATCTCGAGGATCGCGTCCTTGGAGTCTGCTGCGTCGCGCGGCACCAGCATGTGCCGCAGGTGCTCCTCGACGGTAACGCGGCGCTCCGCCAGCGTCTCGGCCTCCACGGCGAACGCCGGATCCTCACCCGCGAGCTCGCGAGCGGCCCCCACGTCGTCGCCGAGCTGCTGCCACTCGCGGTAGGTCCGCACGATCGCGGTGAGCTCCGCGTAGCGCTGGTTCAGCCTCTTCGCCAAGCTCTGGTCGGAATGCAGCCCGGGCTCAGCCAGTCGGAGCTCGAGAGCCGCGTGCTCCTCGACCAGCCCCTTCACGGCGTCGAACATGGCGTTCCACCCTTCCACCAACTTCGTTCGAGGACACTTGCCGCAGCTTCGGACAGACCAATCGCCGGCCTCCGCAAAGCTGCGGAAGCCGGCGCTCGGGCGAAACTACTTCGACGCGTCCTTCGCCGGCGACTTCTTGGCATAACGAGCCTCGAAGCGGGCGACGCGTCCACCGGTGTCCAGAATCTTCTGCTTGCCGGTGTAGAACGGGTGGCATTGCGAGCAGACGTCGGCGTGGACGCTGCCGCTGGTGGCTGTACTCCGCGTGGTGAACGTGTTTCCACAGGTGCAGGTCACCGAGGTGTCGACGTACTCAGGGTGGATATTCTTCTTCATGAAGGTCCTCTCGGGGTCACGGTCGCCGGGTCGTCCTGCTTGAGATCAGTCGGACGTGAACCGGAACCAGCCATCTAGTCTGCCACCGACCTCCAGCCCGGCGTTAATCGCGGGCCGGCTGCCGGACGCGGTGACATTCGCCTGTGTCAACCGATAGAGGCCGCGGTTTCATCCCGCCGTACCACACCGAACATCAGGACACCGGCGAGCAGGGTTACCCCGAGTATCACCACACCCATCGGCACCGCACTCGCGCTGCCGGACAGACCCACAATCGGTGCTACGAGGGCTCCCACCCCGAACTGCACCGAACCGAGCATCGCGGCTGCGGTCCCGGCCGCTTCCCCATGCCGGGTCAGGGCGAGCGCCGGGGTGTTGGGCAAGGAGAGCCCGGCAGCGGCGACGACGAGTGCGAGCGGGACCAGTATTCCGGCGAGACCCAGCGACTCGGTCGCCCCGGCGACCACCAGCGCGGTGGCGGAAAGTGCGGAGACGACGATCGCTCCCGTGAGCACCCCGAGAACGCTGAATCGCGCGATCAGCACGGGGTTGAGCTGGGAGGCCAGCGTCAGCCCGGCCGCGTTCGCACCGAAGACCAGCCCGAACGCCTGCTCGTCGAGCCCGTACCCACCTTGCAGCACAAAGCTGGCGCCGGAGACGTAGGCGAACATCGCCGACAGCATCAGCCCACCGATGAAGATCAGGGCCATAAAGGTCCGGTCGCGACATAGAGAGCGGTAGGTGCCCAGTGTGGAGTGGAGGTCGGCGGGACGCCGACGGGGCTCCGGCAGCGTCTCCCGAATCCCGAGGAACGCCACGATGATGAGGAGAACGGCCACTCCCGCGAGCACTGCGAAGATTCCGCGCCACGTGGTCCATGTGAGGACGAGGCCGCCGAGGCTCGGCGCGAGGATGGGTGCGAGCCCGATCACCAACATCAGCCTCGACATGATCCGGGCCACGGCAACGCCGGAGAACAAGTCACGGACGATGGCCATCGCCACCACTGAGATCGCTGCCCCGGCCAGTCCCTGCAAGACCCTGACGGCGCTCAACGCCACGATGCTGGGGGCCAGGGCGCACAGCACAGAAGCGGTCGCATGCGTGAGGATGCCGACGAGCAGGGGCTTGCGGCGACCGACTGCGTCCGAGAGCGGACCGATCACGAGCTGCCCGATGGCCAGCCCGGCCAACATTCCGGTCAGCGTCAGCTGCACTGCGGAGTCCGAGGCTTCCAGCTCTGCGGCGATCGACGGGAACGCCGGGAGGTACATGTCGATCGTGAGCGGGCCGAGCGAGATCAGGGCGCCCAGGACGAGCACCAGCTGCAGGTAGCGTCCACCGGTGGGGCTCTCCAGTCGCTCGGAAGCCGGGTATACGGCGGTGGAAGAGCGCTCTGTCACCTCGCCATAAGGCCGGAGTCACGATCCCTATTCCCGGGCCATCTCCGGTCTACTATCCTGCGGCACCGAGTGTGCTCACTGTTGGCTGTGGCTGCGCTCGAGCACCGTGTCCACCCGCGCCGCCAGCTCATGTGGGCTGAATGGCTTGACGACGTAGTCGTCGGCCCCGGCATCGAAGCCATGCTCCACATCTGCCTCCTGCGCCCGCGCGGTGAGCAGGATGACCGGGATCTCGGCCAGCGTGGCATCCAGACGCAAGGCCCGACACGCGTCGAGGCCGCTCTTCCCAGGCATCATCACTGCGAGTACGACGAGCTCGGGAGCCTGCTCAACGCACGCATGCACCGCAACCGTTCAGAACAGACGAGGACGGCAAACATAAGGGACGGAACTCGAAGGTTCGTTCCGTCCCCTGCCCTACTCGTGAGTGCCTCAGCCGCTGTCGCGACCGTTCCCGCCCGTAGGCATCGTCTTCTGGACCTGCATCAGGAACTCGATGTTGCTCTGCGACTTCTTGAGGCGCTCGAGAAGCAGCTCGAGGGCCTGCTGCCCGTCGAGCCCCGAGAGCACCCGGCGAAGCTTCCAGACGATCGAGAGCTCTTCCTTGCTCATCAGCAGCTCTTCACGTCGAGTGCCGGATTGAACCGCGTCGATGGCCGGGAAGATCCGCTTGTCGGCGAACTCTCGGCGAAGTCGCAGCTCCATGTTTCCGGTGCCTTTGAACTCCTCGAAGATGACCTCGTCCATCTTCGACCCCGTCTCGATCAGGGCCGTGGCGATGATCGTCAGGGAGCCGCCGTTCTCGATGTTGCGGGCGGCACCGAAGAACCGCTTCGGTGGGTACAGCGCGGAGGAGTCCACACCACCGGAGAGGATCCGGCCACTGGCCGGGGCCGCGATGTTGTAGGCCCGGCCGAGCCGGGTGATGCTGTCAAGGAGCACGACCACGTCGTGGCCGAGCTCGACAAGGCGCTTCGCCCGCTCGATGGCGAGCTCGGCGACCATCGTGTGGTCGCTGGCGGGCCGGTCGAACGTCGAGGCGATGACCTCACCCTTGACAGTGCGCTGGAAGTCGGTCACCTCCTCCGGACGCTCGTCGACGAGAACGATCATCAGGTGGCACTCGGGGTTGTTCGCAGTGATGGAGTTGGCGATGGACTGCAGCACCATCGTCTTGCCGGCCTTGGGTGGTGAGACGATCAGGCCGCGTTGCCCCTTGCCGATCGGAGCGGCGATGTCGATGACCCGACCGATCAGGTTGCTCGACTCGGTCTCGAGTCGCAGCCGTTCCGCTGCGTGCAGCGGGGTGAACTTGTTGAACTCGACCCGGGTCGTCGCGGCATCGGCGTCGGCTCCGTTGATGCTGTCCAGCCGGACCAGGGGGTTGAACTTCTCCTTGCGGTCGCCCTCACGAGCCTGGCGCACCGTGCCAGTCACCGCGTCACCGCGTCGCAGTCCGTACTTGCGGACCATGGACAAGGAGACGTAGACGTCGTCGGGGCCTGGAAGGTAGCCACTGGTCCGCACGAAGGCGTAGTTGTCCAGCACGTCGAGGATGCCGGCCGTCGGAACCAGCACGTCGTCCTCGCTGACCTGCGTGTCGGGCTCGTCGCGCCGAGAGCTGCGGTCGCGGTAGTTGGTGTTGCTGTTGCCGCCGCTGCCCCGGTCGCGATCACGCCCGCGACGGCGACGGTTACGGCGACTAGCACCCTGCTCGTCGTCGTCACGGTTGTTACGGCCGCTGCTCTGGTTGCTCTGGTTGCTGCTGCGGTTGTCGCTGCGGTTCTGGTTGCGGTCGCCGCCTTGCTGACCGCCGGACTGGTTACCGTTCTGGTTGGTTCGATCCTGCGAGCGGCTCTGCCCGCCGTCTCGCTGCCCGCCGTCCCGCTGCTGACCGTCCCGCTGCTGACCGTTGCGCTGCTCGTTGGACCGCTGCTGGTCTCTATTCGAAGAGGCTGAGACGTCTGACTGTCCACCACTCGCTTGACTGTCTCCGGTGCGGCTAGGGCTGTCCTCGTGACTTGCCGGGCTCGTTGGCGTGCTCCTGGAAACCTGCCCCTGGCTGGGATGTGCACTCGGCTGGCCACCGGACTGGCCACCGGACTGGGCAGCCTTGATGGCGTCAATCAGCTGACTCTTGCGCATGCCGCCGGCGCCCTTGATGCCCAGGCCGCCGGCCACCTGCTTGAGCTCTGGCAGCAACATGCCGCTGAGCCCTCCGGAACGACGCTTGGCGGGGGGTGCTTCGGTAGTTTCCGTCACGTGAGGTCCTTCCCACGTCCAGGCCCTTCCCGGACTTCACCGGAGGCCTTGTTTTCTGTGGATTTCCTGATCTGCGTCCAAGCGCATCGGCCACATGGCCGAGCTAGCCCGGGACAAAGAGTTCGAGGAAGAAAGTGCACCTATCGCGGATCAGCGAACTGCTTTCAGCAGGTGCAAGAGCAGCCTAGCACCTCTGCTTGGCACGGACTGCCAAAGGCAGACGACCGCTCCGGCGCACTGTATCCCCATGCACCGTGCCATGCTTGCCCGCTCATTTCAGGCCTATTCCGGCGGCGTGACCCGCACGCCCTCTCGGTCTACCGATAGAGCGAGGGCGCGCCAACCGGCGGGAGCGCGGGACTGGAGCTTTGCCTGGCTTCCCGCGTCGGTGAAGGCCAGCACACTAGGCCCTGCCCCGGAGACGACGGCCGCGACCGCGTCCCCGCGCAGCTCCCGGACCAGCGCGAGCGTCCGCGGCATCACCGGTTCACGGTAGTCCTGGTGGAGCCTGTCCTCGGTGGCCGTCAGCAGCCTCTCGGGTCGGCGGCTCATCGCCACCACCAACAGCGCCGCACGACCGGCGTTGGCGGCCGCGGCTGCATGCGGGACGGTGTCCGGGAGCAGGCCGCGCGCGAGCTTGGTCTCGACCGGTTCGGGGGCCACGAACACCACGACGTGCACTCTCGGGTCGACCTCGACGCCAGTGGCCACGAAGCGATCGTCCTGCGAGCAGGCGATGGTGAACTCCCCGAAGAAAGCGGGCGCCACGTTGTCCGGGTGCCCCTCCATGCCGGCAGCGAGACAGAAGGCGGCTTCGTCGTCCAGGAGCAACGACCCCCCAACGACGAGACGACGCGCGGCGCAGATGCCGGCCACGATCGCCGCGGACGACGAGCCGAGGCCACGCCCCTGCGGGATGGCGTTCGAACAGTGCAGCGAGATGCCAGGCACCTCGCACCCCATTTCGGCGAAGGCTCGCCTCATCGCCTTGTACACAAGGTGTCTCTCGTCGACGGGCACCTCGCCCGCACCCACTCCGTCCACGACGATCTCGACGCCCGACTCGATCACCTGCGCGGTGACCCGGTCACGGAGGCCAAGCGCGAGACCGAGCGAGTCGTAGCCCGGCCCCAGGTTCGCACTCGACGCAGGCACCGACACCTCGACTTTTCCGGCAACGAAGACGGGCATGGTCAGCGAAGCCCAGCGGCGGCGGCCGCGGCGTCGACATCCGGCTCGACGACGGTGTCGACGAGGTCGGTAAAGGTCGACAAAGCCGTGTCGACGTCTTTGAGTCCGTGACCGGTCACGGTCACCGCGACGACCTTGTCCTCCAGGGAGACTCCGGCCCCGTGGTCACGCAGAAGGCCCGCGACACCGGCGGCCGAGGCGGGCTCGACGAAGACTCCTTCCGAGGCAGCCAGGGCGCGCTGGGCAGCCAGGATCTCGTTGTCGGTGACGGCCCGGAATCGGCCGCCTGACTCCTGCGCCGCGGACACCGCGAGGTCCCACGACGCCGGGTTGCCGATACGGATCGCCGATGCCACTGTCTCGGGGTCCAGCACCGGCGCACCACCGACGAGAGGCGCTGCGCCCGCGGCCTGCCACCCGAGCATCACGGGCTTCTTGCTGCTTTGTCCCGCCTCGGCGTACTCGACGTACCCCTTCCAGTAAGCCGAGATGTTGCCAGCGTTGCCGACGGGAAGGACGTGCACGTCCGGAGCGTCACCGAGAAAGTCCACGATCTCGAACGCAGCAGTCTTCTGGCCTTCGAGCCGCATCGGGTTCACCGAGTTCACCAGGGCGACCGGGTAGCTCTCGGCGAGCCCTCGCGACAGGCGCAGACAGTCGTCGAAGTTCCCGTTCACCATGATGACCTGGGCACCGTGCAAGATCGCCTGGGCGAGCTTGCCGGCTGCGATCTTCCCCGCAGGGACGAGAACGAGAGGTTTGATCTGAGCGCGCGCTGCGTAGGCGGCCATCGACGCCGAGGTGTTGCCGGTCGACGCGCACACCACGGCCTCGGCGCCCCGGCCCACCGCGACCGATAACGCAACAGTCATGCCGCGATCCTTGAAGGATCCCGTCGGGTTGTCCCCCTCCACCTTCAGCCACACCTGCGCACCGGTGAGCGCGGAAAGCCACCGGCTCTCCACCATGGGGGTGCCGCCCTCCCGCAAGGTGAACGTGGGCGTGTCCTCGGGGAGGTCGAGCCAGGAGCGGTACTCCTCGATGACCCCGCGCCACTGCCGGCTCATTCCACCTCGCCCTCGACCCGCATGATCGAGGAGACGTCGTGAACGCTCTCCATGCCCCGCAGAGTCTCCACCGTGGCCGCCAGATCGGCGTCCGTGGCACGGTGCGAGACGACCACGAGCTGTGCCTCGTCACCGCGCCCCTCCTGCTTCACGGTCTGGATGGAGACGTTGTGCTCAGCGAAGGCGAGCGCAACCTGTGCAAGCACGCCGGCGCGGTCGTCGACGTCGATCGCAACGTGGTAGCGGGTTTCGGTCAGGCCCATGGCGAGCACCTCGCACTGCGCGTAGGAGGAATCCCCCACGCCGCGAACGTCGTCTCGACGGTTGCGCGCGATTGTGACCAGGTCACCGAGCACCGCGCTCGCGGTCGGAGCGCCCCCTGCACCGGGACCGTAGAACATCAGCTGTCCGGCCGCGTCACTTTCCACGAAGACCGCGTTGAAGGCCTCACGGACACTTGCAAGCGGATGGGACCGCGGGATCATCGCCGGGTGCACCCGCGCCGCGACGGCAGGCCCGTTCGGGCCGTCCTTCAGCTCGCAGATAGCGAGCAGCTTGACGACGCAGTTCATCTCTCGCGCCGAAGCGACGTCGCTGGCGGTCACCTCCGAGATGCCCTCGCGGTAGACGTCTGCGGCGGTGACCCGTGTATGGAAGGCGAGGCTGGCCAGGATTGCCGCCTTGGCAGCCGCGTCAAAGCCCTCGATGTCAGCGGTGGGATCTGCCTCGGCGTACCCGAGCTGTTGTGCCTCCTCGAGCGCCTCGGTGAAACCGGCACCGGAGGCGTCCATCTTGTCGAGGATGAAGTTCGTGGTGCCGTTGACGATGCCGAGCACGCGACGCACCTTGTCCCCGGCCAGCGACTCCCGGAGCGGACGCAGGATAGGGATGGCGCCAGCGACGGCGGCTTCGTAGTACAGGTCGCGTCCTGCCTTCTCCGCCGCGGCGAACAGCGTGCCGCCGTCCTCCGCGAGCAATGCCTTGTTCGCAGTGACGACCGAGGCGCCGTTCTCGAGTGCGGCGAGGATCAGTGTCCTCGCGGGCTCGATCCCACCGATCACCTCGATCACCAAGTCCAAGTTGCCCGAGCTCACCAACCCCGAAGCGTCGGTGGTCAGCAGGTCGCTCGGGACGTCGGCGTCGCGCTGCAGCTCAGCACGGCGTACGGCGACGCCGACGAGCTCGATCGGCGCCCCCACGCGAGCCGTGAGGTCCTGGGCCTGCGCGCGAAGCAGCCGGACCACCTGGCTGCCCACCGAGCCACAGCCGAGCAACGCCAGTCTCAGGGGCCGTTGCTCTTCTCGCTCAGTCGAAGGGGAACCAGTCATGGCAGTCATCTTCCGACATGGGGGTCTGGGTCACGGAGTCGGGTGTGACCCGTCCGTGCAGTGAGATAGCGGGGAGCGAAGCGGCCGGGTCCGCCGCTCACGGGCCCGGCGTCGCAGCAACGGCGCCGACATCGCTGCGCAGCAGGTCCTCCTCGGTCTCCCGACGCACGATCACCGTGGCCGCCCCGTCAGCGACTGCGACCACCGGTGGGCGCAGGGCATGGTTGTAGTTGCTGGCCATGGAGCGACAGTAGGCGCCGGTCCCCGGCAGGGCGAGCAGGTCACCGGGGGCGATGTCACCAGGGACGAACTCGTCCTTGACGAGGATGTCGCCGGCCTCGCAGTGCTTGCCGACTACCCGTCCGAGCACCGGGACGGCTCGGGAGACACGTGAGGCCAAGGTGCAGCTGTAGTCGGCGTCGTACAGCGCGGTCCTGATGTTGTCGCTCATTCCACCGTCGACCGAGACGTAGGTGCGGGCGGCCCCGGCGTCCAAAGCGACCTCTTTGACCGTACCGACCTCATAGACCGTGCACATCGAGGGTCCCACGATCGCGCGTCCTGGCTCGATCGAGAGGGCGGGCACCGGAACGCCGAAGCCCCAGCACTCGTGCTTGACGATCTCAGTGATCTCCCTTGCCAGCCGGGCGGGCTCGGCCGGGTCGTCCTGGGTCGTGTAGGCGATCCCGAAGCCTCCGCCCAGATCCATCTCGGGCATCTCGATCCCCAGCTCGTCGAGGACCCGCGCATGCAGGGCGAGCACCCGCCGGGCGGCCACCTCGAAACCGGAGGTGTCGAAGATCTGCGAGCCGATGTGCGAGTGCAGTCCCAACAGCTCCAGTCCGGGCGCTTCCTGCACTCGTCGTACTGCTTCGAAGGCGTCACCGGCGGTGATCGAGAAGCCGAACTTCTGGTCCTCGTGGGCGGTCGCGATGTACTCGTGGGTGTGCGCCTCGACGCCTGCAGTCACTCGGACCATGACGCGCGTCTCGAGCCCGGTCTCGGAGAGGAGGGCCACGAGCCGGTCGATCTCGTGGAAGGAGTCGACGATGATGCGCCCCACGCCGGCCTCGACCGCGCGGCGGAGCTCGTCGGGGGTCTTGTTGTTGCCGTGGTAGCCGATCCGCGCGGGATCGAACCCGGCACGAAGCGCTACCGCCAGCTCCCCGGACGAGCACACGTCGAGGCTCAGCCCCTCCTCGGCTACCCAGCGTGCGACCGTCGTACACAGAAAGGCCTTTCCGGCGTAGAACACGTCGTAACCCGCGAAGCCCTTCGCGAAGGAACGCGCGCGGGCGCGGAAGTCGGCCTCGTCCAGGACATAGGCGGGCGAGCCGTGCTCGGCCACGAGAGCACGCAGGTCCACGCCGCCTACCTCGAGGGCCCCGTCGGTGTTCTTTCGTGCGGTCGAGGACCACAGCAGGGGAACCAGCGCGTTGACGTCGCCCGGTGCACGCAGCCAGGACGGTCCACGGGTGTTGATGTCGGCGTGAAGCGCGCCCGCCTCGTGTGCTCGCACCGCGGGTCACATCCTCTCGGGTGCGGAGACGCCCAAGAGCTCCAGGCCGTTCGCAAACACCGTCTTGGTGGCCCGGACGAGCAGCAGCCTCGCTCCGTGGATGGGAGCCGGCTCCTTCTCGCCCTGCGGGAGCACGCGGCAGGAGTCGTAGAACCTGTGGAAGCTCGAGGCGGTGTCCTCGAGGTAGCGCGCGACCCGGTGCGGCTCACGCAGCGAAGCGGCCGACGCGACCACTCTCGGGAACTCCGCAATCGCCCGAAGCAGGTCACCCTCCTTCTCGTGGGAGAGCAGGGACGGGTCGAAGACGTCGCCTTGGGCAGGCGCGATGCCGAGGTCGCCGGCGTTGCGCAGGATCGATGCCAGTCGGGCGTGGGCGTACTGCACGTAGAAGACCGGGTTGTCGCTGGCCTTTCGAGTGATCTGTTCGATGTCGAGCGTCAACGGTGAGTCCGAGGGGTAGCGCGCAAGGGTGTAGCGGAGGGCGTCGACCCCGATCATGTCGACCAGCTCCTCGAGCGTGACGATGGTGCCGGCTCGCTTGCTGAGCCGGACCTCCTCGTTCCCACGCATGATCTTCACGAGCTGGCCGATCAGGATCTCGATGTTCTTCTGCGGGTCGTCGCCCGCGCAGGCGGCCATGGCCTTGAGCCGTCCGACGTACCCGTGATGGTCGGCACCGAGCAGGTAGACACACACGTCGAACCCACGCTCGCGCTTGTCGACGTAGTAGGCGGTGTCGGAGGCGAAGTAGGTCAGCTCCCCGTTGCCGCGGACGAGCACGCGGTCCTTGTCGTCACCGAAGTCGGTCGTGCGCAGCCACAGCGCACCGTCCTCCTCGAACGAGTGCCCCTGTTCTCGCAGCTTGTCGAGCGCGTGCTCGACCTTGTCCTGTTCGTGCAGGCTCCGCTCGGAGTACCACACGTCGAAGTGGGTCCGGAACCCGTCGAGCTGCCGCTGCTGGTCGGCCAGCTGGAGCTTGTACCCAGCCTCACGAAAGGCGGCGAGCCTCTCCGCGGACGGCGTTCGGAGGATGTGTGGGTTCTTCGCGACAACCCGTTGAGCCAGCTCATGAATGTACGCACCGTGGTACCCCTCCTCCGGCACGGGCTCACCCATGGCAGCTGCCTCAAGCGAAGCGCCGAAGTTGTCCATCTGGTTGCCGCGGTCGTTGATGTAGAACTCCCGGACCACCTCCGCACCTGCCGCCTCGATCACCCGACTGATGGCGTCACCGACCACTGCCCACCGGGTGTGACCAAGGTGGATGGGACCGGTGGGGTTGGCCGAGATGAACTCGACGTTGTACCGCTGTCCCGCCAAGGTGCTGGTTCGTCCGTACGACGAGCCGGCCTGGACGATCTGAGCTGCGACGGCTCCCTGCGCTCCGGCGGCGACTCGAATGTTGAGGAAGCCCGGCCCGGCGATCTCTGCGGAGGCGATGCCCTCGGTCGCGCCCAGCTTCTCGGCCAACATGGTCGCCAGGTCGCGCGGGGGCACCCCTGCCTGCTTGGCCAGCTGGAGCGCGACGTTGGTGGCGTAGTCCCCGTGCTCCTTGACCTTCGGTCGCTCCACGACCACACGGCTCGGCACACTGTCGGGCAAACTCAGCGCACCCTCGTCGGTGAGTTTGGTCAGGGCGTGGACGATCGTGTCGCAAAGCTGCTCAGGGGTCACGCGTCAAAGGGTATCGGCGGATCGCTGAGCCGATCTCAGTAGCCGCCTCCTCCTCCGCCTCCGCCACCTCCGCCAGCGCCTCCGCCACCTCCGCCGTAGAGAACGACCAACGCAATCACGACCACGACGATGACTGCGACCGCGACGATCAGCTTGATGACTCCGGGCTTGCTCATAGGATCTGCCTCACCTCTGCACGTTGTCCTGCACGGCTCACCGAAGCTCAAGCCTGACTACGTCATGTACGCTTTTGCGCAGCCTGTGAGCCCCCGTAGCTCAGGGGATAGAGCACCGCCCTCCGGAGGCGGGAGCGTAGGTTCGAATCCTACCGGGGGCGCGCTTCGACTGCGCTTTTCGCGATGTGGCTCAGGACCCGTGGGTGGTGTCCAACAGCGCGAGAATCGTGCCGTCGATGTCGAGCTGCTCGGACTCACGGCCCAACGGCACCACGTCGGTCATCTGCTTGATGAAGCGGACCAGGTCGTCGGTCCTCACCTGGATGAGGGCCCCCCCACCAGGAGGGCACAGCTCGATCATGACCACAGGGCGGCGGTCGATGTCTAAACATGGCCACACGTGCACGTCGCCGGAGCCCGACGGCGCCTGCACGCCCTCACAGAGCAGCTCCCGCCCGAAGGTCCAGGTGAGCTTCT
This sequence comes from Actinomycetota bacterium, assembly GCA_030859325.1. Taxonomy (GTDB): domain Bacteria; phylum Actinomycetota; class Actinomycetes; order Propionibacteriales; family Nocardioidaceae; genus Nocardioides_C. The sequence goes on from JALZKI010000020.1 coordinate 39,917, forward strand.
CGGGAGAAGTCGCGAAAACCGTCGTCACGGCGTAGGGGGCGGCAGGGTCGTAGCTGAGCTCCGCCTGGATCGAGATCAGCGCGCCGTCAGCGGCGATGACCTCGAGCGTCAGCGCCTGCGCTACCGCCGGCAGTGCGATGTCCATCGAGTACTCCATCCTGAGCCGCCCTGTCCGAGAGTGGTGCTCTCGCGATGACCTGACGTTCTCCGTGGCTTCCTGGAAGCCAGCCCTTGTTTTCAAGCTGGATCGGGCACCGCCAGGTTCGACACGGGTCAACAGACCAGGCGGCTACATTTGAGTGTCCACCACATCTAATCGACCCGCCCGGTGCGCAGGTACCGATTAACCTAGTGCAGTGGTGCCATGTCACCGGTTACGGTCACCGGTTCAGCAGGGGCCTTCGAGGGTCGCATCGGCCCGGGCCCGGTTCGCGATGCTTCGCGCCTGGGCGATGTCGGGGAAGACCACACTGGCGGCACCGACGTACCCGATCCCACCGTCGACGACGCAGGCCCTGAACTTCCCGGGAGAGATGGTGGTGGCGGCTTGCGCGAGCCTGTACAGCTCCGCGGGAGACAGGTCGGTGTCGAGGTTCTCGAGAACGCTGAGGACAGCACGCTCCATGAAACCCGGCCTGTCGGCGTGGGTGCGCACCTTGTTCAGGATGCCGAGCAGCGTGCGCTGCTGGTTAGCCGAGCGATCGAAGTCACCGCGCGGGAGTGACTTGCGGATCCGCGAGAAGATCAGCGCCTGGTGACCGGTCACTCGGTTTTCGCCAACCTGGTAGCCACCTGGCATCACCGGATCGGAGAACGCGAACTTCGAGTCGACGGTGACTCCACCGATGTCTTTGACCAATGCGATGAACCCGACGAACCCGGTGGTGAACACGTAGTCGGGGCGGATCCCGACCATGTCCGCTACCGAGCGAGCCATCAGCTGTGGTCCGCCGTACACCATCGAGATGTTGATCTTGTTCTGACCGTGGCCGGGGACATCGACGTAGGAGTCGCGCGGAATGCCGATGGCGGTTGCCGCACCTGTCGCGGTGTTGATCCCGACGAGCTGGACGGCGTCGGCTCGGCTACGGAGAAGGGGTTGTCCCGGCCGGGCGTCCGACCCCAGAAGGAGGATCCACAACACATGGGGCTGGTGGTCGACTCCGTCGGCGGACTCCACTTTCACCAGTGACGTCGGGGCTTGCCTGACGGCTGGTGAAGGTACGACGAGCGCGGTGGTCACGAGTACGACGGCCAGCGCCACCAGTCGGCGAGAACGCAGCAGCGTCCGAGCCCACGTAGCCGCACTCACCGGTCTTCTCCTTGCTTGTCGGGGACCGCGGACCTGGCCACGTCGTACCCGAAGATCTGCCAGTCGCCGGACTTCTCGCGAGTCAACAGCAACCGCCCCGAGATGGTGACCCTCGTCCCGTCCCTGTCTCCACGGTCGACGACATAGACCAGGCGGATCTGTGCGGTGACGCCGGCGACAGCGCCGCGGGCAGCGAGCATCGACAGCGACGCCTCCTTCTGTGTGATGGCGACCGCCTCGGTCGACGGACCGAGCCTGGCTGTGGTCAGCAGGTTCCGGTCCTTGCGCGCCTTCGCGGCAGCGCCCTTCGAGAAGGGCTCGAAGGCGCCGTCGAAGTCACTTCGGGGGTAGTCGCCGGTGAGGAACGCCGCGTCGAAGTACTTCGAGACCACCGTTCCGACCGAGCGCCGGAGGCTGGCCTTCTTTGAGTCGACGAAACGGCCCGAGACGTGAGTGACACGAACCGTCATCGGGACTGACTGTGCTGTGGGTGCGGACTCGGAGCCTGAAGGTGCCGGCCGGGAAGGCTGGGCCACAGGGCCCTCGGCTGGGTCGCCGGTGCAGGAGACTGTTACGGCGTACGCCAGGACACACACGAGACCGGCAGCGGCGCGGCGAGCAGTGGAAACCAACAGGGCCTCCTTCTCCATGGAGCGCAACCATCGACTCGGTTCGCGGCTCAGGCCGACCGCAGACCGGCAACGAACGGTCCCTGCTGCAATAAGTTGTCACAAAGGTCTAGCCTTGGAGCCGAAACCGCAAATTTGCGCAACGCAGCGAAAGAGGCGATTCAGGCCGTGGCCGAATCTTGGCAGGACACGCCCGCGGGCGACTCGATGTCGGCGTTCGGAGCCAACGAGTGGCTCGTGGACGAGATGTACCAGCAGTACCAACAGGACCCCGACAGCGTCGCCAAGGTCTGGTGGGACTTCTTCGAGGACTACCGTCCCGGGGAGAGCACCGAAATGCCCTCCAGCAACGGCTCAGCGGAGCAGTCGGCCGCCACGAAGCCAGCCGCGACACCTGAGGCAGGGAAGGCGAGCGCTTCGAAGGAGACGCCCAAGACCGAGACCGTGATGGAGTCCCCGAAGCAGGAGACCCAGAAGCAGTCCAGCCAGAAGCAGTCCAGCCAGAAGCGCCCCGCCCCGGAGGAAGCCACCCCGGAGGAACCAGCCCCGAAGGCGGCGTCCTCCGCCCCTGCCGCCGAGAGCTCGACCGGAGGACCCAGGGCCACCAGCCCCAAGCCGAAGGACCCCGACCCGTCGACGGAGTCGGCCGAGGCCGTCGAGAACGACGAGCCGGAGCTGAGTGTGCTGAGGGGGGCACCGGCACGCACCGCCAGCAACATGGATCTGAGTCTGAGCGTTCCGACCGCGACCAGTGTCCGCTCCGTTCCGGTCAAGCTGCTCATCGACAACCGCACGGTGATCAACAACCATCTCGCCCGGGCCCGTGGTGGAAAGGTCTCCTTCACCCACATCATCGGTTATGCGCTGGTCAAGGCACTCAACGCGATGCCGGAGATGAACAACGGCTTCGACGTCATCGACGGTAAGCCGAACCTGATCCGGCCCAAGCATGTCAACCTTGGGCTCGCGATCGACATGAAGAAGTCCGACGGGAGCCGCGCCCTGCTGGTGCCGTCAATCAAGGGCACGGAGACGATGGACTTCGCGCAGTTCTGGACCGCCTACGAGGACGTGGTGCGCAAGGCGCGGGACAACAAGCTGACGGTTGCCGACTTCGCGGGCACCACGATCAGTCTCACCAACCCCGGCACGATCGGGACCAACCACTCCGTCCCCCGCCTGATGAAGGGCCAGGGCGCGATCATCGGTGTCGGCGCGATGGACTTCCCAACGGAGTACCAAGGTGCCTCCGATGAGACGTTGGCACGCAACGCGGTCAGCAAGGTGATGACGCTGACGTCGACATACGACCACCGTGTCATCCAAGGCGCCCAGTCCGGCGACTTCCTTCGTCGGGTCAGTGCACTGCTCCTCGGTGAGGAGAGCTTCTACGACGACATCTTCCGTGCGCTCCGGATTCCCTACGAGCCGATTCGCTGGGCCAAGGACGTATCGGCGAGCCACGACGACGAGATCAGTAAACAGGCGCGAATTCTCGAGCTGATCCATGCCTACCGCGTCCGGGGCCACATCATGGCCGACACCGACCCTCTGGAGTACCAGCAGCGCAGCCACCCCGACCTCGAAGTGGAGACGCACGGGCTGACCCTGTGGGACCTGGACCGCGAGTTCGCCACGGGCTCCTTCGGTGGCGCCGGTCGCCGGTTCATGAAGCTTCGGAGCATTCTCGGGATTCTGCGGGACACCTACTGCCGAACGGTCGGCATCGAGTACATGCATATCCAGGACCCGGAGCAGCGCCGCTGGATCCAGGAGCGTGTCGAGCAGCCGCACGTCAAGCCTCCCCGCGAGGAGCAGCTGCGCATTCTGCTCAAGCTCAACCAGGCAGAGGCTTTCGAGACGTTCCTACAAACCAAGTTCGTTGGCCAGAAGCGGTTCAGTCTCGAGGGCGGCGAGACGACGGTCCCGCTTCTCGACGAGATCTGCGAGGCGGCTGCCGAGGCCTCACTCGACGAGGTCTGCATCGGGATGGCCCACCGGGGCCGGCTCAACGTGCTCGCCAACATCGTCGGGAAGAGCTACAGCCAGATCTTCCGTGAGTTCGAGGGCAACATCGACCCACGGACCGTCCAGGGGTCCGGTGACGTGAAGTACCACCTTGGCGCCGAGGGGAAGTTCAGCTCCGGTTCTGGCGCCGAGCTCAAGGTGTCGGTGGCAGCGAACCCGTCTCACCTCGAGGCGGTCGACCCGGTTCTCGAGGGGATCGCTCGGGCCAAGCAGGATGTGCTGAACCGCGGCGCCGAGTTTCCGGTCCTTCCGCTGCTCGTCCACGGGGACGCGGCGTTCGCCGGTCAGGGTGTGGTCGCGGAAACCCTCAACCTCTCGCAGCTGCGGGGCTATCGCACCGGCGGCACGATTCACGTCGTGGTCAACAACCAGGTCGGTTTCACGACCTCACCCGCCTCGTTGCGTTCCTCGCTCTACTGCACCGACGTGGCACGCATGGTGCAGGCGCCGATCTTTCACGTCAACGCCGACGACCCCGAGGCATGCATCCGGGTCTCGCGGCTGGCGTTCGAGTACCGCCAGGCGTTCAAGAAGGACGTGGTCATCGACTTGGTGTGCTACCGCCGCCGCGGCCACAACGAGGGGGACGACCCGTCGTACACCCAGCCCCTGATGTATGACCTGATCGAGAAGAAGCGCTCGGTGCGCAGGCTCTACACCGAGTCGCTGATCGGCCGCGGTGACATCACCCTGGAAGAGGCCGAGCAGGTGCTGCGTGACTACCAGCAACAGCTCGAGCGGGTGTTCAAGGAGGTCCGTGAGGCCTCCAGCACCCCTTCGGAGTGGCGCACGGTCCCGGACTACCCGGAAAAGCACGGGGCGGAGGCCACCACGGCAATCAGCATGGAGACGTTGAAACGCGTCGCGGATGCCCACGTGAACACACCGGAAGGGTTCGTCGTCCACCCGAAGGTTTTGCCACAGCTGCAGCGACGCGCGGCCGCAATCACCGATGGACCTATTGACTGGGGCACCGGTGAGATCCTCGCCCTCGGTTCCTTGCTGATGGACGGGCGGCCGGTGCGGCTGGCCGGGCAGGACACCCGGCGAGGCACGTTCGTCTCGCGTTTCGCCACGATCATCGACCGCCGTAACGCCGACGAGTGGACACCGCTGGCCAACCTCTCCGAGGACCAGGGCCAGTTCTACGTCTACGACTCGCTGCTCTCGGAGTACGCCGCGATGGGCTTCGAGTACGGCTACTCGGTGGCACGTCCGGACGCGCTCGTTCTGTGGGAGGCACAGTTCGGTGACTTCGTGAACGGCGCGCAAATCGTGATCGACGAGTTCATCACCGCCAGCGAGACCAAGTGGAGCCAGCGTTCGGGCGTCGTACTTCTGCTGCCACACGGCTATGAAGGGCAGGGTCCTGACCACTCCTCTGCGCGCATCGAGCGCTTCTTGACCATGGCGGCCGAGGACGCCTTCGTGGTTGCCCAACCGTCCTCGCCGGCCAGCTACTTCCACCTGCTGAGAAGGCACTCGCTCGGTGAACAGCACCGGCCACTGATCGTGTTCACGCCGAAGTCGATGCTCAAGCGCAAAGAGGCCGCGTCGCAGCCGGCCGACTTCACCGAGGGCACGTTCCGCCCGGTGATCAGCGACGACTCGGTCGAGGACGCCCAGGCTGTGCGCACCATGCTGCTGTGCAGCGGAAGGATCACCTGGGATCTGATGGTGGAGCGGAAGAAGCTCGAGAGCGAGGGCCAGAGAACCGCCATCGTGCGCGTCGAGCAGCTGTATCCGCGCCCGGTCGAGGAGCTGAAGGTCGAGCTTGCCAAGTTCCCGAACTTGGCGGAGGTCCGGTGGGTGCAGGACGAGCCGGAGAACATGGGTCCGTGGCCACACATGGCGCTGAACCTGACGAGGGAGCTCGACGGGGTGCCGTTCAACGTGGTCTCCCGACCACAGTCCTCCTCTCCCTCGGTGGGTCAGCACTCCCGCCACGTTGAGGAACAGAAGGACATGCTGCAGCGGGCCTTCGCCTAGATCATGTACTACACAGACCGTGGGATCGAAGAGCTGCAGAGGCGCCGTGGGGACGAAGAGGTCAGCCTCCTCTGGCTGGCGGACCGGCTCCAAGAGTTCACGGACCTCAATCCCGAGTTCGAGACGGCCGTCGAACGGTTGGCGACCTGGTTGGCCCGCCTCGACGACTCTGACGCCTAACCCCTGTTGAGCTGCGGCTCAACGAGAGGGGCGGATGGACAGATCGGTGATCTCGGCGTCGCGCGGAAGGTCCAGGGCGGTGAGGATCGTGGTAGCCACCGACTCGGGGGTGATCCAGTCGGCAGGTTCGTAGTCCCGCCCCTCCTGGGCGTGCACCTTCTCCTGCATGGCGGTGGCCACCCGTCCCGGATAGATGCTGGTGATGCGGACGCCGTTGCTGCCCTCCTCCGCGCGAAGTGCCTCACCGAGCGCGCGCAGGGCGTGCTTGCTCGCGGCGTAGGACCCCCACCGCGGGCCGGCATGGAAAGCAGACCCGGAGTTCACGAAGACGACGTGTCCCCGGGCGGCGCGCAAGGCAGGCAGGCAGACGCGGGTCAGCTCGGCGGGGGCCAGCAGGTTCACATCGATCGTTGATCGCCACAGCTGCGCCGTCAGCTCCTCGACCGACCCCAGGTCCACGACTCCCGCGATGTGCAGGACCGAGTCCAACGACGCCGGAAGGTCCTGCTCGGCCAGCGCGGCGGCGATCCCGGCCGGGTCCGAGAGATCGACGACGAGCGCGCGAGAGCCAGTGAGCCGTGCCGTCAACTCGTCGCCCCGCTCGCGACTGCGGACGACGAGCACCAGCTCCTCGCCACGCTCTGAAAGACTCTGTGCGGTCGCCGCGCCGATGCCTGAGCCGGCCCCGGTGATCAGGTGAGTTCCCATGAACCGCAAACCTAACGAGTGAAGACGATCTTCCCGAACACGTCCCCCCTGGCCATCGCGTCGAACCCGTCCCGAGCCTCGCTCATCGGGATCGCCTGGTCGATGACCGGGCGTACCCCACTCACGTCGAGCAGGTTGACCAATGACTGCAGCTCAGCGCGTGAGCCCATCGTGGACCCGATCACGCGCAGCTGGAGAAAAAAGATGCGGGTTAGCTCCGCGTTGTCAGGGTTCGGCCCGCTCGTCGTACCAGAGATCACCAGCGACCCCCCGGGTCGCAACGCCTTGACCGAGTGCGACCACGTCGCCTTGCCGACGGTCTCCATCACCGCGTCCACCTTCTCCGGAAGCCGAGCATTGGTCTCGAAGACCTCGTGGGCGCCGAGCTCGAGCGCACGCGTCCGCTTGGCCTCGTCCCGGCTTGTCGCATACACGCGAAGTCCACCAGCACGAGCCAGGCTGACCAGCGCGGTGGCAACCCCGCCGCCCGCTCCCTGCACCAGCACGCTGTCGCCCGGATTGAGCTGGCCCTGCGTAAACAGCATCCGGTAGGCGGTGAGCCATGCGGTGGGCAGGCAGGCAGCCTCCTCGAAGGAGAGCGAGGTCGGCTTCGGCACCACGTTCCCGGTCGGCACGACCACCTTGTCGGCGAAGGTTCCCTGGTAGCGCTCACTGAGCAGAGACCGCTTGGGGTCCAAGGTCTCATCGCCCACCCAGGTCGGGTCCTTGACCACTGCGTGTACGACGACCTCGTTGCCGTCCTCGTCATAGCCCGCCGCATCACAACCGAGAGTCATCGGAAGTACCTCCTCGCGCAGGCCGACGCCGCGCAGCGACCACAGATCGTGGTGGTTCAACGCGGCGGCCTTGACCGTGACCGTCGTCCAGCCGTCGCCGGGTTCGGGCTCGGGTCTCTCCCCCACCACGAGGCCGGACAGCGGGTCGTCTTGGGATAAAGCTTGGGCATAGACAGCGAACATGGAGCCGACCCTACCGATGCCGGCTCCTTCGCCGAGGCCCGACCTCAGCCCGGCCGGCAGCTACCTCCGGGCGACGCCGTCCGCGCGGGCGGCTGCCGCCACCGCTTCGGCGACCGTAGGCCCCACCCGGGGGTCGAACGGTGAAGGGATCACACAGTCCTCGTCGAGGTCATCTCCCACGAGCGCGGCGAGAGCGGATGCGGCGGCCAGCTTCATGCCCTCGGTGATGCTGGTCGCGCGGGCATCGAAGGTCCCCCGGAAGATACCGGGAAAGGCAAGCACGTTGTTGATCTGGTTGGGATGGTCCGAACGCCCTGTCGCCACGACCCGGGCGTATGCCCTCGCGACGTCAGGATGCACCTCGGGCGTGGGATTGGCGAGGCCGAAGACGATCGCGTCCGGCGCCATCGAGGCTATGGCTTCCTCGGGCACGTTCCCTCCGGAGACCCCGATGAAGACGTCGGCACCGTCCAACGCGTCGACGAGGCTTCCGTGCCGGCCGGTGATGTCGGCGGTGTCCTGGGCCAGGGACAGCTTGACGGGAGTGAGGTCTTCGCGCCCAGAGCTCAGCACCCCGCGACGGTCGAGAACGGCGAGGTCGCGCACCCCGGCGGCGCGCAGGATCCGGGACACCGCGACGCCGGCCGCACCCGCGCCCGCGACGACCACCCGGGCCTCCTCGAGCGTGCGGGCGGTGATCCGGAGAGCGTTGCCGAGGGCGGCGAGCACCACCACGGCCGTTCCGTGCTGGTCGTCGTGGAAGACAGGAATGCGCAGTCGCTGCTTGAGCCTCTGCTCGATCTCGAAGCACCGGGGAGCGGAGATGTCCTCCAGGTTGATCCCGCCGAAGCTGGGCGCCAGACGGACCACCGTCTCGACGATCTCGTCGGAATCGGTGGTGTCCAGACAGATGGGGACCGCGTCCACGCCGGCGAACTGCTTGAAGAGCACAGCCTTGCCCTCCATGACCGGCATCGCCGCGGAGGGGCCGATGTCACCGAGGCCGAGTACTGCGGTCCCGTCGGTAACGATGGCGACCGTGTTGGCGACCCAGGTGTACTCGTCGGCCAGTGAGGGGTCGGCTGCGATCGCCTCACACACACGCGCGACCCCGGGCGTGTAGGCCCGGGACAGGTCGTCACGGCCATCGAGCGGCACGGTGGAGGCGATCTCCATCTTGCCGCCGAGGTGCAGCGCGAAGACGGGATCTCCGCGACGAGCGGTGTCCGGGTCAAGGTCGGGATTGTTCAAGGATCCTGTTGCAGCCATGGGCGTCGCCTTCATGTCCGGAGCTAGTGCGGTGCGACTCGGAACAGCCGTCGCGAGGTAGGAGGCGGAGCAGCAGAGTGAAGCGGGGGTCTCCCTTGCGGCTCAGTCTTGCACAGGAACCGGTGATGTCCGGACGAGCACTCACGGCGGTTATGGCCGACGCGACACTCGTCTCCACGGCCAGGCCCGGGCCACCACGGTGGCGAGAACGTCGTCGTCGGCGATCACCCCCACGGTCCGGGAGTCGACTCCTACGGCAGGGTTGTCCCGCTCCACCCACCAGCCGCCCGGCTCACGCCGGCAGGCGCGTTTAACCGCCACGACTCCGTCGGCGAACCGCACCACCACGAGCCGGCCCTGACGGGGCGCTGCGCCGTACCGCACGAGCAGGCGGTCGCCTTCACGCAGGGTCGGCAGCATGGACCGACCGCGCACCACGGCGAAGCCGAGCCGAGACCCCATCCATTTCACCGCCTCGTCGATTAGTGGCGCTGTCCGCGGGTAGTGTCCCAGGAGGTTCACCTTCCCATGCGGATGAAAAAAGAAAGGACCCACGGATGTTTGCCCGACTGTTCGTACCCACCATCGAAGTCCACGCTCACTGTGACCTGCCCTGCGGTGTCTACGACCCCGCCCAGGCCCGCATCGAGGCCGAGTCGATTAAGGGGATCATCGGCAAGCTGGCCGACAATGACGACCCGGACTACCGGACCCGGGCCATCATCATCAAGGAGGAGCGCTCCGAGCTGGTCAAGCACCACCTGTGGGTGCTGTGGACCGACTATTTCAAGCCGCCGCACTTCGAGAAGTACCCGCACCTGCACCAGCTGTTCAACGAGGCCACGAAGCTCGCCGGCGCCTCGGGCACCAAGGGCTCGACGGACGCCCAGGCGGTCGAGGATCTCCTGGCCAAGATCGACGAGATCGACACGATCTTCAAGGAGACCAAGCAGGGCTGAACCCGACCTGATCGACGGTCGGTTCCTCGACCGCGTCCACACAGGCGCTTGCCAGCGGGGCCAGATGCTTAGGCATGTGGTCCCGCTGCATGTGATCTGTGCCACGATTGGTCCCCACTACCGCGACGACAAGCGCCCGAAAGAGGAACGAACTGTGGCAGCAGAGAACCGACCCGACGTCGAGTTGAGGATTCCTGCCGACAGCGCCTATCTGTCCGTGCTGCGTACGGTGACCGCGGGCCTTGCGGCACGGCTGGACTTCACCCTCGACGACATCGAGGACCTCCGCATCGCCGTCGACGAGGCGACCGCCATGGTGTTGCCCCAGACGTTGCCTGGATCCGACCTCAGCTGCGCCTTCCTTCTGGGTGAGGACCGACTCGACGTCGCGGTGACCGCGGACTGCGACTCGCCGCGGGTTCCGAGCCAGGACGGGTTCGCATGGACGGTGCTCTCCGCCCTGACCAGCACTCTGGATGCGCAGGTGGACGGGGATTCACTGACCGTGAAGCTCTCTCGCGTCAGTGGCGAATCGGCGTAGTCATGGCCGAGAGACGCGCGACCACGATCGCGGACGTAACGGAGATCCGCAAACGGAGCTCGGCGCTGTTTCTCGAGCTCTCCGACGAAGGCACATCGCAGTCTCGGCGTGGGGAGATCCGGGACGAGCTCGTACGGCTGCACCTGCCGCTGGTCGAGCACCTCACCCGGCGTTTCCTGAACCGGGGAGAGCCGTACGACGACCTCCTGCAAGTGGGCACGATCGGCCTGATCAAGGCCATCGACCGGTTCGACACAGGCCGCGGCGTCGAGTTCTCGACGTACGCCACGCCCACCATCCTCGGAGAGATCAAGCGCTACTTCCGGGACAAGGGCTGGGCGATCCGGGTGCCCCGTCGGTTGCAGGAGCTTCGGATCTCGATCTCTGCGGCGACAGCGGATCTGACCCAGCTGCTTGGCCGATCCCCGACGATCGCTGAGATCGCGCGTCTCGTGGGCGTCTCGGAGGAGGACGTGCTCGAAGGGCTCGAGTCGGCCAACGCCTACTCCACGCTCTCCCTCGATGCGACGACCGACTCCACCGACGACAGCACCCTGACCATGCTCGACACCATCGGGGAGGACGACCTGGCGCTGGAGCATGTCGACAACCGTGAGTCGATCAAGCCACTTCTCGAGCAGCTCCGTCCACGGGAGAAGCAGATCCTGACCCTGCGATTCTTCCGCGGGATGACCCAGTCGCAGATCGCCACCGAGATCGGGATCTCCCAGATGCACGTGTCACGGCTGCTGAACAAGACGTTGACCCAGCTGCGATCCCATCTCAGCGAAGAAGCCTCGGTGCACTAGTCGCCTCGCCGCACGAGCCGGGTGCTCACCCGTCGTCGGCCAACGCGTCGATCGAGGCCGGATGAAAGACAGCGAGCAGTACGAGGATCGCCACCATGCCCAGGCCCACGGCGATCGCAGTGGTGTCGCCACCCCGGAAGCTCCAGGCGACGAACACCTGGATCAGTTGAGCCACCACGACCGGCGCCCTCGCCCACGATCTCAGCCGGCTCAGGGCCCAGGCGCAGAAAGCCAGGCCTCCGCCGTAGATCAGGAAGAACACGGACGTGGTGATGCCCATGACGGCACGCTCTCCGGAGATCGAGGCCATCTCCGCCGCGCCTTGCAGGACCAAGAGCACGGCCTCGACCGTGACGAGGGTCGCTGCCGCCACCAGCGGGGCCGGGACACCGGCGTGGACCGGTTTGGGCGGAGAGCCTTCGCGGTCTGCGGTCACGGGAGGAGAGCGTAGCGCTTGAGCGAGCCCGGCTACCGGTCCCGGCTGGCTCCTGTGACGCAAGTGACCCTGGTAAGGGCTTGCCTGCGCCGATATCTCTTGCAACCATCGTTCCTGTCACCAGTTCTCTGGTGCCGGGGGTTGTGCAGACCTTGCGCACATCCGGTCAGATCCTGAACCGATCGAGCGGCTCAGTTCCTCGTGAATATGTTCACGGCTTCGGGATACCTGCTCACCAAGCACATGGCCAGTTGCTGCGGCAGCCGGGTCACGACGGCACAAGACAAGGAGCTTGCCGCATGGATTGGCGTCACCGCTCTGCATGCCTCGAAGAGGACCCAGAGCTGTTCTTCCCGATCGGCAACACCGGTCCGGCAATCCTCCAGATAGAGGAGGCCAAGCAGGTGTGCCGACGCTGCGACGTGCGTGAGCAGTGTCTGGCGTGGGCGCTGGAGGCGGGACAGGACCACGGCGTCTGGGGCGGAATGAGCGAGGACGAGCGCCGCGCCCTCAAGCGCCGTAATGCTCGTGCGAAGGTTCGTACAGCCTGATCAGCTGTCCGGTCGATTTCCCCTCCACGGGGCGCAAGGTCAGGAAGTCGGCAGGTCAACGCGCACCCGTGTCCCACCATCAGCGCCGGGGCCGAGCTCCAGGATCCCGTCCAGCTCGGACTCCACCAGCGTGCGCACGATGGACAGCCCGAGGCTGGTCGAACCGTCGGGGTCGAAACCACCGGGCAGGCCAACCCCGTCGTCCTCGACGCTGACCTGCAGCCGTCCGACCAGTCGTTGTGCCTTGATCACGATCGTGCCCGCCTGGTCGCCGAACCCGTGCTCCACGGCGTTCTGCAGCACCTCGGTCAGGACCATGGCCAGAGGTGTCGCGGTCTCCGCGGGAAGGCTGCCGAAACTTCCTTCGCGGAAGGAGCTCACCTGGGCTCCACGAGAGCTCACTTCGGTGACCATCAGTCGGAGACGGTCCGCGACCTCGTCGAAGTCGACGTTCTCCTCGAACGCCTGACTCAGGGTCTCGTGGACGATGGCGATGGAGCCGACCCGTCGTACCGCCTCCTCCAGCGCCAGCCTGCCCTCCGGGGAAACAATCCGACGGGCTTGGAGCCGTAGCAGCGCCGCCACGGTCTGGAGGTTGTTCTTCACCCGGTGGTGGATCTCTCGGATGGTGGCGTCCTTGGTCACCAGCTCCCGATCCCTGTTGCGCAGGTCGGTGACGTCGCGCAACAACACGAGTGCACCCTCGTGCTCGCCGGTCGGTCGCAACGGGATGGCACGCAGGATCAGGGAAGCGTCTTCGTTGCCGATCTCGGTGTCACGGGGCAGCCGGCCCCCGAGCACAGCACTCAGCGTCTCCTCGTCCGGACGCCGCCGCACCGGCACCAGGTCACGGGTCACCTCGGCGAGGTCGAGCCCTGTCAGGTCCGTGGTCAGACCGAGGCGGCGGTAGACCGAGAGCGCGTTCGGACTCGCGTACGTCACCCGCCCGGCGGCGTTGATGCGCACGAACCCGTCTCCCACCCGAGGCGAGTCGGCATGGTCAGAACGCTGCCCGGGGAACGGGAAGAAGCCGTTGCTGATCATCTGCGCGAGATCGGTGGCGGTCTGAAGGTAGGCGAGCTCGAGGCGGCTCGGGGTGCGTACGCCGAGCAGGTTGGTGTTGCGCGCGACCACAGCGAGGATCCGGTTCCCCCGCCGGACCGGGATCGCCTCGACCCGCACCGGGATGTCATCGCGCCACTCTGGATCACCCTCCCGGGCAACCCGTCGGTGTTCGTAGGCCGAGTCGAGCAGGGGTCGGTTTCCCTGCGGGACGAACGCCCCGACGAGGTCGTCGACGTACGCGGTCGGGCCGGTCGTGGGACGCATCTGCGCGCCGGCCCAGAAGCCCACCCCCTCGCGGTCCGGAAGCCAGAGGACGAGGTCGGCGAAGGAGAGGTCGGCAATGATCTGCCAGTCCGCGATCAGCAGGTGCAACCAGGCGAGGTCTTCGTCGTCGAGGTCCGTCCGGGCGCGCACCAGGTCGTTCAGCGTAGGCACGGCCACAGCCTAGGCGTTGCTCTCCCCGTCACCGCGAGCTACGGTGCCCCATCCGCCACGACTGCTCGCGAAGCGACCGGCTCGCCACTCGATACCTACGGGTAATCTGCGGTCCATGATCCACACCGGCACGTACGTCGTCCCTAGTGACGGCCCTGCTGACCCACCTGGAAACGGACCTGGTAACGGGCCTGCTGACGGCCACGGCGGAGACCACGCCGTGGCAGTGGCCGCCGCTCATGGGGTGCACACCCTTTTTACGCTCTCCGGTGCCCACGTGTTCCCCATGTACGACGGGGCGGTCAAGGCCGAGCCGCCGATGCGACTGCTCGACGTCCGACATGAACAGACAGCCGTTTTTGCAGCAGAGGCGCTCGGAAAGCTGACCCGCGTCCCTGGACTGGCGGTGCTCACCGCTGGACCCGGCGTCACCAACGGCGTCAGCGCTATTACCCAGGCCAGGTTCAGCGGCTCCCCTCTCGTCGTCGTCGGTGGACGCGCGCCCGCGGGGCGTTGGGGCACCGGAAGTCTGCAGGAGTTCGACCACCCGCCGCTGCTCACTTCGATCACGAAGTCAGCGACCACTGTCCACGATGTCGCCGACATCGCGACCTCGGTCGACGAGGCGTTCACGCTTGCCGGCTCACCGCATCGTGGCCCGACCTTCCTCGACGTGCCGATGGACAAGTTCTTCGACCGGGCGACCGTCACGCGGCCCTCGCCGGGTCGGCGCGGGGCCGTCGAGCCCGACCCTGATGCGATCGCGGCGATCGGCGTACTACTCGCGAACGCTAGTCGACCGGTGTTGATCCTCGGCACCGACGTCTGGGCTGACGGTGCAGAGGAAGCCGCGCTGCGCTTCGCGCAGGACGTGGGCATCCCCACGGTCACCAACGGTATGGGGCGCGGCATCGTCCCCGGCGGTCACCCACTGCTGGTCACCAAGGCCCGCGCGAAGGCGCTCGGGACGTGCGACCTCGCGATCGTCGTCGGCACCGCGCTCGACTTCCGCCTGGGTTACGGCGTCTTCGGCGGCAAGGAGCGGGCGCCTGCGGCGAAGGTGGTACACCTGGCCGACTCCGAGGGCCAGATCTCGGGTCACGCAGAACTGTCCGGATCCGCGTTCGGTGACCTGACCATGGTGATGGACGGGATGCAGGCATCGTTGGAGCGTCAGTCCCACAGGCCGGACTGGTCCGACTGGGTCTCCGAGCTGGAGACGGCGGTGAAGGCCGGCGTCGAGCGTGACCAGCAGCTGTTGCGCGCTGAAGCAGACCCGATCCATCCCGCCCGCATCTACGGCGAGCTCCTTCCCCGCCTCGAGGACGACTCCATCGTGATCGGCGACGGTGGGGACTTCGTGTCATTCGCCGGCAAGTACGTCGAGCCGAAGCGGCCCGGAGGTTGGCTGGACCCCGGACCCTTCGGGTGCCTCGGAGCCGGCCTCGGCTCGGCGATAGCGGCCCGCCTCGCGCGCCCGTCGTCACAGGTGGTGCTGCTGATCGGCGACGGCGCAGCAGGAATGTCGCTCATGGACGTCGACACGCTTGTACGGCACGACCTGCCCGTGGTGCTGGTCTGCGGCAACAACTCGGCCTGGGGGCTGGAGAAGCAGCCGATGCAAATGCTCTACGGCTACGACGTGGTCGCCGACCTGGCTCCGCTGACGAGGTACGACGACGTGGTGAAAAGCCTCGGTGGTGGTGGTGAGACGGTGACCGACCCGACCCAGATCGGATCCGCGCTGGATCGCGCGTTCGCTGCAGGCGTGCCCTACCTGGTCAACGTGATCACCGACGTGAACGCCGCCTATCCACGCAGCACGTTCGGAGTTTGATGGCGTTCACCGTCCGCCGCGCCACCGAACGGGATGTAGACGTCGTAGGCGGGATCACCGTCGAGGCCTACCGCGACGACGGTTACGTCTCGGCCGGTGACGACTACCTGGTCGAGCTGGGCGACGCCGCAGGCCGCCTGCGGAACGCCGAGGTCTGGGTCGCCGAAGACGAGAAAGGGATCCTTGGCTCGGTCACGTTCTGTCGTCCTGGCACGCCGTACGCCGAGCTGTCCCATGAAACCGAGGGCGAGTTTCGGATGCTGGGGGTCGCGCGGGCCTCGCGTCGGCAAGGCGTGGCCGAGGCTCTGGTGGTCCGCTGCATCGAACGGTCACGGGAGCTGGGGTACGACGCGCTGGTGTTGTGCAGCATGCGAGAGATGGGCAGCGCCCACCGCCTCTACGAGCGACTCGGGTTCACGCGCCTGCCGGAACGGGACTGGTCACCTGCGGAGGGGATCGACCTGCTCGCCTTCTCTCGTCATCTGGTCTGAGCGACGCAGCCGCAGACGGCGCTGCTGTGCGCCCCTCAACGCTCACCGGGTCGGACGCGCGTCATGAACCGCTCCCGGTCCACCACGACCCGGGTCACCTCGCCGTGCGCCACGACCTGCTGCTCCGCTCCCTGCACCGTTCCCCGCTCTGCGACCACCTCGAAACGGACTAGCCGCCCGTCGACGTACACCACCGACGCGGTGACCCCCACACGCTCGCCGACCGGACTGGCCGCGAGGTGCTCGAGGGTGACCCGGGTGCCGACACTGGTCTGCTGCTCGGTCAGCGCCGACCCGATCGCCGCGACCGTCGCCGCTTCGCACCAGGCCAGGAGCCGAGGCGTTCCGAGCACTCGAAGGTCTCCTGACCCGACCGCCGCGGAGGTGTCGTCGTTGCCGACTGTGAACTCGAGCGTCGCACTCTGCCCCTTCTGCATGCGCACCATCCAAACAGATGTCGGCCTCGCCCGTGCCTACGCCGATTGGCCGAACCGGCCGCTCACCTGAGACGATAGGGCCGACGCTCTAGCAAAGCAGGGGGCCACAGCACCTGACCACGCCAGTACTGGCGTCGAGGAGGAACCATGGGCAAGACAGGTCGCAAGCGCCGCGCCCGCAAGAAGAAGGCCGCCAACCACGGCAAGCGCCCCAACGCTTGATCTCAGGTATCCCGGCGCAGCTTCCTGTCTACTCGGGATCGACTGTCCGGGTCTCGGTGATCTCCACTTGGACCCGTCGGATGCTGACCAGGACCCTGTCCCGAAGGCTCTCCGGCGCCTGCTCGGAACAGGAGCGGGCCACCAACATCTTCACGGTGCGCTCGAGGTCGAACTTGGCCAGGCACGGGCCGCACTCGTCGAGATGATGCTGGATCTGCGCGCAGTCAGCCTGCTCAAGCTCATTGTCGATAAAGAAGAAGACACGCTCGAGAACTTCGGAACAGTCGGTCTCGTGAGGCTTGCCGCAGCTCATGACAGGCCTCCCTCGGACTCGCCGCCGGTAGCCGCCGGTGTGAGACCGCGATCTCGCACATAGCCCTCCAGCATCGCCCTCAGCTGACGGCGGCCCCGGTGCAAGCGCGACATCACGGTCCCGATGGGCGTCTCCATGATCTCCGCGATCTGTTTGTACGGAAAGCCCTCCACGTCGGCAAGGTAGACCGCAAGCCGGAACTCCTCCGGCAGGGCTTGCAAGGCGTCCTTCACGTCGCTGTCCGGCAGGTGCTCCAGTGCTTCCATCTCGGCGGACTTGAGCCCTGAGGAGGTATGCGACTCGGCCCGGTGCAGCTGCCAGTCCTCGATCTCCTCGGTCATCGACTGCTGCGGCTGCCGCTGCTTCTTGCGGTAGGAGTTGATGAACGTGTTCGTCAAGATGCGGTAGAGCCATGCCTTGAGGTTGGTGCCGGGCTTGAACTGGTGAAACGCCGCAAAAGCCTTGGCAAACGTCTCCTGGACCAGGTCCTCGGCATCTTGGGGTTTGCGAGTCATCCGCATCGCCGCCGAGTAGAGCTGGTCGAGATAGGGCATGGCATCGCGCTCGAAGCGCGCCGACTTCTGCTCGTCGGTCTCCGGGGTCCCGAAGTCATCCGGTACAGGGGTCGGGGTCGAGTCGGTCATCGTCCCCCAGCCTAGCGTTGCCGTCACGACCGGCATCAGCGAGCGTCCGCTCGCCTCCTCCGGACGGGACTCGAGGGTTCCGAGCAAGGTGACGCCTCCTCCTGCGCGACTGCATCAGCGGTCTCGAGACGGGAACATCTCACCTCGGCATTCGATTCCCGACCACTTCTCGCACAATCCACTCCAGCGTCGCCTCGACGATAATCCCGAGGGCGTCCTCTCCGGTGATGTCGCCTCGTTTCGGCACGGAGAAGCTGTGATCGGCTCCCGGCACGACGGTGAGCGCATGGCCCGCAGGAAACTCCTCCGGGCGCCCAAACGAGTCCCGCTCACCCTGCACGACCAGAGTGGGCAGCTGTACGCCGTCGAGCTCGTCGATGCGTGACTTCTCCGGCCTGCCGGGCGGGTGCAGGGGGAAGGCCAGTGCGAGCAATCCGGAGGCACCCAGCGTCCGGGCACACCGCGCGGCGACCCGTGCTCCTGCGCTGCGTCCGCCGATGACCAAGGGCGTGCGGACCCGGGTCTTGTCGGCCGCGGCCACCAGACACTGATCGAGCACCACCGGCCTCGGGGCGAGCCGCTTACCCGCGAGCCTCCAGGGCTGTTCCATCCGGATGACTGAGATCCCATGGCGTGGAAGTGCCTGCGCGAGGGCCACCAGATCGGGCGCCTCGACGCCGCCTCCGGCGCCGTGGTTGAGCAGCAGCGTGGCGATGGGGCGCCTGGACCGGTCTCCCACGAGCCGGGCGTCACCGTGCGGCGTGGGCACCACCCGGACGGTGCTCATCGGCGGTTCACGCTGGTTCCAGCGGCTCGGTGGCCAGCGGCTCGAGCAGTTCCGCACCGTTGTTCTTCACGTTGTTGACCTGCGTCGTGACCGGATAGGCGCTCAACCGACCCGGTGCCGCGGGGACGAGCAGCTCCTTGAGCAGCTCCGCCGAGGAGGTGCCGGGATCGAGCCAGAGCGCGCGTCTGTCCGGCTCCACCAGAAGCGGCATCCGGTCGTGTATGTGGCCCAGGTCGTCGGCCGCCGAGGTGGTCAGGACCGTGCACGTCCAGCGGAAGCGTTCGGGGTCCTCATAGTCGCGGGTGGGGTCGCGCCAGATCTCGTACAGCCCGGCCATCGCCAACGAGCTGTTGTCCATGGGACGGATGAAGAACGGTTGCTTGAGCGGCTTACCTGCTTTGTTCTTCTGTTCGGTGGCGTACCACTCGTAGTAGCCGTCGGCGGGTAGCACACATCGACGGGAGGCGAATGCCTTGCGGTAGGCCGGCTTGTCGGAGACCGTCTCCATCCGGGCGTTGATCATCCGGTTTCCGATAGTGGCGTCTTTGGCCCAGAACGGGACCAGTCCCCAGGTGAGAACGCGCAACTGCCGCTGTGCCGGACCGGGCTGGTCTTCCTCGTCCGACGAGGGCCGCGCAGGCCGTTCGACCACGGCGTAGACCGGTTTGGTCGGCGCGACGTTGTAATCGGGCGCGAGGATCTCCTTGACCTGGACCGAGTCGATCTCGAACTCCTCGACCAGGTCCTCTGGTCGACGGCTGGAGGCGTAGCGACCACACATGCCGTCAAGATTAGTCCCGGACACCGACACCCGGTCTTCCGGTCAGGCGGGGCGCCTGAGCTCGTCGAGCAGTGCAGGAGCCATGCCGGCGTGCGTGGGCAGTCCTTCGATCCACACGCGCACCCCCGAGACACCTCGGCCGTAGTCCGCCAGGAACTCCCGGAGGAGAGCCACGGAGTCGCCGAGGCTTGGCGTCCGTCGTACGACGACCACGGCGCTGTCGAGCCCGAGCCGACCGATCGTCTCACCGGAGAACACCGTCCGGATGAGCTCGCAAACACGAACCAGATGGAGAGCACGTGTGAAGGGATGCTCAGTGGCGTCGACGGGATGGAGGAAGGCCACCTCCACGACCACGAGGGCGTGACTCGACTGCAGCCAGGTGCCCGCCTGCTCGGCGTGCCGGTAGAGCTCCGCAAGACGAGTGCGCACATGCGCGAGACTGGCGAGCCCGGTGAGCGGGTCTTCGCAGGACAGCTGGTGGAGATACTCCAGGGTGGCCTCTGACCATGCCACCGAAAGTGCTTCGGCGGCCTCGAAGTCGGGAGCGGCCCGTTTGACCAGCCGGTAGGTCGCGCGCAGCCCATCAAGTGCCTCTCCCAGGGCGGCACCATCTCGGGCTACGTCGCGACCGACGACTGCGCAGGCGGCAACGGCGCTTCTCCCAGACACAAGAGCTTCCCCCACCGCCTCGAAGCGCATCGGCAACTTTCGCCGAACCACTCCAAGCAGCTTCCGCCCGTAGGTCTGGTCCTCCGTCTCGGAGCTTCGTTCGAAAGACTCGAAGAGCGCCATCGCCGCCTCCTCCCGTGTGCACAGCGCACTCCCCGACGAGTGCCACTGCACTGTTGAGACGGCCCGGCGTCGGGTTCGTGACGTGGTTCCGAGCGGAATTTTCAGTAGTCCAGTTCTCAGCAAGCACGTATTCCCTCAAACAGTATCTTTTCGGGGCCATAGGGCCTATTTTGTGCACAGTGGTCCCGCGTGGCATCGAGTCACGCGCTTCGGAACAGGATCTTGTATTGATGACTGACCTGCTGAGCGAACTCGTGACGCCAAGCGACGCCGAACTGATCGCGCGCGTACGCGGCGGGGACGGCGCTGCCTTCGGAGACCTTTTCTCCAGGCACGTCGACGCTGCGAACCGCCTTGGCCGGTACCTGGTTCGAGGACCTGATGCAGACGACCTCGTCTCCGACGCGTTCACGAAGCTCCTCCAACTCCTCCAGGGCGGCGGCGGGCCGGACGTCGCTTTCCGCGCCTACCTGTTGACCGTGGTCCGCCGACTACACATCGACAAGGTGAGGTCCGGGGCAAGGCTCCACACCGCTGACGACATGTCGTTGTTCGACCCCGGCGTCCCCTTCACCGACACCGCCGTGGCCAGCTTCGAGAACGGTGCTGCGGCCAAGGCGTTCGCATCACTGCCGGAGCGCTGGCAGATGGTGCTCTGGCACCTCGAGGTCGAGGGTCAGAAGCCAGCCGAGATCGCACCTCTATTGGGAATGAGCGCCAACTCGGTCTCGGCACTCGCCTACCGTGCACGAGAGGGGCTTCGTCAGGCGTTCTTGACTATGCACCTTTCCGACATCTCCGCCGACGAGTGTCGGTGGGTTACCGAGCATCTCGGCGCCTACGTGCGCGAAGGCCTCTCGCGACGTGACAACGGCAAGGTTTCGGAGCACCTCGACGAATGCCGTCGGTGTACGGCGATGCACCTGGAACTGACTGAGGTCAACTCCAACCTCTCCGGCATCATCGCGCCGCTCCTGCTCGGCACAGCCGCAGCAGGTTACTGCTCGGCAACAGGAGGCGTGGGAGTCACTGGCCTGATTGCTGT
This sequence comes from Actinomycetota bacterium, assembly GCA_030859325.1. Classification (GTDB taxonomy): domain Bacteria; phylum Actinomycetota; class Actinomycetes; order Propionibacteriales; family Nocardioidaceae; genus Nocardioides_C. The sequence goes on from JALZKI010000020.1 coordinate 61,160, forward strand.
TCTTGGTCGCATGCGCGACGTGGTTGGGGCCAATGCAGGTGCGACCACGGCGGGCGCCATCGCAGCGGGGGTCGCCACGGTGGCTGCCCTCGGCTTCGTGGCCCCAAGCCAGGACGGCGGTAGTGTCGCAAGCGCGGACGAGCCCTTGGGGGCGGCGACTAGGTCGGTCGCGCCGCACGCGGCCCCCGCTCCCCTTCCCTCGGTCATCAGCGCGGCACGTGAGCTCAACTCGAGCATCGGTGCTTCGAGACTGTCCGACCTGGCTGTGCAGGCTAAAGGTGGCCCTGTGAACCTGCTGCGCCTGGTGAACCAGCGCGATGCAGGCGTGCTCGTGGCGCTGACTCCGCGTGGCCAGGCCGATGGTGGCGCTCGGGTCCCAGCCGGCTCCAGCGATGGTGCTCCTCAGTCTTTGGGTGCCGATGACTTGGCCGCGGACAACGCAGATGGCGGGGACCATGGGCCCGGTGGACACGCTGAAGACGACGGCCGCCATGGCGATGGCCCCGGTGACGGCGGTGACGGCGACCCGGGTGACCCCAGTGACGGCGGCGACGGCGACGGTGTGGGCGGCGGCGACCCGGGTGACCCCGGTGACGGCGACCCGGGTGACCCCAGTGACGGCGACCCGGGTGACCCCGGTGACGGCGGCGACGGCGACGGTGTGGGCGGCGGCGACCCGGGTGACCCCGGTGACGGCGGCGACGGCGGTAACAGTGGCAACCCTGGCGGCGGTAAGGGGCACACGGAGCACGGCAACGGCAACGGCAACGGTCACGACAAACACCATGACTCCGGCGAGACTGGCGACGCTGATCCAAGCAGCGACAACGATGAGTGACGATCCGTTTTCAATGCACCCATTCCATCGTCGAGCAAGGCCCCCGGCGAGGGGCCAACTGTTCTCGCGCGACCTGCACCCCCTTGGCTCTCTAAGCCGAAGCGAATCTTCAGCACAGGCGTAAGGGGGATCTCGGCGGGGTATGGAGAACGCATGACGCTTACCAGACTCCTCGCACGCCCGATGCTCGCCTCGATGTTTGTCGCGGGAGGGGTCAGTTCACTGAGGAACAGTGAATGGGCCGCTCAGCAGGCGAAGCCCGTGACCGACAAGGCGGTGCCGATGGCGCAGCGGGCGGTGCCCAACGTGGACCTGCCGAAGGACGCCGAAACGTGGGTCCGCATCAACGCCGGCGTGCACATTCTGGCCGGACTGGCGCTCGCGACCGGTCGTGCGCCTCGGCTGTCCTCACTTGTCCTGGCGGCGACCCTCGTGCCGACGACCGTGGGAGGACACCGATTCTGGGAGGAGAGCGACAAGGCGATGAAGTCCAACCAGCAGGTGCACTTCTTCAAGAACGTCTCCATGCTCGGTGGGCTGATCCTGGCAAGCGTGGACACCGAGGGCAGGCCCGGTCTCGCCTGGCGTGCCAAGCACGTCGCGACCGGAGCACGCCGCGAGACCCGCCACCTCGCCAAGTCCGCTCGGCGCGAGGCGAAGCTCGCCGCCAAGAGCGTGAAGCGCTAAGCCTCTGCTGTCACAGCTTCCCCAAGGTATGTCGATGAACCTGCACTTCCCTCGGCGAGTTCGTCAAGGTAGGTGCAGGTTCGTCGTGGGAAGTGCTGGACGCGCGAGGCCGGACGGACGCGCGAGGCCGGACGGACCCCGCGAGGCCGGACGGACGCGCGAGGTCGGACGGACCCCGCGAGGCCGGACGCGTTGACGCATCACGAGTAATCTCGTCTCGTGACCGAGCCGGCGTCCCGTACAGCGTCCGTGCCTTGGCCTGCGCCGACGGCCACTGGGCCGGTGCACGCAACAGTGTCGCTTCCCGGGTCGAAGTCTTTGACCAACCGGGCGTTGGTGCTCGCAGCGCTCTCCGACGGCCCGTCGACGGTGAGAGCGGCGTTGCGCTCGCGCGACACCGAGCTGATGGCCAAGGCGCTAGGTGGCCTCGGTGCCGACATCGACTCTTCGGCAGAGGACTGGTCGGTCGTCCCCGGCAGAATCCACGGCTCCGCCACTATCGACTGTGGCTTGGCGGGGACCGTGATGCGCTTCGTCCCTCCAGTGGCGGCGTTGGCCACCGGCCACATCACCTTCGACGGGGACCCGCATGCTCGGACCCGTCCGATGGGCGAGGTCCTTCGGGGCCTGCGCGGACTCGGCGTCGCCATCGAGGACGAGGATCGGGGCACTTTGCCGTTCACGCTCATGGGTCAAGGAAGCGTCCGCGGCGGGAGGGTGACCATAGACGCGTCCGCTTCCAGCCAGTTCGTCTCGGCGTTGCTACTGGCCGGCAGCAGGTACGACGACGGGGTCGACGTGCGCCACGAAGGGAAGCCGGTCCCCTCGCTTCCGCACATCGACATGACCGTCGCTCAACTGCGGTTGCACGCGGTCGACGTCGACGACAGCGACGCCGACCGGTGGCGCGTAGCACCCGGACCGGTACGCGCAGCCGACGTCGTCATCGAGCCGGACCTGTCGAACGCCGCCCCGTTCCTGGCTGCGGCTCTGGCCACCGGCGGGCAGGTGACCGTGCGCGACTGGCCGCGGTCCACCACCCAGGCGGGTGACGCAATACGTGAGATCGCGGCGTTGATGGGCGGCTCCGTGGAGCTCACGGAGCACGGGCTCACGGTGAGGGGAACAGGTGTTCTCGAGGGCATCGACTACGACCTCCACGAAGTGGGCGAGCTGACTCCCGTCGTCGCAGCGATGTGCGCGCTGGCGAAGTCGCCGTCATGTCTGCGCGGGGTCGCCCACATCCGCGGCCACGAGACCGACCGGCTGCAGGCACTGGCCACGGAGCTCGCCAACCTCGGGGCCGAGGTGAAAGAGACCAAGGACGGGCTCGACATCCGCCCGTCGAGCCTGCACGGAGGCGCATTCCGCACCTACGCCGATCACCGGATGGCGCACGCCGGTGTCGTCGTCGGCCTCGCGGTCGACGGCGTGCTCGTCGAGAACATCGCCACCACGGCCAAGACGTTTCCCGGCTTCGCCGACGAGTGGTCGAGGCTGTTCTAGTTGGCGGGACCCAGATACGAAGAGTACGCCGACTCGGGCCGTTTCGACCGTCCGCGAAGGCACACCCGTCCCCGCACCAAGGACCGACCCACCTACGACGACGCTGTCGACGCGATGGTGGTGACCGTCGACCGGGGTCGGTTCAGGTGTCTGGTCGATGTCCCGACCGCGTATGCCGGCAGCGGGGACCGGACCGTGACGGCGATGAAGTCGCGTCCCCTCGGACGCAAGGGCGTGGTAGTGGGCGACCGGGTCCGTGTGGTCGGAGACGTCAGCGGTGACGGCGACACCCTGGCCAGAATCGTTGAGGTCGTGGATCGGCGCACCGTGCTGCGCCGTACCGCCGATGACGACGACCCGGTCGAACGCGTCATCGTGGCCAACGCCGACCAGCTCGTCGTGGTTGCCGCGTTGGCCGACCCCGAGCCGCGCCCAAGGCTGATCGACCGTGCGCTCGTGGCGGCCTACGACGCCGGTCTCGAACCGCTTCTGTGCCTGACCAAGCCCGACCTGGGAAACCCGGAGACACTCCTGTCCATCTACCGGCCATTGGGTGTCCCGTATGTCGTGACCCAGCGCGGCCTCGAGCTCTCCGACATCCGGCGGCGGCTCGAAGGACGGATCAGCGTCCTCATCGGACACAGCGGGGTGGGCAAGTCCACCCTGGTCAACGGCCTGGTCCCCGGGGCGACTCGCGCCATCGGGCACGTGAACGCGATCACCGGGCGTGGCCGACACACCTCGACCTCGGCGGTGATGCTGCGCCTGCCCGCGACCGACGGACAACGGGACGGATGGATCGTCGACACTCCCGGCATCCGGTCCTTCGGCCTCGCTCATGTCGATCCACGAGAGCTGATCGCGGCGTTCCCCGACCTGGCCGAGCTCACCGATGGCTGCCCCCGCGGATGCACGCACGGGGAGCAGGAGCCCGAGTGTGGGCTCGACGACGCGGTCGACGAGGGCCTGAGCGAGCGGGCCAGGGTGGAATCGTTCCGGCGGCTGCTGGCGAGCCGTGAGCGTGGCGAGGCCGATTGAGCCAAGGGAGGAATAGCCTGTGCCCCATGGCCACGAACTTCACCGACGACCTGCGACTGGCGCACGTTCTCGCCGATGACGCCGACTCGTTGTCCACCGACCGGTACAAGGCGATGGACCTGCACGTGGTCAACAAGCCGGATCTCACACCCGTCACCGATGCCGACGAGTCGGTCGAGAAGGGCATCCGGCGCGCCCTGTCACGGGCCCGGCCGCGCGACGCCGTGCTCGGCGAGGAGCAAGGGTCGACCGGGTTCAGCCAGCGGTGTTGGGTTGTCGACCCGATCGACGGCACCAAGAACTTCGTGCGAGGCGTACCGGTCTGGGCGACACTGATCTCACTGATGGTCGAGGACGAGGTCGTTGTGGGTGTCGTGTCCGCACCGCAGCTCAACCGCCGCTGGTGGGCCATGAAGGACGGGAGTGCGTGGACCGGCAGGTCCCTGTTGCGGGCCACCGAGTGCCGGGTCTCCGACGTGTCACGTCTGGAGGAGGCATCGTTCTCCTACGCCTCGTTGACCGGATGGGAGGAGCGCGACCGGCTTCAGGACCTGCTCGCGCTGGCGCGTCGCTGCTGGCGCACCCGTGCCTACGGAGACTTCTGGTCCTACATGCTGGTCGCCGAAGGCGCGGTCGACATCGCCGCAGAGCCGGAGCTCGAGCTGCATGACATGGCCGCGCTCGACGTGATCGTGCGTGAGGCGGGAGGCGCCTTCACCTCGTTGGACGGCACCGCGGGCCCCCTCGGCGGGAACGCCCTCGCCAGCAACGGCCGGCTGCACGAGCAGGTCCTCGCCTTCCTCGGTTCCCTGCCCGACAACGAGGACGACCCCGACGCCGTACGACGCCCGGCCGGACGTCTGCACGACATCAGCGCGCGTCGAGCGACCCAGCCGGAGGGGCGGTCAGCCCATCCGGAGACTGATCTCGACTGACAGACCGCCCGCGTGAGGTCAGCCGCAGGAGGTACGGCGACGTGGCGAGCGCGGCCAGGTCGAACCAGCCGTACCCACCCGCGGCACCCGAGGGCGGGTTGCCGATCGACACGAGTCCTGTCGGGTCATGCGCCTGCCACACCCAGGTGCGGAGCTCGGTCCCGAGCAGCTCGAGATAGCTGACCGCGGCGAACGCACCGACGTAGACCGCCTTGGACGGCCCCCACAGCAAGAAGCAGACGAGACAGGCGTACCAGAAGGCGCCCAAGGCGTCCTGCCTCTGCGCGAGGAACAGACCGTGGCCGGCCCACATCCCACCCGCCAGCAGCACGAGCGAGACACAGGCACGCATGTGCGTCTCGACGAAACGTGTGTGGCCGAGGGCGAACGCGGAGAGGTAGACAAGCCCGTGACCCGGGGGAACGTACATCGGGACGTTGTCGAAGCGGTAGAGATACACCTCGAGGGTCGGGCTGAAGATGTACTCCACTGCGGTGGCCAACGCGACCACAACCACGGTCTGCACGCGCACCACGGGGCTGACCCGACTCAGGGCGAGGAGAAGCACGAGCCAGGTGCCGAGGCCCAACCCCCGTTGCAGCCACAATCCGCCGTCGGAGTCCAGCCACAGCACGATCGACAGCCAGCCCATCATCGAGACGAACGCCGCCGGGCCGATGCGGCCGCTGCTCCACACGAGACCATCCAATCACTATCGCCGGTGCACTCTGTTGGCTAGCCTTCTCGCAAGTGACCGAACGTCCTACGTGGAGGTGGCCCGATGCGGATCAACGAGGTGCTTTCGGCCAAGTCCAGCCGGGAGGTCGTCACCGTGCGACCCGACGCAACCGTTCGTGACCTGCTCGCCCTCCTGGCGGAGCACAACGTGGGGGCTCTTGTCGTGAGCAGCGACGGCACCTCGCTCGAGGGCATCGTCTCCGAGCGTGACGTCGTTCGACGACTGCATGAGGACGAGTCCGTGCTCGACTCCGCTGTCTCGGAGATCATGACCTCCGAGGTGCACACGTGTGAGGGCGACCATGCAGTCATCGACTTGATGCTGGTGATGACGCAGAAACGTATCCGCCACGTCCCGGTTCTCCAGAACGGCTCCTTGAGCGGGATCATCAGCATCGGAGACGTGGTGAAGAGCCGCATGAGCGAGCTCGAGTTCGAGCGCGACCAGCTCAACACATACGTGCACTCCGCACAGAGCTGACGCTGCTCTTGAAGCACAGCTGGATGCGGCCGAGAAAGTGATGTCCCGGCCACGAGCGGCGCATGCTTTCGCCACGCTCGCCTGGCCACACCGCTGATTCGCGAACGCTCAGAACTCGCGTCTTGTAACGGTCTTGTGGACCATCTTCATAGGATCCCCCTTTGGTCGAAGACGTGCCCCGAGTCGTGCACACTCCCGCTGAGCCCATGTAGCCGTTTGGGCATTGTCTCTGGTCCGATATGACTAGCTGCGGGCTGCGGGTTTCGGGACAGGTCGCGAGGTTACGGCCGCTCTCGTAGGGGCATACCGCTTGGAGACCGGTTCACAACGCTTGCAACGAAAGGCGGCGCGATGCCGACCACGCCCGAGAAGCCCGAGATCGACTTCCCCGACACTCCGCCTCCCAACGACCTCGAGGTCACCGACATCGCTGCCGGCGACGGTCCCGAAGCAGCGTCCGGCAAGACGGTGTCCGTGCACTACGTCGGCGTGGCGCACTCCACCGGCGAGGAGTTCGACGCCTCCTACAACCGTGGCGAACCGCTCTCGTTCCGGCTCGGAGCGGGACAGGTCATCTCGGGCTGGGACGAGGGCGTGAACGGGATGAAGGTCGGCGGCCGGCGCAAGCTCGTCATCCCGGCGCACCTCGGGTACGGCGACCGTGGCGCGGGTGGCGTGATCAAGCCTGGCGAAACCCTGATCTTCGTCGTCGACCTGCTCGACGTCCGCTGACCTCCCGGCGAGCCGTCAGCGCGGATGACCCAGCGTCCTGACAACGATGGACTCCCCGCCGACCTGCACCGTGTCACCGTCACCAAGCTGCCGTCCACGACGTGTCTCCTGCTCGCCGTTGACGCGCACCGACCCTTGCATGAGCAGGGGCTTGGCCTCCGCGCCGTTGTCGACGAGGTCGGCGAGCTTGAGGAGCTGACCGAGCCGGATGGACTCGTCGCGGATCTGGACAGGACGTGATGTCGGCACAGCACTCATTCTTCCAGCCGCACGTCGAGGGTCAGGAGACCAGCACGCTGACCGTATGGATCAGCACCCCGACAAGGCCGCCGACAATTGTGCCGTTGATCCGGATGAACTGAAGGTCCCGCCCGACGTGCAGCTCGATCTTGCGCGCCGCCTCCTGTCCGTCCCACCGGTCGATGGTGTGCGTGATGACGGCGGTGAGCTCGTCGCCGTACCTTCCGACCGCGAAGACGGCCAGGTCGGCGACGTACCCGTCGAGCTTGACCCGCAGCGGCTCGTCCGCGACCAGCCGCTCCCCGAACCGGCCCAGCTCGCGCTGACCTCGTTGCCGGAGCAGGCCCTCGGAATCCTCGAGGGAGGCCAGCAGTGCGCTGCGGAAGGCCTTCCACAGAGAAGTGCCGGTCACTACGAGCTGCGGGTGTCTGAGAAGCCGGACCTTGAGCCGCTCGGCACGCTCCTGCGTCGCAGGGTCGGTGAGCAGGTCGGCGGCGAGCTGCTCGAGCGCGTCGTCGAGGGCGGAACGTGCATGGTGGTGAGGGTCGTCGCGGATGTCGACGACCCAGCGCACCGCCTCGAGGTAAAGACGGCGGGTGACCCGTTCGTTCACTGTCGGCGGGGACCACCACGGCGCACGCTCCCCCACGACGTCGAGGAACGTCTCCTCGTTCCCCAGCAGCCACCGGTGTGCCTCGTCGAGCACCAGGTCGACCAACCCGTGGTGCGCGCCGTCCCGCACGATCTCGTCGAGCAGGCTTCCCGCCACAGGGCTGATCGGCTCCTCGATCAACCGCGGGAGGAGTGCCTCCTCGACGAGGGCCACGACGTCCTCGTCGCGGACCGTGTTCAGCCCGATCCTGAGCACACTGCTCGCCTCGTCCACGGCACGACGGCTGTTGGCCGGGTCGCCGAGCCATTTTCCGACCCGCCTACTGACCTGGGCGACTCCCATCCGCTCGCGGATGACCTCCTCCTGGAGGAAGTTCTCTCCGACGAACTCCTGAAGGCTGCGACCGAGCATCTCCTTGCGCCGCGGCACCAGCGCCGTGTGCGGGATGGGAAGCCCCATCGGGTGCTTGAAGAGTGCGGTCACCGCGAACCAGTCAGCGATCGCGCCGACCATCGACGCCTCCGCGCCGGCGTTGACGAAGCCGAGGGCGCCGTCCTGCTCGAGGGTCAGCAGGTAGACCAGCGCCGCGAGAACCAGCAAGGAGACCGCCACGGTGCGCATCTGCCGCAGGCCGCGGCGGCGTTCCTCGTCGAGGGCGGGATCAGAGCTCAGGCTCAGTGTCGTCACCGGAGGAAAGGTACACGCCCAGATCACCGTCTTTCCCGGTGCTGGGGACTCCGACCTTGAGTTACGGCGACGGGCTGGGCGGGGAGGTGACCGCTTCGTCACCCACGAACAGGGTGGGCGCGATGCCGGGTACGACGCTCACCGCCACCCTGGTTCCGATCGGATGCCGGACCGAGTGCGCCTGCCACGAACGCAGCGTGTCCCCGGAGCCGAGCACGACGGTGTGCAGCACGAACGCGCCGTGGTACTCCACCCCGACGACCCTTGCCGCCGAAGACGGGTCGACGGCGAGTGCCACCTCGTGCGGACGGAGCACCACGTCCACGTCGACCTCGCAGTTGGCCCATCCCGGCACCGTGGACACGACCCCGATCTCGCAGGTCAGCAAAGCGTCGTGGACGTGGGCGGGAAGGAAGTCTGCCTCACCCATGAAGGACGCGACGAACCGGCTCGAGGGGAACTCGAACACCCGCTGTGGAGTGTCCGCCTGCTCGATGACGCCCTCACGCATGACCACAACGCGGTCTCCTGTGGACAGCGCCTCGGTCTGGTCGTGGGTGACCAGCATCGCCGTCGTACCGGTCTCACGGAGCACGGCAACGGTGTCGGCACGGACCTGTGCGCGCAGGTTCTCGTCCAGGCTCGAGAATGGTTCGTCGAGCAGTACGACGGCCGGGCGGGGGGCCAGGGCACGGGCCAGCGCCACACGCTGCTGCTCACCACCGGAGAGCTCATGTGGATACCGGGAGGCGAGATGCCCGAGGCGCACGAGCTCGAGCACCTCGCCGACGCGCCGGGTGCGCTCGGGACGGGCAAGCTTGTCGAGACCGAAGGCGACGTTGCTCGTCACGCTCAGGTGCGGGAACAGCGCAAGATCCTGGAACACCAGCCCTACGCGACGGCACTCCGGAGGCTGCCAGTGTCGGGGATCCGCGGCGGTCTCACCGGCGATGACGATACGGCCCTCGTCGGGTTGCTCGAGACCAGCCACGAGGCGAAGGGTGGTGGACTTCCCGCAGCCGGAGGGGCCGATCAGGGTCAGCAGCTCACCGGGCTCGACGCTCAGGTGCAGGCAACGAGCAGCCGGCACGGCGCCGTACCTCTTGGTCACGCCGTCGAGGACGAGCGCCGGGAACGCGACCGCAGCGGCGGAGTGCGCCGGCTGCCTCAGCACGGCCACGCCCATGTCAGCCGACCCGCCGGTGGGCGTCGACGAGCCGGACCTGGCCGATCAGGTAGAAGACCGGCACGACCGCGACGGCGACGATGACGAGCGCAGGAAGCGCCGCCTTCTCCCAGAAGTTCTCCGAGGCAAGTTCGTAGACCCACACCGACACCGTAGTGAACCCGAACGGGCGAAGGAGCAGCACGATGGGAAGCTCCTTCACGGCGTCGATCATCACCAGCATCAACGCCACCGCCACACCAGGACGCACCAGCGGGAGATGGACGCGAGTCAGGACTCGTCGGGGCGAGGCACCCAGGCTCAGCGCGGACAGCGTCATGCTCGGCGAGACCTTCAGGAAGCTGGCGTCGACCGCCTGGTAGGCCGGCGCCAGGAAGCGGACGACGTAGGCGTAGAGAATGCCGAGGACCGAGCCGGTGACCAGGAGACCTGTTCCGCCGGCGATGCCCACCGCTCTCAGCATGTTGTCGAGGTGCGCGAACACCAGCAGCACCCCGATGCCGACCACGGCGCCAGGGACGGCGTACCCGAACGTGGTCAGCTGTGCGGCTGCCCGAGCGACCCGGCCACCGCCGAGCCGCAGCCCGTGGCCCAAGACCAGCGACAGCACAACGCAGGCCACTGCTGCGAGCAGTGCCACGAGAAGACTGTTCACCAGATACTCCACGAAGCGCGGGTCGAGCATGCTGCCCGGGTCCGCCAAGATGTCGTCGACGGCCCAGGCCAGCAGCCGGGCCACGGGAACGACGAAGCCGGCACCCAGCACGACCAGGCACATCGCGGTCGCGCTCCAGGCACGCCAGCCGGACATCGCGCACGGCTGCAGGCCTTGGCCACGGCCGCCCTTCTGGTGGTAGCGGGAACGTCCGCGTAGGAACCGTTCCCCGGCGAGCACGGCAACCGCGAACAGCAGCACGAGCATCGACAGCTGGGTCGCGGACCGGAAGTCGAAGGCGCCCTTCCACACCAGGTAGACCCCGACGGAGACCGTGCGCACGTTGAAGTACTGCACCGTGGCGAAGTCGGTCAGTGTCTCCATCATGACCAGGGCGAGGCCGGCCGCGAGCGAGGGCCGTGCCAACGGCAGCAGCACCCGCCAGTAGGCCCGGCTTCGGCTCGCGCCGAGGGTTCGTGCGGCGTCGTAGGTCCCGGGTGACTGCTCGACCAGAGCGTTGCGCGCCAGCAGGTAGACGTAGGGGTAGAGCGTCAGCGACATCACCAGGATCGCGCCGGACAACGAGCGGACCTCGGGCGCCCAGACGTCGGGCCCGAGCGCCGCTCGCAGTCCGGACTGGACGGGCCCGGAGTAGTCGAAGACGGAGAGGAACACGAAACCGAGGATGTAGGCCGGCATGGCCAGCGGCAGCACGAGCAGCCAGACCAGGGTGTCGCGAAGCGGGAACCGGTAGGCCGTGACGAGCCATGCCAGCCCGGCGCCGAGGACCGCCGTACCGATGCCGACGCCGACCATGAGCGTCAGCGTGGTGAGGATCATGCTTCCCAGTCCTCTGGGCAGGCTGGTGGTTCCTCCGAGGAGGCCGTCGACTACGACGGCGAGCACCGGGGTGGCTACAAGCGCCGCGATCCCAAGGATCATCAGCGACCACGCAGGACGCGCTCCGGTCGCCTTCTGAAGCCGGCCCCGACGGCCCGGTCGTACGCCGAGCGGACCCTGCGGCCGCCCCGGCCTGGGATCTACCTTCGTGGGCTGCCCGGGGGGACTCACCGGTAGCCGGCCTCGGCCATCACGTCCACGGCCTCGGCGTTCAGGTCCCCGTACGCCTCGGCGTTGAGCGGCATCCGCTTGAAGTCACCCCACCCGGCGATCATCGGCTCCGGCTCGACGCCTGGGTTGACGGGGTACTCGTGGTTGGCGTCGACGAAGTCACTTTGTCCCTTCGAGGCCAGCCACTCGATCAGCCTGCGCGCCTGCTTCGGGTTGTCGGAGGACTTCACGATGCCGGCACCGGAGATGTTTACATGAGTGCCCGCGCCCTCCTGGCTCGCCCAGAACGGCTCGACGTTCAGGTCCGGGTTCTCCTCCAGCTCGCGAGCCAGGTAGTAGTGGTTGGTGATCGCCACGTCACAGTTCCCGGCATCGACTGCCTCGAGCAGCAGGATGTCGTTGCTCATCACCTCAACCCCGTTCGCGACCCAGCCCTCGACGATGCCGAGCGCCTCGGCGCGCCCGTGCAGGTCGATCAGACTTGCCACGAGGGACTGGGTGTACGACGCCGTCTCGTCGCGCATGCACAGTCGCCCCTGCCACTTAGGGTCGGTTAGCCCGGCGTAGGTCTCCTCGGTGTCGAACTCGGACGGGTCGACGTTGTCGGGGTTGTAGACCACGGTGCGCGCCCGGAGTGCGAGGCCGTACCACCGCCCCTGCGGATCACGCAGGTCCTCGGGCACGGAAGTGTCGAGGGCCGTCGAGTCGATCGCGGCGAACTCGTCCTGTCTTGCAGCGTTCCACAGGCTGCCAGCGTCTACGGTCATGAAGAGGTCGGCAGGTGTCTGGTCACCCTCGGACTTGAGCCGCTCGAGTAGTTCGGCGTCCTCGCCGTACAAGAAGTCGACGGTGATGCCAGTCTCCTCGGTGAAGTCCGCGAACGCCTCCTCGAGGTCATAGTGGCGCGCGGAGTAGACCTGGACGTCGGCCGGTTCGTCGCCGATCCCCAGGAAGCCACAACCCGAGACAGTCAGGGTGAGGGCAAGGGAGGCCGCGACGAACGGACGGGGCATCGGCAGAGATCTCCAGGTTCGGCACAGCGGTCGGGACTAAGGCAAGCCTAACCTACCCGTCGCTCGCGCGCGGCTGGGACGGCCAGCGCCGAAGGAATCAGGAGGATCGCCAGCAGCAGCAGTGCGTGCAGCACGCCGACGCGGTCACCGAGGAAACCGAACAAGGGCGGGCCGGCCAGGAACGCGGTGTATCCGACCGTCGAGACCACGCTGACCCGGGCGCCCGCATGCGCTGGGTCATCAGCGGCAGCGCTCATCCCGACGGGAAACCCTAGCGAAGCGCCAAGCCCCCAGAGCACGATCCCGGCCGCTACCAGCGGCAGCAGCACACCGAAGACCACCAGGGCTACCCCGAGCGCGGCCACGGCCATGCTCGACCACAGGACCGGCACCCGCCCGAACCGGTCCAGGAGCACAGGCCCACCGAGTCGCCCGATGGTCATCGCGACCACGAAAAGGGCGAACCCGCTCGCGCCCACCCACGCCGGCGCGCCGTACCCGTCGACCAGCGCCACCGCGAGCCAGTCGTTGGCGACTCCTTCGGTGAGCGCCATGGCGAGCACCATCGCCCCGATCGCCACCGTGCGCGGCTCGAGCCATGCGCGAAGCGGGTGCGGTCTCTGGCCCCCCCCGGCGGCGGCTGTGGTCCTGGCGGGCAGAAAGCTGGGTACGACGAGCACCGGAGTAAGGGCCACGATCACGGCGGCCGTGCTCAGATGCAGGAAAAGTGGCGTCGAAAGGGCAGAGACCGTTGCACCGACTGTCGCGCCGACGACGGTGCCCAGGCTGAACGCCGCGTGGAACCGGGGCATCACCGTGCGAGCCAGCTCCCGCTCGACCGCGGCACCCTCGACGTTCATCGCCACGTCCCAGGTCCCCGACCCGACGCCGAGAAGAAACAGACCGACCGCGGTGACCCAGGACTCTTCCAGGTTGCCGGCACCCAGACCGGCGAGGGCAAGACCCACAGCGTCGACCAGAGCGGCTCCAACGACGACCTTTGAAGCGTCGAACCGGGAAACCCAGAGACCCGCGGACGGCAGTGACAGCACCGAGCCGAGCGAGAGCGCGAGCAGAAGCGTGCCGAGCTGACCCGGCGTGAGGTCGAGGGCGTCACGGGCCTCGGGAATACGGGAGATCCACGTGGCGAAGGCGAACCCATTGAGCGCGAAGACGACCGCGACGGCGTTGCGGGCATGAAGGACTTCGGCGGCTGCCGCCAGGTCACGGGTGGACATCAGAGCACCCTAACCGGGCCGTTCCACCTGCACGGACCAATGGTCGTCCACATGCGCATCGCCATGTCACGCTATGAGGACGCCAGGGCGCACAATGGCAACAGCAGTGGCGCAGTCGGCACAAGCCAGAGGCGCGAGCGCAAGGACCGGCGTTTCGCTTCCCACCCGTGACGGCAGGAAATGATGACAAGCAACAGGAGTTCAGATGCAGCGAATCGAACGTATCGTCCACGTGGACCGGCCCCTCACCAGGGTGTGGGAGTACCTGTCCGACTTCACCAGCACCAACGACTGGGACCCCGGAACGGTCAGGACCGAGCGGCGCTCCGGGGACGGCGGCCTGGGGACCGTCTACCACAATGTCTCGAAGTTCCTGGGCAGGGAGACCGAGGTGATCTACACGGTCATCGACATCGAGCCGCACCACCTGTTGCGACTGCGCGGGGAGAACAAGTCGCTCACCGCCACCGACACCTTGACCTTCGAGGGTGACGAAACGGCGACGACGGTCACCTACGTCGCGGAGTTCGAGTTCAGGAAGGTCGCGAAGCTGGTTGACCCGCTGATGGCCTTCCCCCTCAAGAAGCTGGGCGATGACGCGGCGAAGGAGATGCAGAAGTCGCTCGAAGCGCTGTGAGCCGATGGCTTTCGACCCGAGCGATCTGAGCAGCGCCTACTGCGCCTTCTGGGCGGAGCGGCACCTGTGCACACTTACCACCCTCCGCGCCGACGGCAGCCCCCACGTGGTGCCAGTGGGCGTGACGTTCGATCCGGTCGGCGGTCTTGCCCGGGTGATCAGCTCGAGCACATCTCGAAAGGTCCGCAACATCGCGGAGGCAAGCACCTCCGGCGCCGGGGCTCCGGTTGCGGTGTGCCAAGTCGACGGACGTCGGTGGGCGACTCTTGAAGGACGCGCGGTGGTGCGCGAGGACACCGAGTCAGTGGCGCTCGCCGAACGGCTGTATTCCGAGCGCTATCGCCCGCCGCGGGCGAACCCTCAGCGAGTTGTCATCGAGATCGCGGTGACTAACGCGCTAGGCAACGCGTGATTGTCTAGTCACAGCCTCGTCCGACGGCCCTCCCTGGCAAGGCTGGCGGGCGCTTCGGTGTCTGTTCGTCGAAGCCACAGCGCGCAGCCATTGCTTTGCTCGTACGGGTGTGCGTAGCATTCCCTGGTCTCGCTGACGCGGGGCACCGTCTGGGGCTTCGCCCAATCCTGTCCACACCAGCCGGACCCTTCGAGCACAACCGCGGACAGGAGCGGGGGACCCAAGATCGTGGTGCCTCGTCATGACGAACCGGTCGGCTACCCATCGCGACCGGTTCGTCTCGACGCGACACCTTGGGGTGAGGCCTACTCCACCGGAGCTCGGTGGGGTGGCCGGGCAAATCTTCTGCCCGAACCCGACAGCTCACCTCGCAGGCGTTGGAGAGGTCGGGTTCACTCATGCGCTCACGCATGTTCTTCTCAGCTCTGGTTCTGGCGACAATCGCGGTTCTTGCCCCGCTCCTGGCCACGGCGCCGGCCCAAGCCGCCACACTGCGCACGTGGGAACGACTCGCTCAGTGCGAGTCCGGTGGCCGTTGGCACATCAACACCGGCAACGGCTACTACGGCGGTCTGCAGTTCAGTTCGCCCACGTGGAAGGCCTACGGTGGCCGGAAGTTCGCGCGTAACGCACACCGAGCCGCCAAGCGCGAGCAGATCGTGGTGGCCGAACGCGTGCGGCGCAGCCAAGGCTGGGGCGCGTGGCCGTCGTGTTCTCGCATCATCGGTCTTCGCTGAGGCCACCTCGTAGCGACGAGGCTGGGCTCAACGCCGAGCCGCTCCGCCCCTGATCCGGACGTCGCTGACGATCATCGGGTGGTCGGTCGTGCGGTTGACCAACGGGCTCCGGTCCGCCCGGTAGTTGGTGAAGCTGACGCCGGTCGAGCCGAAGATCCAGTCGATCCCGGGCTTGGGCGGTGGACGGCAGAACCCTGCGTGACCGCCACCGTTCGCGGCAACCATCGCCGTGCCCTTGGTGATGGTGCAGAAGGCGCTCTCCCGCTGGTTCAGGTCCCCGGTCAGGAACACCGGGTAGTCGGTCTTGGCCATGAGGCGGTTGACCAGGGCGACTTCTTTCGCGAGGGCCAACCTGCGCCAGCGACCCTGGTTCGGGTGCCGAGGGGTGCTGGCCGGGTTGTGGAAGTTGGAGAAGTAGGCGCTCAGCCCCGTGTCGCGGTCACGCAGGAGCACGACGGGCATCGGCCACCTGCTGCCGTTGAAGTAGGGGATGGCAATGGTGTCGGCGGCCACCAGCTCCCACTTGTCCGTCCGCCAGGCGATCGAGTTGTTCGAGCCCTGTCCGCCCTTGCTGTCGCCCGGATAGACGGCATACCTTCCTCCGGTGACGCGCAAGAACTCACCCAGCTGAAGAAGCTGCAGCTCCTGGAAGCCGACGACATCGACCCGATGCCGCTCGAGCAGCCGGATGGCAGACCGAATGCGCGTCTCGCCCGGCGCCATTCCCACCCGTGTGCCGCCTCTGGCGGTGTGGCTGTTGCCCAGGACGTTGAAGGAGCTGAGCACGAAGTCGAGCGAAGGAGCCGGGCCGGGTGTTGCCGACGGCGCTTCAGGCTTGAGCTGGGCGGCCGCTTCCGGTTGCTGCTGCGAAGTCTGCGTAGTAGCAGTCGGGTCCCGGACCACGCCGTCGTCGGCGAGCTCGGCTCGTTCGGCCCCACGGTTGACCACACCGGGGACCACACTGGGGACAGTGAAGAGTAGGAGCGTGACAACGGCGATCACCGAGACGGCCACCAAACCATGCTTCCAACTCATCACCAAAGGATATCTTGCACAGCCCGGTGCCTACGGCCTGACAGCGCTGGCCGGCTGAGCATACGACCGCGTCGACATGGTATCCCTGGGCCATGTTCTTGTTCTTCAGCAACCGTCTCGGTTGCCTCGGTTCGTTGCTCGTGTCCGTCGTGCTGACGATCGTGCTGGTACTCATCTTCGCTCGGTAGGACCGAGGTACGACGTGACCCG
>JALZKI010000041.1 GCA_030859325.1 Actinomycetota bacterium
CGCGCAAGCCGCTCGACGTTGGCTCGATTCGGCCCGTCCCCGACCAGCAGCAGACGCGCATCGGGGACGGACCGCAAGACGGCCGGCCAGGCCTTGACCAGGGTGTCTTGCCCCTTGCGCCTGACCATCCGAGCGGTGCAGACGACGACCGGGGTGTCGAACGGGATGCCGAGACGGCGGCGTACCTCCTCTCCCCCACAGCCTGGGTAGAACCGGTCGGTGTCCACCCCGGGCAAAAGGGGCACCATCCGGGACGAAGCACCAGGAGAGAGCGCGGGAGCGATCCGGTCGCGGCACCACTGGCTGACATAGGTCATCACGTCCACCGAGTCACCGATCAGGCGTAGCAGCTGACGACTGACCGGAAGCTTGGCCCACCACACCTCGTGGCCGTGTGTGAGGGCGACGACTCCGCGGGCACCGGCCCGGCGCAGCCGCCGCCCCAGCAGGCCCAACGGCGCGGAGGCGCCGAAGACCACCCGGTCACACTCATGAGTCCGCATCACCTCGGTCACCCGCCGACCCACCGAGGGCAGGGGCAGCAACATCGACGACGGGTCGCGGTAGACGGGAAAGCGAAGACCCGCGTCGTACTCCAGGTCACCGGGCATCGAGGCGGTGTAGACGACGACCTGCGACGGGTCGAGATCTTGGCACAGTGCCAGCACGAAGGTCTCTATCCCACCGCGCCGGGGAGGGAAGTCGTTGGTGACGAAGAGGATGCGGCTCACCCCGACGCACGTTCCAGGGCCGACGGCAGGCCCGCCCGCTGCAGGACGGTCGGGTGGCTGCCGAACCAGAACTGGCTCGCTGCCGGAGGGGTCGGGTCGCTCAACGCGGACGTAGCCAGCTCGTGCTGCATCTCGATGAACACGGTGTCCTGCCCGGTCGCCTCGAGCGCGTCGCGGTCCGCACGCGCCTCGACGGCGCGGCTGATCGTGTTCAGCACGGGACTCGAGACGAACATTCCCACGGCCAGCAGCGCCAGGATCGCCGCCACCGCGGCCGGGTCGCCGGCTCCACCGGTTTCCGAACGCCGGCGCAACCATCGCGCCTCGAGGACGAGCGCCAGCACAGCAACCCCGAACACGCTGCCGAGCCCGCCCAGCGCGGTTCCGACCAGGACATCGTCGTTCTCGGCGTGCGCCAACTCGTGCGCGATGACGACTCTCGCCTGGTCGGCGGGCAGGCCGTCGAGCAGGTTGTCATAGACCACCACCCGCCTGGTGCCACCGAACCCGGACACGTAGGCGTTCAACGTCGTCGTGCGCCGGGACGCGTCGGCAACCAGCACGTCGTCGATGCGAACACCTTGGGCCTTCGCCAGCTCGAAGACGGATGCTTTGAAGCGACCGGCCTCCATCGGCGTGAACTTGTTGAACAGCGGCTCGACCACCACCGGATACAGGAAGGACGCACCGACCGTGAGCAACATTGCGAGCCCTCCGGCCAGGGCGAACCAGTGCCTCGGTGAGCGGCGGGCAGCCCCGACGACCACAAGGGCCAGCAGCGACATCAGCACCCAGGAGACGAACGACGACTTGGCGAGATCGACCGCCCACGCGCCCCATGCCTGGTTAGAGAGACCGTAGTCCCGGTTGCGGGCATGGAGGGCCGCCGAGAACGGCAGAGTCAGCAACCGGCCCACCAGGAGCAGCAGGAGAACACCGAGCGGGACGCCGAGCCACCAGCGCAACCGGCCCTGCACCGCCCGTAGCAATCTCGATCCCAGCGACGTGAGGCCCAGCACCGAAGCCAGCAGGAGCGAGAGGAAGTACGACGCCCAGCCGAGGTACCGCTGCCCAGAGGCGAACTCCTCTGCGCGGTCGATCTCCGCGCCGGTGAACAGCTCGGACGCCGGCACCGGGCGCAGGTCTGCGCCAGGGACCCAGTCCCAGGGGACGAGCAGGAAGGCAACCGCCGCGAAGAGCAACCCCACGACGAGGGCGGTCATCGCTGCCGACGTGCGCGCCAACCGCACTGGCGTGTCGGCGGTGGTGTGCACGGGGTCAACCCTGCCACGGGTCTCGATCGGCTCGACCGGCGTGAGGGTCGCTCGACCACCACGCCTCAGGTGGCGAGACGGCGCAGATATGCCTGCCACTGTGAGGTGAACTCTCGCCGGCTGGTGCCGAGGAGACGTTCGAATGCGGTCTGCACAGTCGTGCCGCGGTCGACTGCGACGTAGAAGTCGCTGAGTGCTGGCTCGCCGTACCTCTTGGCCAGAAACCGGCAGGCCAACCAGGCCGCTTCGTAGGTGGACCCCAGCGCCTCGTTCGTCGGGTCGAACTCCTTCGGTCCGGGAAGCCGCGCTGGCGGACCGCTCCTGCGCACCTCGGCCATGATCTGGCCGGCCGTCACCGAGACCGGAAGGTTGACCGAAGCGAACGCCACGTAGTCCGCGAACCCTTCGAGTAGCCACATGGGCATCGTCGAGGTGGCCGCAGCCGTGGCCACGTGCGTCGCCTCATGGCTCATCACGATCTGCGCTCCGTCACGTCCGAGACGTCCGAAGACCGTCGGGTTGACCAGGATGTGGGCCGGCGAGGAGGGCTCGAGGGAGCCGCCCGCGGTCGACGTTATCGCCGCGATCGCCTGGTAGGTGTTGTCCTCGGCACCGATGACCCGCTCGAGCTCTTCCTGCGAGCCCGGCACTTCGACGACCAGCTTCCCGCGCCAGTCGATCAGCACCCGGCCCACGTCCGCGGTGGCCCTGTCGGCCAGCAGCGAGTAGCTGCGGCCCCCGCCGCCACCGGCGACCATGACCAGAGCGCGGCGGCTTCGCGTCACGACCAGGTCGGTGGCCAGCCACAGGGGTACGGCGCTGTCGTCGAGGTGACCGCCCACGGACACGACGCGGGCGCCCGCACGGGTTCGCGCGAAGGCGAACGGCACCTGCATGCGGCTCGGATTCGCGTCATAGCCGGGGATGCGCCAGGACACCTGCACGTCGGCCGCCCAGATGCCGGCACCGGCCCGAGGGAGGTTCCCGTCCACGAGGTGCAGCGACAGGTCAGTGAGACCGAGCGCGTGCGCATTGTCGTAGATCGTGCCCAAGCTCGTTGCTGCTTCCTCGTTTCCGGACGCGGCCAGGGCGAGCACCTCACGCCTACGGCCGTCGGTGAGCCCTGCCTGCAACCGGCTGAGCAGTCCCTCAACGGCATCGTTGCGCTCCGAACCCGAGCCCGAACCTGGTGCAGGACGTGCGCTTGGAGGGACTTCCCCGCCGCCGTCGTGGAAGAGGAAGACGCCACCGACAGCGACCAGCAACAGCACGAGACCGGCCACCCACAAACGCGGGTGGCCGGTTTCGTGATGACGTGTTGTCAAGCCTGGCGCCAGAAACGCTCAGCCGGTTCGGACGGCACTGCTGATCGGCATGGAGTCAACAGGCACGATCTCGACCGGGCTGCTGGGATTGGCGGCGTGCACGAGCTGGCCATTGCCGATGTACATGCCGACGTGGCTGATCGGGCTGTAGTAGGCGACGATGTCACCCGGCTGCAGCTCTGAGATGGCAACGGGGGTGCCCTGGCTCATCTGCATCTGCGACTGGTGGGGAAGGCTTATCCCAGCTGCCTGCCAGGCGGCCATGGTCAAACCAGAGCAGTCCCAAGCGTCCGGCCCGGCGGCACCGTACACATAGGCATCCCCGACCTGCGCCAACGCAAACTCCACGGCCGCGGCTCCGTTGCCTGATGCCGCGACGGACGGCGCCGAAACAGGTGCGCGCTGCACGTTGCGGCTCGGTGACTGAGCAGCCTCATCGCGAGCAGCCTCATCGCGAGCTGCTTCGGCGCGAGCTGCTTCGGCGCGAGCAACCTCGTCTCGAGCAGCCTCATCTCGAGCCGCTTCGACACGAGCAGCCTCGGCGCGGGCTGCTTCGACGCGGGCCGCTTTCAGAGCCTCGAGCCGAGCGCGCTCCTCCGCCTCGAGCTCATCGAGCAAAGACTCGGCGTCGGCGGCCTTCGCGTCGATCTCCGCCTTCTCCACGGCAAGCCTGTCCTCAGACTCGGCAATCTCGGCGACTCTGCGCTGGGCCTTCAGCTCCCGCTTCGCGAGCCGGTCGACCTGGGTGGCGAAGAGCGCCATCATCTGGTTCTGCTGGTCGTTGAACGCGGAGATGGTGGAGAGCTGGGAGAGGAAGTCGTCGGGATCCTCGGACAGCAGCACCTGGCTCGTCGAGGACAGGGTCTGCCCCTGGGACTCAGCCACGACGGATGCGGCCACCTGGTCGCGAACAACGTCGACCTTGTCCCGTTGACGGGTCAGGTCCGACTTCAGCGACTGGAGACGAGACCTGTTCCGGGTGAGCTCCTCACGGACGAGGTTGTAGCGCTCCGATGCCTGCTCGGCCTCGTGGTAGAGCGTGTCGACGCGTGCCTGGACATCATCGATGTCGGGGTCGGCGTAACTCGGGGCGATGGTGAGCATCGAGCCGCCGAGAGTGGCGATACCCAATCCTGCGATGACATGACTGATGCGCTTGCGGCCGTCGTTCACGCGCGGACGGTCCCCTCTTTGTCTAACGCCTACCGGGTGAGCTGACGGGTTCGGGCGGCAAAAGACCCTACGCGCGCAGTGCACGACCGCATGCGGCCGCGATCTTCAGCGCGATACACCCCAGGAGATTGGTTCCCCGGCTCCGGGTATCTAGAAGTTCCCCCCGAGGCCCAGATTCAACGCGGCACCCGAGCCGACCCGGTCTGGTCGGCTTATGCAGGCACCTACGCGCACGACCTTAACGGCCGTGCTGCACAGCAGCAAACTCCTCTCCTGTGCGGTCCCCTGTGCCGAGGGCCACATCGGGTTCGGAAACCGCGGTCACCATCCGCAGCGGGGGCACCAGGCCGGAACCGGCCAGCACGTCGAGCGCACGCTGCTCGTCTTCGTCGAAACCCACCTCGGGTGGCGGTCCCAGCAGCACGGTCACCACGCAGTCGTGGCAGGCCGGCCCGCGCACCGCGCAGGTGTCACAGTCGATGTGCACGCTCATCTTTCGTCCTCCAAGGGGAAGTCGGTCACTGCCGGAACGGTCGCAGGGAGCACCGACAGTTCTCGAGGCTGCGGACGCGGATGCCGGTTTCTCATGCTCTCACCGGTCCGGCGGTACCGTTTGGTCATGGTGTCGCCACCTCTGGTGCACTTCCTGTTCCGGTTCCGTTCATGTGGAGGTGCTCTTGTGCGCGTCCCCAAGATCGGATCTGTCAGTTCGCCGGCGTGGGTTCTGACCTGGACGTTTCTGTTCACCGTGCTGCTGGCCGTCTCGGCCAACCTCACGATCGAGATGTGGCAGATCGGCGGCGACACCGAAGCGCTGTGGGACCACGGCGTCGGGAACAACCTGAGTCTCTTCTGGCTCGGCGCATTCGTCGTCTGGCTTCTCGTGATCCTGGTCCTGGCTGTGGTAGGGCGGCTCTGGGCCACCGTCGGCGTGGTCATGGCTGTGACCATGGTGATCGCGTTCGCCAACCACGAGAAACGTGAGCTGCGCCTCGAGCCGCTCTTTCCGAGCGATCTCGCGATGAGTATGCGCGTCGACTTCCTCCAGCAGATGGCTGGATGGGGAACGACGCTGACTCTCCTCGGGTCACTCATTCTGGTGACGGGTTCGGCAGTGCTGGGCGGGCGGTTCGCCGAGCGACGGTTTCCCCGTGTCCGGCGGCGTACCCATCCCCGCCTCGCGCTCGGACTGATCCTCACCCGCGGGTGCGCCGTCATGCTCACTCTCGCCGGACTCTTCTACGCTGCCGACTTCAACACCCCTGGAAACCGCTTCCGGGCTGCCTTTGAGGATCAAGGAGCGCAATGGAGAGCGTGGCACCAGAACGCCAACTACACCCGTAACGGTTTCGTGGCCGGGATGCTTTACAACACCGACGTGCCCGGCATGAGCCGGCCTGCGGGCTACAACGCACGGACAATGCGTGCCCTGGCCGAGAAGTACACCGCAGCCGCGGCAGCGATCAACCAGCGTCGGGACCCGAAGGCGCTCCACGACGTCAACGTGGTGCTGGTGCTCAGCGAAACGTTCTCGGACCCCACGCGGCTCGAGACAGTGGATCTCGCTGTGGACCCGATCCCCTACACGCGCTCCCTGATGCGGAGGACCACCTCGGGCAACATGCTGGCCACCCAGTTCGGCGGGGGAACCGCGAACATGGAGTTCGCCGCCCTGACCGGCATGTCCCTCGCGCTTTTCCAGCCGCAGATGAGCACGCCTTACCAGATGCTCGTCCCCGAGTTCGAACGCTTTCCCTCCCTGGCGGGCTATTTCGCCGAGCTCGGACACCGCACGGTGGCGATCCATCCCTTCCTGCCGAGCCTGTACCGCCGGCAGGAGGCCTACCCGGTCCTCGGGTTCGATACCGCCACCTTCGCTGACCAGATGACCAACCAGGAGACGCTGGAGCGCAGCCCGTTCATCTCCGACGAGTCCGCCTTCCAGGAGGTCACCGACCAGCTCGCCGCAACCGACGAGCCGGTGTTCGCCAACCTCGTCACGATGCAGAATCACTACCCGATGGCGGGCAACTACGCCAATCCCATCCCGGTGAGCGGGCTGGTGGACCCGGAGCGGACCGCGAACGCGGAGGCCTACGCCCGTGGGTTGCGCTACACCGACAAGGCGTTGCGCGGCTTCATCGCCTCGCTGGACCGCTCGCAGGAGAAGACCGTGATGCTGTTCTACGGGGACCACCTGCCCGCGTTCTGGCCCGCGGAGGTGCGTGCGGCCAACGGGGCACGACGCTTGCGGGAGACACCGTTCTTCGTCTACGCCAACTTCGGCAGGGAACAGACACGTCGGCTGCCCACGACGAGCCCGTCCTTCTTCGGCAACCACATCCTGGAGCGAGCCGACGCCCCCGTTCCGCCGTACTACGCGCTGCTGCAGAAGATGGAGAACCACGTCCCCGCGATGGAGCACCTGATGGCCATCGGTGCGGACGACCGGCGGATCCCCGAAGGGGAGCTCACTGCGAGGGCCTCGGAGCTGCTGCACGACTACCGGCTCGTGCAGTACGACCTGTCGGTCGGCGAAAGATACAGCCAGAGCGAGATGTTCTATCCCGTCGGCGAGCCGGTCTCGGCGGCACGGTGACGTAGCCTCGGCGGGAAACATCCGGCGGCGAGCGGGGCAGCCCCTCCGGTGGGGATCAGGCCCGGGCCAGGAGTCGGGCCAGGGCGGCCGAGGCAACCGCCCGTGCCCCGGCGTTCAGCACGTCACGGACCAGCTCCTGGTCGCTGGACACGACCACCACCGGCCGTCCCCGCGGCTCCGCCGCGACCAGCTGGCGGATCACGTCGTCGGCGATCACACCGACCGGGCTGAACAGCACGCGTACTCCCCTCGGGCGGTTCACCAGGGGACGCTCCGCACGTTCACCGGCGTCGAAGACGACAGTGACCTCTGCCCCGCTTCGTGCCACCAGTGGCGCGACGCCGGACATCAGCCGGTCCCGCTGGATCTCCAGCGAGGATTCGGGCCAGGCGTTCTTTGTGACGTTGTAGCCGTCCACGATCATGTGCGTGCGCGGTAGGTTCAGCAGCTCGTCGAGCAGCACGGGGTCGTCGACAGCGAGCGAGCCGTGACTGGTCGGCGTGCGACTGCCCGCCTCCGCGACGTCCGCGGCCACCGTGTCGGCGGGCGTGCCCGGCACGGTGGGCAGGGCCAGCTCACGACGTAGCCCCTGAGCAGTGTCCAGAAGGGTGTCCAGGAGCAGCCGCGCCCGCAGGGTTCCCTCACCCCTCTGTGCCCGGTTCGCGCGCCGGGAGACAGAAAGATCGCGCTCGAGCTCGTCGACCCGGGCACGCAGGCGCCGCGAGTCCGCCTCGGCCGAAGATGCAGCCCTGGCAGACGCGGCCACCGACTTCTCCTCCGACGACCGAGCAGCAGATGCGCTCTGGAGGGCTGCACGAGCGCTGGCACGTGCCTCGCCCAGCTTGCGCCGCAGGTCGGCGTTGCCGGCCTTCAGCCGAGTCACCTCCTGACCCGTATGCTCACGCAGCGCACGCAGTCTGGCGCTCGACTCCTCGAGCCGGCGCTCGAGCCGCTGCACCTGGTCCGAGACCTGTCGCTCGGCCATGCTCGAGCGCTCGGCGGCGGCGGCCTCCGACGCCGCCGCAGCCAAGGAGCTCCACCCCACCGAACGCAACAGGTAGGCGACGGCTGCCAGCTCCACGGGGTCCGCGACGGCCGGAGGGGTGTCGGAGTCCAGAGCGTGCGCGAGCTCCGGCACCTGGGAACGCACCTGTAGGGCGAGGCGCTCGCGAAAGTCCTCGTCGGACTCGAGCACATTCGCGATCTGGTTGCCGGCCAGCCTTGCTCGCCGTGCCGGCGCGAACGAAGCCACCCGCCTGGGCGCCGGAGGCAGCCGTTCGCTGGGCATCCGTCCCAACGACTCGGCGGCGATTGCGATGACACGGGTGCGCACATTCTCGGGTAGCGGCCCGGTGAGCTCGGCGGCCGGGTCGCTCACCGGGGCGGTCGATCGATATCCGCGCGGAAGACCGTCTCGATCGCGTCCGAGCGACCACACCAGCGGCAGGTCACCGCCTCGATCCGCTCGGCCTGCGTCTCGGCGTCCTCGACCTCGTGAGCGCCGGCGAGGTCGAAGTGCCAGAACTCGGTCGTACGGCGGGTGCGGGTGACGTCGAACCTGGTCAGGTTCCCGCAGCCACCGCACCGCCAGCGGCGGGTGGCATCAGGCAGGGAACCGACCACGTCTCCTCCTTAGGTCCCACCGCGTCGTCCGAGCATGTCGAGACCACACCGAGAACATTGGCACTGACAGGATCCTATTGCGCGTGGCGGGCCGGTTTCGTCGGTGGACACCTCTAGCGTCCCCGGTGTGAGTCCAGTAGAGAGCACGCTGAGAAGCGCGGAAGAGAGCATCCACCCTGTAGTGGATGCCGCCTCAGGTGTCGGGTCGGGTGTTCGATGGGAGTCCCAACGCAGCTTCGACGAACTGGGCCGGACGCTCCGCAACATCACCTTCTGCGTCGTGGACCTCGAGACCACCGGCGGATCGGCGCAGGGCGGTTCGATGATCACCGAGGTCGGTGCGGTGAAGGTCCGGGGCGGTGAGGTGCTCGGGGAGTTCCAGACGCTGGTGAACCCGCACACGTCGATCCCTGCCTTCATCGCCGTGCTGACCGGCATCACCGACTCGATGGTCGCTGCGGCTCCTTCGATCAAGCAGGTGCTTCCTGCTTTTCTCGAGTTCGCGCAGGGTTGCGTGCTGGTCGCCCACAACGCGCCGTTCGACGTCGGGTTCCTCAGATACTTCGCCGCAGAGCAGGGCATGCCATGGCCCAGGTTCGAGGTCCTGGACACCGCTCGTCTGGCCCGTCGGGTGGTCACTCGCGACGACACGCCCAACTGCAAGCTCAGCTCGCTGGCTACCTTGTTCCGGTCCGAGACCACCCCGAACCACCGTGCCCTCGAGGACGCCCGCGCCACCGTGGACGTGCTGCACGGGCTGATGGGCCGCCTCGGCGGCCTCGGCGTGCACACGCTCGAGGAGCTGCAGACCTTCTCGGCGCGGGTCAGCCAGGCCCAGCGCAGGAAACGCCATCTCGCCGAGCAGCTGCCTCATGCACCGGGCGTCTATCCCTTCCGCGACGAGCGGTCACGGGTGCTCTACGTGGGGACCTCGAAGGATCTCAGAACCCGGGTGCGCACCTACTTCACTGCCTCGGAGACCCGGTCACGGATGGGTGAGATGGTCGGGCTCGCGCATTCGGTCGTCGGCATCGAGTGCGCGACCTCGCTCGAGGCAGAAGTGCGCGAGCTGCGGTTGATCAGTGAGCACAAACCGACGTACAACCGCCGTTCCCGGTTTCCCGAGAGGGTGCATTGGATCAAGCTGACCGTCGAGCCCTGGCCACGGCTGTCTCTGGTGCGCCAGGTCCTCGACGACGGCGCGGAATATCTCGGTCCGTTCTCGTCCAAGAAGGTCGCCGAGCGCTCACTTTCCGCGCTGCACGAGTCGTTTCCCGTGCGACAGTGTGGTGGCCGGATGCCGAAGGTCCCTGCGATGAGTCCCTGCGTGCTGGCCGAGATGAAGCGCTGTCTGTCTCCCTGCGACGGAAGCGTCACCTCCGACGACTACGCCGGTGTGGTGGGCACCCTCAGGCTCTCCCTGATGCAACGTGCCGACCCCGTGGTGGTCTCTCTCACGGCCACGATGGCCAGCCTTGCCGATGGCGGACGCTACGAAGAGGCGGCAACCCACCGGGACCGACTCTCGGCGTTCCTGCGCGGGGCCGCGCGCACCCAGAGGCTGGGGGCTCTCGCCCGATGCGCCGAGATCGTGGCCGCTCGCCGCCAGGACGACGGGCGCTGGGGAGTCCACGTGATCCGGCACGGCCGGCTCGCCGCCGCGGGAGTGATCCCGCCCGGTGCACATGCGGGCCAGTGGGTCACGGAGCTTCGTAGTGGTGCGGAGACGGTGCTGTCCGGTCCGGGGCCTACGCCTGCCGCCACCGCGGAGGAGACCGAGAAGCTCCTGCGCTGGCTCGAGTCCGACGGCGTGCGACTCGTCCATGTCGAAGGCGAGTGGACCTGCCCCGTCGGCGGGGCAGCCAAGCACCTGCGCCTCCATGACGCGGTCGAGCAGTCACGCGAGGACCTCGTGCCCTTCGACGAGCGCCGTCCGCTGCGCCCCGAGCACCAACCCGCCCGATAGCCCGCTCGATAGCCCGATCCGACATCAAGTCGGTAGCGTTGCGCCATGATCACCGCCATCGTCTTCGTGAAAGCCGACGTCGCCCGCATCCCCGAGGTCGCCGAGGAGATCGCGGCTCTCGACGGGGTCAGCGAGGTCTACTCGGTCACTGGGCAGATCGATCTGATCGCCCTCGTCCGGGTTCGCAAGCACGAGGAAGTTGCGGAGGTGGTGGCCGACAGGCTCAACAAGGTCTCCGGGGTGAGTGAGACCGAGACCCACATCGCCTTTCGTGCCTACTCCCAGCACGATCTCGAGTCGGCGTTCTCGCTGGGTCTCGACTGATAGGCGGCTATTCGGGCGAACAGGGTCGCTACGAGGTCACCAGACAGGTGCCGACGGACGGCCGGCCAATTCGGACCTCGGAGATGGCTCTCCAGTGCCCTGAACAGTCGGTGGCCACGGGTAGCTTCTTTTCATGGTGGCGAAGGCGGTGGATGAGCGGGACGTCGTGGAGACGTTGGATGCTGTGGAGTCGCTGTTCGATGTCCGGTTGGCCGCTGATGCGGAGATGTTCGAGCTGGCGGCGCAGCTCGGGTGGGTCGATACCGGTTGGCGGGCGCACGCTGTCGGGGGTGGAACGTGCGGTCCGGGTTGGGGGTGTGTCGACGCCGTCGATCGCGGAGTTCTGCGTGGCGGAGTTCGGTGCCTGGATGC
>JALZKI010000013.1 GCA_030859325.1 Actinomycetota bacterium
GCGAGTGGGTCGGCGCGCTGCGCGGTGAGGCGCTGTGGTCGGTGGACCTCGAGGGACCCGGCAAGGGGCGCAAGATCCGACACTTCCACCAGCGCTTCGGCCGGATCCGCACCGTGCAGAAAGCACCGGACGGCTCGCTGTGGATCACCACGAGCAACCAGGACGGCCGCAACCCCGACGGCCCCAACCCTGGTGACGACAAGGTGCTGCGCATCACCGTGGGTTGACTGAGAGTCGCCTGGACCGAGCATGAGTTCGTCCTCGCGCAACAGCGGCGAGGTTTCTCGGTGTTGGCACCCCTGAGCAGATGCGGGTATGCCTCGGCGATCTGCTCGTAGGACAGTGCCCGGCTCCGCCGGTCTCATCGCCTGGAGATATCCCACCGCGACGGCGTGGTAGCCCTGCTACACATGTTGACCGTGTGAAGGTTGTCAAGATGAGTATTCCAGAGGCACTGCTCGCATACTCCTAGGAGACACCGCAATGAACATCGGAGACAGCTTCCAAAGCGCGGCAGACACATTCTTCGAGTTCCTGCCGCGACTCGTGGCCTTCCTGGTCATCCTCATCATCGGTTACATCGTCGCCAAGATCGTTTCCGCCATCGTCGGGAAGATTCTCGAAAAGGTGGGCGTGGACAGAAAGCTTCACGAGTCCGACGCCAAGAAGTACGTCGACAAGGTGAGCTCCAACGCGAGCCCCTCCCAGGCGATCGCGAAAGTAGTCTTCTGGCTGGTCTTCATCTTCTTCCTGATTCCGGCCATCAGCGCCTTGAAGATCCCCGCGCTCACCGGGTTCATGGGTTTGGTGCTCGCTTACCTGCCGAACATCATCGCCGCCATCTTGATCTTCGTCGTCGCCGCGCTCATCGCCGGTGCCGTGGCCGGCGCCGTGGCGCGCTTCATGGGCGACACCCCGACCGGAAAGATCGTGGCCACGATTGTGCCCGCACTTGTCATGGTCATCGCGATGTTCATGATCCTGACCCAGCTCAGGATCGCTCCCGAGATCGTGCAGATCGCCTTCGCCGCCACCATGGGCGCCCTGGCTCTCGCGCTTGCGCTCGCCTTCGGTCTCGGCGGGCGCTCGGTCGCGCAGCGGATGCTGGAAGACGCCTACCGCAAGGGTCAGGAGAACAAGGACCAGGTCAAGCGGGACATGCAGACCGGTCGCGACCGCGCCGAGAGCGAGGCCCGCGACAAGCAGCAGCAGTTCGAGGGCGGTCCGTCCAGCTCCACGCAGACCTTCGAGTCCGGCTACGGGTCCACCGGGTCCACCGGGTCCACCGGGTCCACGGGATACGGCTCGACCAGCGCGACCTGACTCCCCAGGAGCGCCCGCCTCTGAGCTGAGCACTCCCCCATAGATGGTTGTCCTCCACACAGCGATCTTGGTTAGCACGGCTGGCAGGATCATCGTCCATGAGACAGTTCCTCCGGCCGGGCAGGGCTTGGCCGAGGCGGGCCCAGCCAAGGAAGGCCGGGCAGGCCCGGGCTTGGCCGGGTCGGATCGTAGGCCTGGACATCGCGAGGTGTCTGGCGCTGATTGGGATGATCGCCACCCACGCACTGGTCGCCGTGGACGAGGGCGGAGTCACCTTCGTCCAACAGCTCGCCGGCGGGCGCGCCTCAGCCCTGTTCGCCGTCCTGGCCGGGGT
This sequence comes from Actinomycetota bacterium, assembly GCA_030859325.1. Lineage (GTDB taxonomy): Bacteria > Actinomycetota > Actinomycetes > Propionibacteriales > Nocardioidaceae > Nocardioides_C. The sequence goes on from JALZKI010000013.1 coordinate 1,658, forward strand.
GAGCCTTGCCCTGATGACCGGTGGAGGCACTCCGCTGCCGGCACAGGAACGGCAGGCGGTCGCCAGCGGGCTGCTCGTGCGTGCCCTTTTCGTCGGCGGCATCGGAATGGTGATCGGGATGCTGGAGTCGGGGATCGCGGTAATCCTGACCTACTACGGTCTGCTGTTCCTGCTCGGGCTTCCCTTCCTTCGGCTGCGCGCACGGTCCCTGGCTCTACTCAGCGGCGGATGGCTGGTCGTCGTACCCACGCTGTCCCACCTGGTGCGGCCATTCCTTCCGGACCCGAGCTACGCGAACCCGCAGCTCGCCGGCCTCGCCGATCCGTGGCAGCTGCTGACGGAGCTCACGCTCACCGGCTACTACCCGGCGGTCCCGTGGCTGACCTACCTGCTTGCCGGCATGGCGGTCGGGCGGCTCGACCTCTCGGTGCCCCGCACCGTACTGACCCTGATGGTGCCGGGAGCGCTCGCCGCCTCGACGAGCTGGTTCCTCTCCAGCGCACTGCTGGCCAGGCCGGGAGTCATGGAGAAGCTGTCGCAGACCTACGACGGGCCTCGAGAAGGTCCCGTGGCCGAGGTGCTCGTCCACGGCCTTGCCGGGGTCACCCCCACCGGGAGCTGGGAATGGCTCCTGGTCCGGGCGCCGCACTCGGGCACGCCGTTCGACCTCGCGCACACCATCGGCAGCGCGATGATCGTGATCGCCCTGTGCCTGCTGGTCGGACGGGCCGCGCCGCGCTTCACAGCCGTCCTGTTCGGTGCCGGCGCGATGACGCTCACGCTCTACACGGCGCACGTGGTCATGCGCATCCCTGCGGTCTGGCCGGAGGACAGTCCGGAGAGCTTCCTGCGACACGTGACGTTCGCGGTGTCTGTGGGTGCGCTCTTCCGGCTGCGTGGGCTGCGTGGGCCGCTGGAGACCGCCGTCTCCAGGGCATCGAGGTCAGCTGCCGACTCGGTACGGCGCGCACCTGTATGAGCATTCCGGGTCAGGGAGGCACCTCCGCGCTGGGCTCCTGCGGTGGACCTGCTACGCGTTGGCCAGGGCCTTGATCGCGGAGGTGAAGAAGCCGAGACCGTCGGTGCCGGGGCCGCAGAGGTCCTCGACCGCGTGCTCGGGATGTGGCATCAGACCCACTACGTTTGCGCGCTCGTTGGTGATGCCGGCGATCGCGCGCAGCGACCCGTTCGGGTTGGTGCCCAGGTAGCGCGCCACGACGCGCCCCTCACCCTCGAGCATGTCGAGGGTCGTCTCGTCGGCGACGTACCCGCCCTCATTGTTCTTGAGCACGATGGTGACCTCGGCACCCTCGTCGTACTCGTTGGTCCATGCGGTGATGTTGTTCTCTATCCGAAGCGGCTGGTCGCGACAGACGAACCTGCGGTGGTCGTTGCGGATCAGCGCACCCGGCAGCAGATGGGACTCGCACAGGATCTGAAAGCCGTTGCAGATCCCGAGCAACGGCATTCCGCGTTCGGCGGCATTCACCACCTCGGTCATCACGGGTGCGAACCGAGAGATGGCGCCGGCACGGAGGTAGTCACCGTAGGAGAACCCACCCGGAAGTACGACGGCGTCCACACCGTGCAGGTCGTGGTCGCCGTGCCAGAGGGCAACCGGGTCGGCGCCGGCATACCGGACCGCGCGGGTGGCGTCCACGTCGTCGAGCGAGCCGGGAAAGGTGACCACCCCGATTTTCACGCCTGCGCTCCGGTGACCGCGTCGGCGGCCACGTGGACCTCGAAGTCCTCGATCACCGGGTTGGACAGCAGGGTCTCGGCGATCTTGCGGACCTCCGCGTGCCGCTCCTGCGTGAGGTCTCCCTCCACCTCGAGCTCGAACCGCTTGCCCTGGCGGACAGCGGTGATCCCCTCGAAGCCGAGCCGGGGAAGGGCGCCGTGGACGGCCTTGCCCTGGGGGTCGAGGATCTCGGGCTTGGGCATGACGTCAACGACGACACGGGCCACGGAAGGCTCCTAGCGGCGGGGAACGGGAACTGGCGGACCCAGCCTAGTCGCCGCCGACCTCAGGAGAGCTCGCGCTTGAGGATCTTGCCGGTCGCCGTCATCGGCAGCTCGTCGTTGAACTGCACGATGCGCGGGTACTTGTAGCTGGCCATCTGCTCCTTGCACCACGCCACCAGCTCCTCCTCGGTGACCTGTGCGCCGTCCTTGCGGATGACGAACGCTTTGATCTCTTCACCGTGGCTCTCGTGGGGCACGCCGATCACGGCGGCCATCGAGACCGCCTCGTGGGTCATCAGGACTTCCTCGACCTCGCGCGGATAGACGTTGAAACCACCGCGAAGGATCATGTCCTTGGATCGGTCGACGATGTAGTAGAAGTCGTCCTCGTCCCGGCGGGCGAGGTCACCGGTGCGGAACCAGCCGTCCTTCATGACCTCCTCGGTCGCTTCGCGACGGCCGTAGTAGCCCTTCATGATGTTGTGGCCGCGGATAACGATCTCGCCCACTTCGTCGGCGCCTTCGATGGTCTTCCAGTCGTCGTCGACGAGCTTGACCTCGACGCCCCAGATCGGGATGCCGATCGAGCCAGGCCTCGGGTCCCGATCCGGGTCGCTGAACGTCGCGACGGGGCTCGTCTCGGACAGGCCGTAGCCTTCGAGGATCTGGACGCCGAAGCGTTCCTTGAACTCTCGGATGATCTCGACCGGGAGGCTCGCGCCACCGCTGACGGAGACCCGCAGGTTGCGGGCGATCCGCTCCACGTCGACATCGTCGCTCAGGGCTCCGAGCAGTCCCCAGTACATCGTCGGCACCCCGGCGAAGAAGGTGATGTCCTCCTTCTCCATCAGGCCGACGGCAGCCTGCGGATCGAAACGCGGCAGCAGGACCAGGGTCGCCGCCGAGGAGAACCCGGCGTTCATCTGCACGCTGGAGCCGAACGAGTGGAACAGCGGCAGCGTCACCAGGTGGGTGTCGGTCCCCGACTCGGCGTTGAACAGCCGGTTTCCGGTCGTCGCGTTCATCACCAGGTTCGAGTGCGAGAGCTCGGCACCCTTCGGCTGGCCGGTCGTGCCCGAGGTGTAGAGGATCACCGCGGAGTCGGTCTCGTCGGTCTGCACCGACTCGAAGACCGGCGACGAGTCCTTCATCGCCTGGCCGAGGGTCTGCGTGCCCTCGACAGGAGAGGAGGCGGCCGGGTCTGCGGTGATCATGAAGAAGTGCTCGCAGCCCGAGGTCTGCTCGAAGCCGGCATGTCCCTCGGTGCCCATCGGCAGGTCCTCGGTGCCCTGGAAGCAGAAGTAGGCCTTCGCGTCCGAGTCGTCGAGGTGGTAGGCGATCTCCCTGCCCTTGAGCAGGACGTTGAGGGGCACCACCACCGCGCCGGCCTTCAGAATGCCGTAGTAGACGATAGGGAAGAACGGCAGGTTCGGGCAGGAGAGCGCCACCTTGTCACCGCGCTGGATCCCCTTCGACACCAGGAGGTTCGCCACCTGGTTGGCTGCACCGTTGACCTGGGCGTACGTCAGTCGGGTGTCTGCGAGCACCAGCGCCTCGCGCTGGGAGTACCTGCGGGCGCTGTCTTCGAGTAGGACTGCCAAGTTGAGCACTACGTCTCCTTCTTCGTGGGCTGAACTGCCTGTGCTGAAATGCTGTCAGATCCTCTGTCCGGTCAACCGTTCGAACGCTTCCACGTAGCCGGCGCGGGTCCGCTCGACCACCTCCTGCGGCAACGGGGGCGGCGGCTCACCGGAGCTTCTCACCCAACCGCTCTCGGGTGAGGTCAGCCAGTCCCGCACGACCTGCTTGTCGTAGGACGGCTGGGCCCGACCCGGCTGCCAGCGATCCGCCGGCCAGAAACGCGAGGAGTCGGGCGTGAGCACCTCGTCGGCGAGCACGATTGTGTGCCGGCCATCCTGCTGACGACGTGCGCCGAACTCGACCTTCGTGTCCGCCAAGATGATTCCCTGTTCCCGGGCTATCGACTCGGCGCGCCGGTAGAGACCCATCGTCAGCGTGCGAAGCTCGGCCGCCGTGTCCTCACCGACGGTCCGGACCACGGCCTCGTAGGACACGTTCTCGTCGTGGTCCCCCACCGCCGCCTTGGTCGCGGGGGTGAAGATCGGCTCCGGGAGGCGACTGCCGTCTTCGAGGCCGGACGGGAGGGGCACGCCGCAGACCTCGCCAGAACGCAGATAGTCGCCAAGCCCGGAGCCGGTGAGGTACCCCCGTGCGACGCACTCCACGGGGAACATCTCGAGTGCCTCGCAGACGACGGCCCGCCCCCGGACACTCTCGGGAACGTCGACGGAGACGATGTGGTTCGGCAGGAGCTGCCGAAGCTGCTCGAACCACCACAGCGACATCTGGGTGAGGATGACGCCCTTGTCGGGGATCGTGGAGTCCAGGACGAAGTCGTAGGCGGAGATACGGTCGGAGGCCACCATGAGCAAACGGCCGCCGCCGAGCCGGTAGAGATCGCGCACCTTCCCCGAGTGCACGTGCTCGGCGCCCTCGATCGCCGGGACGGTGCTAGGAACGCCACGCATCCAGCGATACTACCCAGCCCACCGCTAGGTCCTCTCCGGGTGGACGCGCCGACCAGCTCCTGTGGACGCGCAGCCAGAGCCGTGCTCCGCCCGTCCATGTCGATGAAGGTCATGTGCTCACAGCACGCGATAACAGGTCGCGGTGACCCGTTGTCGTGAGCGCGCCCGCGGGTTCCTCGCGATAACAGGTCGCGGTGACTCGTTGTCGTGGGTCGGCGAGGCTATCCACAGCGATGCGGTTTGCTGTCGGCGGGTCCTCAGAGGATCGAGCCGGGGGTGTACGACGCCGCGGCGGGGTGTCGCATGACGACCTCGTCGATGCGACGCACGACCGACTGGACCTGGGCCTGAGCCGCACCGGTGAAGGTGATCGGCTCGGCGACCAGCGAGTCGAGCTGGTTCCTGGTCAGGCCGAGCCGCGAGTCGGAGGCGAGCCGGTCCCACACGTCGTTGCGCTCCGCACCGGCACGCAGCGACAGGGCCGCGGCCACCGCGCTGTCCTTGATCGCCTCGTGCGCGGTCTCCCGGCCGACACCGTTGCGCACCGCCGCCATCAGTACCTTCGTGGTCGCAAGGAACGGCAGGAAGCGGTCGAGCTCGCGCTGGATCACCGCGGGGAACGCCCCGAACTCGTCGAGCACCGTCAGAAACGTCTGGAACAACCCGTCGGCGGCGAAGAAGGCGTCGGGGAGCGCCACCCGGCGGACCACCGAGCAGGAGACGTCCCCCTCGTTCCACTGGTTTCCCGCCAGCTCGCCGACCATGGAGAGGTGGCCACGCAGGACGACGGCAAGGCCGTTCACCCGCTCGCACGACCGCGTGTTCATCTTGTGCGGCATCGCCGAGGAGCCGACCTGGCCCTCCTTGAAACCTTCGGTGACCAGCTCGAGACCCGCCATCAGGCGGAGAGTGGTGGCAAGGTTCGAGGGAGCAGCGCTTCCCTGCACCAGGGCGGAGACGACGTCGAAGTCCAGGCTCCGGGGGTAGACCTGCCCGACGGAGGTGAGCACCGCGTCGAAACCGAGGTGCCTGGCCACCCGCCGCTCCAGCTCGGCAAGGGCGTCCGCGTCACCGTCGAGGAGGTCCAGCATGTCCTGTGCCGTCCCGACCGGACCCTTGACGCCCCGGAGGGGATAGCGTGCGATCAGATCCTCGACCCGTGCCAGCGCGAACAGCAGCTCGTCGGCGACCGAGGCGAACCGCTTGCCCAGGGTGGTGGCCTGCGCGGCGACGTTGTGTGAGCGACCCGCCATCACCAAAGTCTCATGCTCCGAGGCGAGCCGTCCCAGACGAGCCAAGGAGGCGACCATCCTGTCGCGCACCAGGCAGAGAGAGGCACGCACCTGGAGCTGTTCGACGTTCTCGGTCAGGTCACGCGACGTCATGCCCTTGTGGATGTGCTCGTGTCCGGCGAGCACGGAGAACTCCTCGATCCGCGCCTTCACGTCGTGCCGGGTCACCCGTTCACGTGCGGCGATCGAGTCCAGGTCCACCTGCTCCACGACCGCCTCGTACGCCTCGACCACACCGTCCGGGACCTCGACGCCCAGGTCGCGCTGTGCTTCGAGCACCGCGATCCACAGCCGACGCTCGAGCTTGATCTTGTGCTCCGGTGACCACAGCTGTGCGAGGTCGGCACCGGCGTACCGGTTGGCCAGGACATTGGGGATCGGCACGAGAAGTCGTCTCCTAGGCTGTTCTTAGATTCCGGCGGCGATGTCGGTGCGGTGGTGACTGCCCTCGAAGCTGATCGCGCGGACGCCTTCGTAGGCACGCGCCCGCGCCTCGGCGACATTGGCACCAACCGCGGTCACCGCAAGCACCCGTCCCCCTGCGGTGACCAGCCGATGTTGCCCGTCGAAGGCGGTGCCCGCGTGCACGACGTCCACGCCGGGGAGAGCGTCGGCGGCATCCACTCCGCCGACCACGTTCCCCGTGCGCGGACTGTCGGGATAGTCCTGGGCGGCGACCACCACGGCCACGGCTGCTCCGTTGCGCCAGCGCAGCGGCCCGACCTCGTCGAGGCGTCCCTGTGCTGCTGCGTGCAGCAGCGCACCGAGCGGCGAGGCGAGCAGGGACAAGAGCGGCTGGGTCTCCGGGTCGCCGAAACGGGCGTTGAACTCGATCACCTTGACGCCGCGCTCGGTGAGCACCAGGCCGGCGTAGAGCAGGCCCTGGAACGGGGTGCCCCGGCGTGCCATCTCCTCCACGGTCGGCTGGAGGACCCGTGAGCACACCTCGCGGACCAGGCCCTCTGGCACCCACGGCAACGGCGTGTAGGCACCCATCCCACCGGTGTTGGGGCCGGTGTCCCCGTCGCCGACCCGCTTGAAGTCCTGCGCTGGAAGCAGGGGTACGACGGTCGCTCCGTCCGTGACCGCGAACAACGAGACCTCCGGACCGGCGAGGAACTCCTCGACAAGCACCCGGCTGCCCCGCTGGTTGCACTGCGCGGCGTGCTCGAGCGCGGTGTTCCGGTCGGAGGTGACCACGACACCCTTTCCCCCTGCGAGCCTGTCGTCCTTGACCACGTACGGGGGCCCGTACGAGTCCAGGGCGTCGGCGACCTGGTCGGCGCTCGTGCAGACCCGGGCGAGGCCGGTGGGGACCTCCGCGGCCGCCATCACGCTCTTGGCGAACTCCTTCGAGCCCTCGATCTGCGCCGCCTCCGCGGAAGGACCGAAGCAGGCGATACCGCGGGCGCGGACCGCGTCCGCGACCCCCGCCACCAAAGGCGCCTCGGGTCCGATCACCACCAGGTCGACGCCGAGCTCAGCGGCGAGGGAAGCCACGGCGCTGCCGTCGAGAGGGTCCACGTCGTGCAGCGACGCGACCCCGGCTGCCCCAGGGTTGCCCGGGGCGACGTGGACGGCGCTCACGTTCGGGTCGCGCGACAGTGCCAGAGCCAGCGCATGCTCGCGGCCGCCCGAGCCGATGACGAGGGTCCTCACGAAGCGACCTTATGCGTCGCGGAGAACGATGGTCTGCTCGCGTCCGGGACCGACCCCCACCGCCCAGAACGGGGCTCCCGACATCTCCTCGAGCGCCCGCACGTAGATCTGCGCGTTCTTCGGCAGCTCCTCGAACGAACGGCAGGAGGAGATGTCCTCGTTCCAGCCGTCGAAGAACTCATAGACCGGTTCAGCGTGGTGGAACTGAGACTGCGTCATGGGCATCTCGTCGTGGCGCATCCCGTCGATCTGGTATCCGACGCAGACCGGGATCCGCTCCCACGCCCCGAGGATGTCGAGCTTGGTGAGACAGAACTCGGTGAGGCCGTTGATCCGGGCGGCGTACCGCGCGATTACGGCGTCGTACCAGCCGCATCGGCGCTCACGGCCCGTCGTCGTCCCGAACTCGGCGCCGATCTCGCGGAGCCGGTCGCCGTCCTCGTCGAGCAGCTCGGTCGGGAACGGACCGGAGCCGACGCGGGTGGTGTAGGCCTTGACCACCCCGATCACCCGGTTGATGCGGGTCGGGCCGATCCCGGCACCCGCGCAGACGCCACCGGCGGTCGGGTTGCTCGAGGTTACGAACGGGTAGGTGCCGTGGTCGACATCGAGCATCGTGGCCTGGGCCCCCTCGAAGAGCACCGTCCTGTCCTGGTCGAGCGCCTCGTTGATCACCCGGGACGTGTCGGTGACGAAGGGCTTGATGTCCTCGGCGTAGGCATGGATCTCCTCCATCACCGCCTCGGCCTCGATGGCGCGACGGTTGTAGACCTTCACCAGGAGGTGGTTCTTCTGCTCGAGCGCGGCTTCGATCTTCTGGGCCAGGATCTTCTCGTCGAAGATGTCGGCCACCCGGATGCCCATCCGGTTGATCTTGTCCGCATAGGTGGGACCGATCCCCCTGCCCGTCGTACCAATCTGCTTCTTGCCCAAGAAACGCTCGGTGACCTTGTCGATCGTCGTGTTGTACGACGTGATCAGGTGGGCGTTGCTCGAGATCAGCAGCCGTGAGGTGTCCACGCCGCGCTCGCCGAGTCCCTTGATCTCGTCGAGGAGCACAACGGCGTCGATCACGACGCCGTTGCCGATCACCGGAGTGACTCCTGGGGTAAGCGTGCCCGAGGGAAGCAGGTGCAGCGCGAACTTCTCGCCGTTGACCACGATGGTGTGCCCGGCATTGTTTCCGCCTTGGTACCTCACGCAGTAGTCCAGCGATGAGCCGAGCTGGTCGGTCGCCTTTCCTTTTCCTTCATCGCCCCACTGGGCGCCGACGAGAACGATCGCGGGCATCTCTGCACCCCTCTCGCGTCCCGGGAGCACCCGGACGCGTCCGGTCGGCTCGGTGGCCGACATCGACTCGGACTGGCCCGGGCTTTCCGGCCGAAGAGAACGAAGCAGCCCGGACCGGCAGACAGCTGCAACAGCACACTGGTGATCACGGGGCTCTTGCGACGACAAGATAACAGAGCATGCCCGTGCCCTGTATCGTCCGAATCGTGGACCCGCTGCTTCTCATCACCAACTCCGACGCCGGCTCGACCGACCCGGCAGACGTCGATCGCGTGGTCGAGGTGCTGCGCGAGGGAACCGACGTGGAGGTATGCGCGACGTCGAACCAGGGCGAGCTCGACGGGGTCCTGCACCGGCGCGGTGGTCGCCGGGTCATCGTGGGCGGCGGCGACGGGAGCCTGCACGCCGTGATCGCCGCGCTGCACCGTCGCCATGAGCTGCACACCGTCGTGCTCGGCCTGATTCCGTTGGGAACAGGCAACGACTTCGCGCGAGGCAACGACATTCCGCTGGACCCGGCGGAAGCTGCCCGGCTGGTCCTGGACGGCGACGTACGCCCGGTCGACCTGATCGTCGACTGCGTGGGCGAGGTGGTCGTCAACAACGTCCACGTCGGCCTGGGTGCGGAGGCGAGCCGCAAGGCACACAAGTGGAAGCGGCGTCTGGGGCGGGTCGGCTACGGCATCGGCGCCGCTCTCGCCAGCGTCAACCCCCCGTTCGTGAGGCTCCGTGTCGAGGTGGACGGGCATGTGGTGGCCGACTTCGACCACCCGATTCTTCAGGTCTCGATCGGCAACGGGTCCCATGTCGGGGGCGGGACCGAGCTGACGCCGAACGCCGACAGTGAGGACGGGAAGCTGGACCTCATGGTGTCCTACGCGATCGGCCCGTACTCCCGCTTCGGCTACGCCTTCGGCCTGCACAAAGGTGAGCACCACAAGCGCGACGACGTGCTCTACGTGCACGGCTCGACCATCTCGATCTCAGGCCAGGCGTTCTACTGCAGTGCCGACGGCGAGCTCTACGGCCCCGAGCGGAACCGCACCTGGTGGATAGAGGAAGGGGCCTACTCGCTGATCCTTCCGCGCTGAGCGTGGGTGCCGATCATGAAGCTCACACCCAGCCACGCCTGACCGCCTCGGCGCCGGCCTGGAAACGAGAGTCGACCCCGAGCTCGTCCAGCATCTCCGCGACCCGCCGTCGCACCGTACGCAGGCTCAGGCCGAGTGTGCGAGCGATCTGCTCGTCCTTGGCTCCCGAACCAAGTTGGTCGAGCAACTGCCGCCGCACCTTCTGGCTCTCGACATTCGCACTGTCCGGGCTCGCAACGGTGACCGCGCGCTCCCACAGGGTTTCGAAAAGAAAGGTGAGAGCGGTGATCATGGCTTGTTGGCGTACGACGAGCCGGCGCACGGTGTGCACTCCCCACTCCTCGGGGATCAGCGCGGCCGAGGTGCCCACAATCGCCAGCCACGACGGCACCGCTGCGAGCACTCGGACGTGCTCCCCCGCCTGGGCACGGGCCCGCAGCACCTCGGGCGCTTCTTCGAGGACCCGCACCGGATAGATCGCGCGGGAGCGGCGACCCGAACGCACCATGTCGATGGCCCAGTCGTCGGTCCAGTCGTCGGTCCAGTCGTCGGCCCACTGGTCCGGGCGCAGCCAGAGCAAATCCCGGCTCGAGGACGTCGCGAGGCCGGAAAGGAGGGCGGAGACGTCACCGCGTTCGCACGCCTCGATCTGTTCGCGCCCGAGTAGGGCAGGGGCGACCGGTGGGTCCACATTCATGCAGGCTCACATCCAGCTCTCGTCAGAGGCGAGCCGAAGCCGTCGAGACACAACCACGATGGCAGCATAGTGCCAATGGCTGTGAACTCTTATGTCCGCGGTGTCCGCAATGCCATGCTTGTACCAGTAGCGACCCGGCGAACCCACCCCGACGCGGCTTTGTGGGTCATGCTCGGCGGCAGAGCGCCGGAATCGAGCAGGGGACGATTCCGGCGCTTTGCCGCTTCCAGGCGGGGGTCAGGACTCGGCGAGCAGGGTGTCGTACGCCGTCGGGCTGGAGTCGCGAAGGAAGTCCGAGCAGCGTGATGCCTCGGGTGCCTCCCCGATCCGGTCCGCGGAAACCGCCAGAGCAGCGAGAGCTCGCAGGAAGCCGCGGTTCGGCTCGTGCTCCCAGGGCACCGGACCGTGCCCCTTCCAGCCATTGCGGCGAAGCAGGTCGAGGCTGCGGTGGTAGCCGACCCGCGCATACGCATATGCCGTCACGTCGTCGACCCCTGCGTCCGTGAGCGCCCCTTCGGCCAGCGTGGCCCAGGCGACGGGCGACTCAGGGTGTGCCCTGACGACATCCGCCGCGTTTGTCCCCGCGTTCAGGTCGTCGGTTGCGGGGTCGTGCGGGAGATGGGTCGGAGGAGGGCCTGCCATCAGGTCGTCGAAGGTCATACCCCCAGCCTTCCATGTGGGCTCGTCCACCCGTGTGGGACGGGTGCCGAGCGGGCCCTTACAGCCCGAGGTCATGCGCGGAGGCCAGGCCAGGCATTCAGCTGAGCGACGTACCGCTGCTGCGTAGGTGCTCACACGCCTCGACCACGCGGGCGGCCATCCCGGCTTCGCCGGCCTTGCCCCATGTGCGCGGGTCGTACTGCTTCTTGTTGCCGACCTCGCCGTCGATCTTGAGCACGCCATCGTAGTTGGCCAGCATGTGCCCCGCGACGGGGCGGGTGAAGGCGTACTGCGTGTCGGTGTCGACGTTCATCTTCACCACGCCGTAGTCGAGCGTCTCCCGGATCTCCTCGAGCAACGAACCCGATCCGCCATGGAAGACGAGGTCAAACGGCTTCGCGTTCTCGTCCAGCCCGCGCGCGGCGGCGACCGCCTGCTGCGCCTCCTTCAAGATCTCCGGACGCAGCTGGACGTTTCCCGGCTTGTAGACGCCGTGCACGTTGCCGAAGGTCAGTGCCGCCATGAACCGGCCGTCGTTCCCGAGCCCGAGCACCTCAGCGGCCCGGACGGCGTCACCGGGCGCAGAGTACAGCTTCTCGTCCATCTCGCCGACGATGCCGTCCTCCTCGCCACCGACGATGCCGACCTCTATCTCCAGCACGATCTTGGCCGCTGCTGCCTTCTCCAGCAGCTCGCGCGCGATCGCGAGGTTCTCCTCGAGCTCGACGGCCGAACCGTCCCACATGTGGGACTGGAACAGCGGGTCCTGACCGCTGCGGACCCGCTCGACGGAGATGTCGAGCAGCGGTCGGACGAAACCGTCCAGCTTGTCCTTGGGGCAGTGGTCGGTGTGTAGCGCGATGTTGACCGGGTAGTTCTTGGCAACCTCGACGGCGTAGGACGCGAACGCCACCGCGCCGCTGACCATGTTCTTGACAACCGGCCCGGACAGGTACTCCGCGCCGCCGGTGGAGAGTTGGACGATCCCGTCGCTACCGGCGTCGGCGAAGCCCGCAAGCGCCGCATTGAGCGTCTGCGAGGAGGAGACGTTGATCGCGGGATAGGCGTACGAGTCCTGCTTCGCCTTGTCGAGCATCTCGGCGTAGACCTCGGGGGTCGCGATGGGCATCTGCAATTCTCCTAGACGACGAGGGTGGCGTGCCGCTCACTCTACCCACGCCAGGCGGAGCCGAGGTCTGCGTGTTGCCGGATCCAGGTGTGCATCGAGATGGCCGCGGCAGCGGAGGCGTTGATGGACCGGGTCGAGCCGAACTGGGCGATCGAGAAGGTCCCGTCGCAGGAGTCTCGAGCCGACTCCGAGAGACCCGGCCCTTCCTGCCCGAAGAGCAGCGCGCACCTCCTTGGCAGCTGCATCGTCTCGACCGGTCGTGAGCCGGGCAGGTTGTCGATCCCCAGCAGCGCCACACCACGGTCGTGGAGATACGACGCGAGCTCTTCCGCGCTCTCGTGGTGCCGGAGGTGCTGGTAGCGGTCGGTGACCATCGCCCCACGGCGGTTCCATCGCTTGCGGCCCACGATGTGCACCTCTCGGACGAGGAAGGCGTTGGCCGTCCGCACGATCGTGCCGATGTTGAAGTCGTGCTGCCAGTTCTCGATGCCCACGTGGAAGTCGTGACGGCGCGAGTCGAGATCCGCGACGATCGCGTCCATCCGCCAGTAGCGGTAGCGGTCCACGACGTTGCGGCGGTCGCCTCCGACGAGGAGCTGGTCGTCGTACACCTCGCCTACTGGCCACGGCCCCTCCCACGGGCCCACGCCGACCTCGACCGGACCGTGCGGCATCGGGTCGTACGGCGCCCGCCGTTCACCTTCCACGGCGCCGAGCCTAGAGCAACCGCTGCACGGACACGGTTAGGGTTTCCTCGTGACGGAACTGGCACCGATGTTGTTGGGCATCGACTGGCTCGACCCCGAGAAGCTGCTGAAGGCGATGGACCCGTACGCGTTCTGGGGCCTTCTCTTCATCATCTTCGCCGAATGCGGCCTGTTCGCCCTGCTGCCGGGGGACTCGCTGCTGTTCGTCGGCGGGCTGTTCATCGCCAACGACCTGATCGGCACCCCCATCTGGCTGGCGTGCATCCTGATCTCGATCGCGGCATGGATGGGCAACGTGGTCGGCTACGGCATCGGCTACAAGGTGGGGCCGGCGCTGTTCGGCAAGCCGGATGCCCGGATCTTCAAGCAGGAGTACGTCGACAAGACCTACGCGTTCTTCGACCGGTACGGCAACCGCGCCATTGTGCTGGCCAGATTCGTGCCGATCGTGCGCACCTTCATCACGCTCGCCGCGGGTGTGGGCCGGATGTCGTTTCTCCGGTTCGCGATCTACTCCGCGATCGGCGCCGTGCTGTGGGGCACCGGCATCACCCTCGCCGGTTTCTGGCTGGGGAAGGTCACGTTCGTCAAGGACAACATCGACCTGATCGCCATCGCGATCGTCTTCTTGTCGATCATCCCGATGATCGTCGAGTTCCTTCGCGAGCGCTCCAAGAGCCGTGACCCGGCCTACGACGAGCCACACGAGCGCTCCCGCGTCGACCGGGAGGACATCCGGGGCGAGTGAAGCTTCCCGGCTTCACAGCGTGAGGTCGTTCAGGGCGAAGGCGTAACGGTATTCACATCCGTGCGCCTCCACCCGTTCCTTGGCGCCCGTGCCGCGGTCCACGACGACCGCGACCCCCACGACTTGCGCGCCGGCCCTCTGCAGAGTCTCCACCGCGGTCAGCACCGAACCTCCCGTGGTCGAGGTGTCCTCGACGGCGAGCACCCGGCGACCCGTGACATCGGGCCCCTCGATGCGCCGCTGAAGCCCATGGGCCTTCTCCGCCTTCCGCACCACGAACGCGTCGAGCTCGCGGCCCTGCGCGGCAGCGGCGTGCAGCATCGCCACGGCCACCGGGTCCGCGCCGAGGGTGAGGCCACCTACCGCGTCGTACTCCCAGTCCTCGGTCAGCGCAAGCATCACCCGCCCCACTGCGGGCGCTGTCCCGGCATGGAGCGTCACGCGACGCAGGTCCACGTAGTGGTCGACTTCCTGCCCCGAGGACAAGGTGACGCTCCCCCGGACGACGGCCTTGTCCCTGATCTGCTCGAGAAGCTCCTCGCGGTCGTCCATCGCCTCACCCTATGTGTGACTGGTCGGGCGATCATCGCAGTCGTCGGTGTGGAACAGCTCGGCACAGGTAGGTCAGCGTGATCGCCTTCCGCCCACGGTCCGCACGCTCATGTCCGCCACTGCACCCCACTACAGTCGCGGGTATGGCGGCGAATCTTCCAGGCACCGACCGCGATCGGCAGGTCGGTCGTCGAGGAACAAGGCTGGCGCAGCGGCTACAAGGCATCCCGACGTCGATCTTCACCGAGATGTCAGCGCTGGCGGTGAGCACGGGCTCGCTGAACATGGGCCAGGGGTTCCCCGATGCCGACGGCCCCGGATCGGTGGTCGAAGCGGCTGTCACCGCGATGCGTTCCGGGAGCAACCAGTACGCCCCGGGACGCGGCGTACCCGAGCTCCGGCGCGCGGTCGCGGCGCACCAGCGCGACCACTACGGCATCGAGCTCGACCCCCACTCCGAGGTCGTCGTCACCACGGGCGCTACCGAAGGTGTCGCCGCGGCGATCCTTGCCCTGATCGATCCCGGCGACGAGATCGTGGTGCTCGAGCCGTTCTACGACTCCTACGTCGCCAACATCGCGATGGCCGGCGCCGTACGCCGACCGGTCACCTTGCGTGCTCCGGACTTCCGGCTCGACGTCGAGGACCTGCGTGCGGCGGTCACCGCGCGTACGACGGCCATGCTCGTCAACACACCCCACAACCCGACAGGAACCGTTCTGAACCGCGCCGAGCTCGAAGCCTTCGCGAGCGTCGCTGTCGAGCACGACCTCCTGGTGATCACCGACGAGGTCTACGAGCACCTCGTCTTCGACGACCACGAGCACATACCCCTGTGCACCCTGCCGGGCATGTGGGAGCGGACCGTGGCGGTCTCGAGTGCCGGCAAGACGTTCTCGTTCACCGGCTGGAAGGTCGGCTGGGCTACCGGACCGAGCGAGCTGGTGCGCGCCGTGGAGGCGGCGAAGCAATGGTTGACGTTCACCTCCGGAGCTCCGCTGCAGCCTGCGATCGCGCATGCCCTGACCCAGGAGTCCGGCTTCTACAGGCGGTTGGCCAACGAGCTGGAGGGGAAGCGCAACCACCTCTGCAACAGCCTGCGGGAGCTCGGGATGGACGTGTACGTGCCCGAAGCCACCTACTTCGTCACCAGCGACGTCAGCAGCTTCGGCCACGAGGACGGGCTCACGTTCTGCCTGTCGCTTCCGGAGCGCGCAGGCGTCGTGGCCATCCCGTCACAGGTCTTCTACGACGACTTCGAGGAGGGCCGGCACCTGGTGCGGTGGGCGTTCTGCAAGGAGCAGTCACTGCTCGACGAGGGCATCCGCCGTCTCGGCGCCGCTGACCTCTACGCCTGAGACATCCCGCGCCGCGCCGTTCGCCGTACTCCCGAACCGGGATCGGAGAGGCGGCCAGCGATCACCAGACGTTCCTCGACTGGTCTTCCTCGGCGTTCCCCGGCGGCTGCCACTGGTGCGACCCACCCTGCTGCTGGTCGATGTAGCCGTTCCTGCGCGAGTACCACTGGTTGGCTCCGCCGGTGAACAGCAGTGTCACCACGGCCACCGAAGCAAGCAGGTGGAAGAGGCTGAACGGAAAGGCCGCAAAGCTGAAGAGGGCCGCAACCGAGGCGGAGACGACGAGCACGATCCGGGCCCAGTTCACCCGGCGGAAGGCAAGGACCGCGAGCACGATCGCGGACAGGCACCACACGATGAAGATCGCGCTCACCACCCAGAGGACGGCGATCAGGTCGTCGCTGGCGATGTCTAGAGCCTGGAACTGCGGCTCCGCGCGGAGGGCGGCGAGGAGCTCGTCCCGGGCGGCGAGGAGAACGAGGACGATGATGCCGTAGACGAGCAGCGTCAGCCCGGCCATCACCCAGGTGAGCCAGGCAGCGATAGTGACCGTGGTCGGTCGCTTGTCGGGGTCAGTGCGCGGGTAGCCGCCGTACTGCTGGGGCTCGCCGTACTGCGGAGGCTGCCCGTATACGGGCGGCTGACGGTAGGCCGGGGGCTGCGGCTGCCCGTACTGCGGGGGCTCCGCGTGGACCGGGGGCTGCTGACCGTATCCCTGGCCCGACTGGTCCTGGCCCGACGGAGGCGTGCCGAACCCCTCCGTCGGCCGGGGCTGCTGTTGCTCGCCGGAGGCGTCGACGACCGACGCACGCGTCCACCGGCTGGCACCGGTACGCCCACCGGAGGTGCCCTCGAGCGAGTCCTGGGACGAAGCCGGATCGGGTTTCTGGTCGCGGGGTCCGGTAGCCGTCTGTGGTCTGGCACCTCCGCTTCCGGCGAACCATTCGCGTGCGGGACCGGTCCACAGCATCACCGCGGCGAACGCGATCAGCACGGGCAGGAAACCGCCGGAGACAGGAGCGGTCAAGATGATGGCGACTGCCGCGACGGTGAACCCGAGGCGCGCGCCTTTGTTGCGCTGGAGCACATAGATTCCCAGCACGGTCGCCGCCGCGGCCACCGCCCCTGCGAACATCATCAGCCCACGGATGAGCTCGACGGTGCCCGGTACCGTGAGACCGAGACCGCTCCCCGGCGGGCTGGCCAGGAACTCCTCGATGCTCTCGCGCATCTCGATCGACCGCACTTGGGACATCGAGTCGAAGAGGGTCAGCACCATCAACGCCGACCCGACGATCGCGACCCAGCCCGCCATGGTCACCTGGCTGGGGCGGGCGCTCGGTTTCGACTCACTCATGGGTCCATTTCAGCACGACGTGACAAGGGACGCTGCGGCCAGCCTGGTCCGGGTCACATCGCCCCTCAGGCGGCGGTCTTGGTTGCCGGAGTGAGCACCAGCCGGTTCCCGGACTCCTCGACGTCGACTGCGACGTGGCTGCCGTCGAGCACCTCCCCGGCCAGGAGCAGTCGTGCGAGCTGGTCGCCGATCGCGCTTTGGACGAGGCGACGCAGCGGCCGGGCGCCGTAGGCGGGGTCGAAGCCGGTCGAAGCCAGCCAGTCGTGTGCGGACTGGCTCACCGAGATCGAGATGCGGCGCACCGCCAGTCGACGGTTGAGCTCGGCGATCTGCAGGTCCACGATATGCGAGAGCTCGTCCTGGGTGAGTGCATCGAACAGCACGGTCTCGTCCAGCCGGTTGAGAAACTCGGGCTTGAACGCCCGGCGGACCACGGCCATCACCGAGTCCCGCTTCTCCTCCTCGTCCAGGGTGGGATCCACGAGGTACGTCGAGCCGAGATTCGAGGTGAGGATCAGAAGTGTGTTGCGAAAGTCCACCGTGCGCCCTTGGCCGTCGGTGAGCCGCCCGTCGTCGAGCACCTGCAACAAGATGTCGAAGACCTCGGGATGCGCCTTCTCCACCTCGTCAAGCAGCACGGTGGAGTAAGGCCTTCTCCTGACAGCCTCGGTGAGCTGGCCACCCTCGTCGTATCCGACGTAGCCGGGTGGTGCCCCCACCAGCCGGGAGACGCTGTGCTTCTCGCTGTACTCGCTCATGTCGATGCGCACGATCGCGCGCTCGTCGTCGAAGAGGAAGTCGGCCAGCGCCTTCGCCAGCTCGGTCTTGCCCACGCCGGTGGGGCCAAGGAAGAGGAACGAGCCGGTGGGCCGGTCCGGGTCCGCGATCCCTGCTCGCGAACGTCGTACGGCGTCGGAGACTGCGGTGACCGCTTCTCGTTGACCGATCAGCCGCTCGCCGATCACCTCCTCCATCCGCAGGAGCTTGGCGGTCTCGCCCTCGAGGAGGCGACCGGTGGGGATGCCCGTCCACGCCTCGACGACGTCGGCGATCTCCTCGGGGCCGACCTCCTCGCGCACCATGGGCGCGGGCTCGTTCTCGGCTTTCGGGGAGGGAGCCTCCGACTCCGCCTCCAGCTGCCGCAGCTCCTTCTCCTTCTCGTAGCGTGCTGCCAGCAAGGCGTACTTGTCCTCGCCCTCGGGCAGCAGCGAGCTCTCCCGCTCCAACCGCTCGATGTCGATGCGCAACGCATCCTGGCGCTCCTTGAGCGCGCCGACGCGGTTCAGCGCGCGACGCTCGGCCTCCCAGCGCGCCTCGAGCTCACGCAAGGACTCCTGCTTGTCGGCGAGTTCGGCCCGAAGCCGCTGCAACCGGTCGACCGAGGCGGGATCCTCCTCCTTGCCGAGGGCAAGCTCCTCCATCCTCATCCGGTCAACGGCCCGCCGGAGCTCGTCGATCTCGACAGGGCTGGACTCGATCTCCATCCGCAGGCGTGAAGCTGCCTCGTCGATCAGGTCTATCGCCTTGTCGGGCAGCTGACGACCGGTGATGTACCGGTCGGAGAGCACTGCGGCCGCCACCAGGGCAGCATCGGAGATATCGATCCCGTGATGGGCTTCGTAACGGCCTTGCAGGCCGCGCAGGATGGCGACCGTGTCCTCGACCGAGGGCTCACCGACGAAGATCTGCTGGAACCGGCGCTCGAGGGCCGGGTCCTTCTCGATCCGTTCGCGGTACTCGTCGAGCGTAGTGGCACCGACCATCCGTAGCTCACCACGCGCGAGCATCGGCTTGAGCATGTTGCCGGCATCCATCGCGGAGTCACCCCCCGCGCCGGCACCGACGACCGTGTGCAGCTCGTCGATGAACGTGATGACCCGACCCTCGGACTGCTTGATCTCCTCGAGGACGGCTTTGAGCCGCTCCTCGAACTCGCCGCGGTACTTCGCCCCGGCCACCATCGCAGCGAGGTCGAGCGAAAGCACCCGTCGCCCCTTCAGGGACTCCGGCACGTCGCCGTCCACGACCCGTTGCGCGAGGCCCTCCACCACGGCGGTCTTGCCGACGCCGGGCTCACCGATCAGCACCGGGTTGTTCTTGGTGCGCCGCGAGAGCACCTGCACCACGCGACGGATCTCACTGTCCCGGCCGATGACCGGGTCGAGCTTGCCCTCGGCTGCACCCGCAGTCAGGTCCACGGCGTACTTCTCCAGCGACTGGTAGGTCGCCTCCGGGTTCTGGCTCGTCACCCGACCGGCCCCCCGGACGCTCGTCAGTGCGCCGCGCAGACCGTCCACGGAGACACCGGCTCCGGCGAGCGTCTGCTTCGCGGCGCTGTCGACGGTGGCGAGCGCCAGTAGCAGGTGCTCGGTGGAGACGAACTCGTCCTTCATCTCCCCGGCAAGGTCGTTGGCGATGGAGAGCACCTGCAGCACAGGCCGGGAGTACGACGGTGCTGTGAGCGTCGTACCGGATGCCTTCGGGAGCTTGTTCAGCTCGGCCTCGACCGCCGAGACGACAGCCGACGGGGCGACCCCGGCAGCCTCCACGAGCGATCTTGTGATGCCCTCGGGCTGGGCGAGCAGAGCCGCCAGCAGGTGCACGGCTTCGACCTGCGCGTTGCCCGCACTCGCCGCGCCCTGGATGGCTGCGTTGATCGCCTCCTGGCTACGGGTGGTGAACCTCGATGCGTCCATGGTCTAGATGCGACCTCCTGGGACGTTGCGGCGCCACACGGTGATGGCCTGTCCGCCGGCCGTCGGGTCGGGCCGGAGAGCAGGCAGGTTCTGCCTGCTGGGCTGATGCACCGTTTCACGCAGCTTGTTCTCCTGCTGGGCCCGTCGCCGGGCGAGCTGCACGGCCCGCAGCTCGTCCTCGAGCTCGGCGACGCGCGTCCGGAGGGCGGTGACCTGGTTCTCCAGGTCCAGAACGCGCCGCACCCCCTCGAGGCCGATGCCGGCAGCGGTCAGCTCGGCCACCGCTCGTAACATCTCGACGTCACGCCATGAGTAGCGCCGGCCGCCACCGCCCGTGCGGCCCGGCCTGACCAGATCCAGCCGGTCGTAGGCGCGCAGCGTCTGCGGGTGCAGTCCGGTGAGCTCGGCCGCGACGCTGATCACGTAGACGGGAACGTCCGGCCCTGGCGCACCAGTCCTGCCCGCGAAGCCAGGAAGTGTCATCGGCTGCCTCCCTCGAACAGGTTCGCCCGAACATCTCCGCCGACAGTGGCCTCCTGGTAGGCCTGCACCGCTTTCCGGCCCTCCTCGTTGAGCACGGCCGGCACCTGCACGTGCACGGTGACCAGCAGATCCCCCTGCTGCCCGGCGCTGCCACCGTCCCGGTGGACGACACCCCGGCCCCGCACCCGGAAGGTACGGCCGTTCGGGGTACCGGCCGGAATCTTCACGGTGACCGGCGCACCGGTGAGCGTGGGCACCTTGATGTCGGCACCAAGTGCGGCCTCGGCGAAAGTGACGGGTACGTCGAGGGTGAGGTTGCTTCCTCTGCGGCCGAACACCGGATGCGCCGAGACCTTGACGTCGACGAACAGGTCACCGCTTGGGCCACCGCGCTCGCCGCTGGCACCCTTGCCGCGCAACCGGATCCGCTGGCCGTCCTTTACCCCTGCAGGGATCCGAGCCTGGATCGTCCGGTTCGACAGGCCGCGCCCGGATCCGTGGCAGGTCGGGCAGGGGTTGTCGACCACCAGTCCCCGGCCGTGGCAGGCAGAGCAGGTCTCGTTCATCGTGAAGGCACCACCGAGGGACGCAGGCACCATGCCGACCCCTTCGCACTCGGGACACACCCGCGGCATCGTGCCGGCCCGGGCACCGGTTCCCGAGCAGTCGGGGCACGGGGCATCGGAGGAGAGCCGCAACGAGACGGTCACGCCCTCGACGGCGTCGAGAAAGCTGATCGTCGCCTCGGTCTCCACGTCGGCGCCTCGGCGTGGTGCCTGCTGCCGGCGGTTGCCACCGCTTCCGAACATGGTGCCGAAGACGTCGCCGAAGCCGCCGCCGGCAGCACTCTGTCCACTGAGAAAGTCGTTGATATCGAACGGCTGTCCGCCGCTCGTCGTCTGCCGACCGCGTCCCGGGGCCGGCCCGAACCCACCCGCGAACGCCGTTCGCATCTCGTCGTACTGCTTGCGGCTGCTCTCGTCTCCCAGGACGTCATAGGCCTCGGCGATTCCCTTGAACCGCTCCTCAGCCGCCCGGTCTCCCGGGTTGGAGTCGGGGTGGTTGGCGCGCGCGAGCTTGCGGTACGCCTTCTTCACGTCCGCTGCGGACGCGTCCTTAGCGACGCCCAAGACCTTGTAGAAGTCCTTGGTCGCCCAGTCCGCGTTCGTCATGCGCCCACCTCCCTTCGGTCCTGCACAGGAAACGTCTACTCGTTGCTGGCGGCGTTCTCACCGGTGCCGACACCTTCGTCCTCACCGGTGCCGGCACTCTCGTCGTCGGTATCGAGCGACGAGGCCGCTGGCTCCGGGTCGACGACGGTCACCCGTGCGGGCCGGACCACTCGGGCACCGATCCGGTAACCGGCGGAGACGATGTGCTGGCAGGTCGTCGTGGTGACGTCCGGCGAGAGTGCGTGCATCAGCGCCTCGTGAAGCGTCGGGTCGAACTCGTTCCCCGGTTCGCCGAACCTGACCAGACCCATCCCGGCCACCGTCCGGTCCAGCGCATCGGCGACGGCCTTGAATCCGCCCTCGACCTCGCCGTGCTGCCTGGCACGGTCGATGTCGTCGAGCACCGGCAGCAGAGACGTCAACGCCGAGTAGACCGCGTTCTCCCTGACCAGTTCACGGTCGCGGTCAACCCGACGCTTGTAGTTGACGTACTCCGCCTGGAGCCGCTTGAGGTCGCTCGTCCGCTCGGCCAGGGCAAGCTGGGTCTCGGCAAGCTCGTCGGAGACCGGCTCGGGCCCGTCCTGCCCGGGGGCCGCAGTATCCTGCAGCTCCTCGGGCACGACGTCCTCGTCCGGTCGCTCGGCCTGGTGGTCGGCCTCCTGGTCCGCAGAGGTCACTTGGTCTCACCCTCGTCCGGGCTCTGTGAGCCATCCGTGGTGTCGTCGACGATCTCGGCGTCCACGACGTCGTCGTCGGAGTCACCGGTGCCCGTCGTACCACCGGCAGCGGCGGCGTCGGCCTCACCCGCGGCGTACATCGCGGCACCCATCTTCTGGCTGGACTCGCCGAGCTTCGCGACCGCGGCGGACAGTGCGTCCTTGTCCGCCTCCTGGTCCTCGAGGGCCTTCTTCAGCGCCTCGACGTCGACCTCGACCTCGGTCTTGACGTCGGCCGGGATCTTGTCGCCGTTCTCGGCAAGGAACTTCTCAGTCGAGTAGACGAGACCGTCGGCCTGGTTGCGGGTCTCGACAGCTTCCTTGCGCTGACGGTCCTCCTCGGCGTACTGCTCCGCGTCCTTGATCATGGAGTCGATATCGTCCTTGGACAGCGCCGAACCGCCGGTGATCGTCATCGACTGCTCACGACCGGTGCCCCGGTCCTTGGCAGACACGTGCACGATGCCGTTGGCGTCGATGTCGAAGGTCACCTCGATCTGGGGTACGCCGCGTGGCGCGGGCGGGAGGCCGGTCAGCTCAAAGTTGCCGAGAGGCTGGTTCTGAGCCGCCATCTGCCGCTCACCCTGGAACACCTGGATGCCGACCGAAGGCTGATTGTCTGAGGCGGTGGTGAAGACCTCGGACCGCTTGGTCGGGATCGTCGTGTTGCGCTCGATGAGACGCGTCATCACCCCACCCTGGGTCTCGATGCCCAGGCTCAACGGGGTGACGTCGAGAAGAAGGACGTCCTTGACCTCACCTTTGAGCACACCCGCCTGCAAGGCAGCGCCCACGGCGACGACCTCGTCGGGGTTGACGCCCTTGTTGGGCTCCTTGCCGCCGAGCAGCTCCTTGACCGTCTCCGCCACCGCGGGCATCCGGGTCGAGCCGCCGACGAGTATGACGTGGTCGATCTTGGAGACATCCTGGCCGGCATCCTTGAGCACCTGCTTGAACGGCGACTTGGTACGGTCGAGAAGGTCGGCGGTCAGCTTCTGGAACTCCGCACGGGTCAGCTTCTCCTCGAAGTGAAGCGGGCCTGACTCGGAGTGGGTGATGTAGGGCAGGTGGATAGCGGTCTCGCTGGAGGAGGACAGCTCGATCTTTGCCTTCTCCGCGGACTCCTGGAGGCGCTGGCGGGCGATCTTGTCGACGCCCAGGTCCACGTTGTTGCTGGCCTTGAACTTCTTGACCATCCACTCGACGAGGCGGGTGTCCCAGTCATCACCACCGAGGTGGTTGTCACCAGAGGTCGCCTTCACCTCGACAACGCCCTCCCCGATCTCGAGGAGAGAGACGTCGAAGGTCCCACCACCGAGGTCGAAGACCAGGATGGTCTGGTCGGACTCCTTGTCCAGTCCGTAGGCCAGCGCGGCCGCGGTCGGCTCGTTGACGATGCGTGAGACGTTGAGTCCCGCGATCTCGCCGGCCTCCTTCGTGGCCTGCCGCTGGGCGTCGGAGAAGTACGCCGGCACGGTGATCACCGCGTCGGTGACGGTCTCACCGAGATATGCCTCGGCGTCCCGCTTCAACTTCTGCAGAACGAAGGCAGAGATCTGCTGCGGGGTGAAGGACTTGTCGTCGATCTGTGTCTTCCAGTCGCTGCCCATCTGGCGCTTGACCGACCGAATGGTGCGGTCGACGTTGGTGACCGCCTGACGCTTCGCCACCTCGCCGACGAGCACCTCACCGCTCTTGGCGAAAGCGACGACGGAAGGGGTAGTGCGCGAACCTTCTGCGTTCGCGATGACGGTGGGTTCTCCACCTTCGAGGACGGCCACGACGGAGTTCGTCGTGCCGAGGTCGATGCCGACCGCGCGAGCCATGTGATTACCTCCGATGTAGACCTGCGCATCTGCACAGGTGGGTTATTCTCTTCAGCTCTGGAACGGCCGCGATGCTGGGCCGCCGTCACCAGTCTGTCAAATTACTTGAGTCGGTTCAACTCAACTTGTTGCCACCCACTACCAGGCCGCCCCATACAACGGGGCGGCATCCTGACTCTTCCTACATGCCAGACGTCTGCTTTCCGTCAGCCGACGGTGATCGTCACCGGGTTCGAGACTTCACCGGTGGCCTTGTCGACCACCCGAAACCTGTTCGAGCCGGTCTGACCCGTCTGGACGTACGTCGAGAAGGTGCCACCGGCCACGCTTGCGTCCACCGGGAAGTCCGCCCAAACGCCCTCGAGTCGCTGCACCTGCAACGTGGACCCGTCGCCTCCGGGGTAGCGCCCGGTCAGATCGATGCGTCCCATGGACGAGACCTGCAGGGGGCTGGCCGACAGGGTGATAGCACGCCGGGCGGGTTCTTGCTTCGTCGATGCGGGCTCCGAAGGCTCGGTCGGGCTGGTGCTCGGCTCGGAGGTCGTCGCCGTCGGGGGCGCAGACGACTTCTCGGTAGCGCTGGGTTCCGGGACGAACATCGTGGGCTCCGCGGAGCTCGTTTTGGCGGTGGCGTCGCCTCCTGCCACTCCCGCAACGTCGGCGAGTCCCAGAGCTACGACGCTGATCGTGGCACCGACCAGGATCGAGACAGCTAGCAGCGCGCCCAGCCCGTACAGCACCGGCCGCATGCGGCCACTGTCTTCGTCGTTCACCAGTCATCTCCTTCCGTGTGATGCGTTCAATTCCAAATTGGCACATAGGTGCTGATCCCGCACCCGAACGTCCAGCTCAAGGCCGCAGCCCGGTCTCCATCAGTGTGCCTGTCGGTAGTGGGCTTCCAGGAGGTCCTCACCCCAGTCACGCCGTCGATCTCGCACGACCGTGTGCACGTGGTTGGCGTCGTTCTGCGTGTTGTCGTACTCGATCAGGAACTCGTCTCCGCGGATCGCGTAGTAGTGTCCCCGGCCGGCCTCGGTGGATCCCGCCCAGGCGAACGTGAGGTCGTCGCGGATCGGCAGCGCTCCGCGTCGTACCCGCCTCAGGTAATGGTCCAGGAGGTTGTCGAACGCTCGCCGAGACCGGGCTCCGCACGCGGTGTACTCGATGCCGATCGGAACTGCGGCGACCTCGGCGCGCACGGCGTTCCTGGTCAGGATGTCGCTCGGGGCCTCGGCGGAGACGGTCGCCCGGCTGCGCAGGCTGCTCGGGAGGCTGCCGAGTAGGGCACGAGCCAGGTCCTCCTCGGCCCCGAGCACCCTCAGCCCCATCCTCTTCCCCGTGGGGACACGCGCCGGGTTGGCACCGAAGAAGAGCGGGGTCACCGAAACCTCGTCTCCGACGAAGGTGAAGTGCAGGCACAGGTGATGCCCGCCGATCCGCCACCCCCACGGCTGCTCGCTCGCCGGGTCGCCGAAGACGCTGAACCAGTAGCGCTCCGCGTCGCGTCGTTGCGAGCCCGGTCGGCGCTCCGTGTCCTCGATAGCCTTCAGGACCGGCTCGAGCCGCATGATCGCTCGCGCTGTCACCGCACCACTTTCGGAGAGACCCGCCTCCAGCAGGGCCATCGCGCACACGCGCTGCGAGGCGTCCATGTCCGCGAGCGCCAGCCCTCCGCGCGGTCCCGGCGTGTACTGCCATCGCAACCGGTCATCGTCGGCGAACGCGTACGTCGCCTCGACGCGCTGCGCGTCGCGCAACGAGTCCAGAAATGCGCGGGCCCGAGTCCTCATGCTTTGCGAATCTACTCCCGCTGGAGGATCCGGCTCAGCGCGCACTGAGGACGATGTGGGCACCGTGCCGCGGGACACTGGGCGCCAGCGTCACCCGCACCGGTTGTCGTGCACATCGTGTGGGCGCTCTCCTACGCCGTACTCGGCGCCTTCCAGTTCTCCACCGCGCCGCAACGGCGGCGACCCGGCTGGCACCGGGTGGCCGGACGGGTCCTCGTGGTACTCGGCCTGGCTGTCGCTCTCTCGGCCCTCTGGATGACGCAGTTCTACCCCCGCCAGCCAGGCACCGGCGGCCTGACCTACGTGTTCCGGCTCGCGTTCGCTCCGGCATGTCATCAACCTCGCCGTCGCGGAGTACATCATCCGTCGACAGAGGACCCGCCGCGCGCACGACAACAGCCTGGTCCGCTGCCCCGCGACTCGTCGCGACGCCCGGTTGCCATGGACGGAAACCTGGGCGGCGACACCCGCGCCCAAACAGGCGCGGTTCTCTGGGTGGCCATCGTCATCATCGCCATCCCCTGGCGCCACGTCTACGCCCAGTACGTGGCGGCACCCGGCGACACCGTTCGCGCGGCCGCAGACAAGGATCGGTGATCAGCCGGTCACCGCGCCACCTTCGGCGCTGACACCCCGGCGTCGCCAAGCGTTCGACCCAAGCCAACCCACCCGAAGGAGCATCACACCATGGGAACCATCGGGAACAGTGAACCGTCACGGGTTTGATGCCGCATCATGTTGAC
>JALZKI010000036.1 GCA_030859325.1 Actinomycetota bacterium
GCCGAGAAGTCTCGGCCCGGCGGATGTCAGGTCCTCATTCGCCACGCATGATCACCGCAGTGAGCCTAGTGGCTCACTGAGGCAGGCCCAGCTCGGAAGAGCAGGCCGGCCAGGCGCCGTAACCGCCGCTGGCGTCACGGACCTTCGTGGCGATCGCGATCTGGGTCTCCCGGCTGTTCTCGTGCGGATAGCCGGAACCTCCGTAGGACTGCCACGTCTGCAGGTTGAACTGCAGGCCACCGTAGTAGCCGTTGCCAGTGTTGATCGCCCAGTTGCCGCCCGACTCGCACGAGGCCAGGCTGTCCCACACGGTGCCGCCACTGGCGTAGTTGGACGTAGGCGCCGGGGCGGGCTCCGGGACTGGTGCCGGCTCTGGGGCCGGCTCCGGCTCCGGGGCCGGCTCTGGGGCCGGCTCTGGTGCCGGCTCTGGGGCCGGTGCCGGGGCGGGCTCCGGGGCTGGTGCCGGTGCCGGCTCGGGAGTGTGCTCGGGAGCAGGAGCAGGAGCAGGAGCAGGAGCACGAGCAGGAGCCGGCTCCGGCTTGGGAGCGGGACGCTCCGCGGTGCCGTAGGCAACGACCGCGTTCACCGGTTTCCTGGTCACCTTCGAGCGGACTGCCTTGCGAGTGACCGACTGGCCGTTCTCGTAGGTGACCCGGTAGAACACCGTGCGAGCACCGTCGCGACCGGAGCGGACAGTCCGGGAGAGGCCGGTGTACATGTCGGCGTCGGCCTTCTCGACCGTGGAGAAGTCGATGCCCTTGACGGCCTTTCGATCCACCGTGCGGACCTTGGTGACCACGATCTTGTCGCCGTCGTCGAGGTTCGCTGCCGCGCGCCTGTTGAGCCGGTCGTTCTTGTCGACCTTGACGTCCAGGCTTTGGAGAGCCTCGCCGACCGTCAGCGCGGGAATCTGCTCCTTGCGTCGCTTCGAGGCTCCGATCTTGACGGTGACGTTCTTCAGTGTCACCACCGTCATGTCCAGGCCCTGGCGCCCAATCGAGGTGCCACGGCTGGCCGAGAGCTCTGCACCGGCGAAGCGCATGCCGAGCTGCTCGAAGGCGTTGTCCACGTCCCGGGCGGTCACCCAGTAGGTCTCGTCCTTGCCGTCGATGGACAGATCCAGCGGGCGCGCGAAGCGGACCGCGATCCGGGTGCCTTCGGTGACCTGCGAGTCGACACCGGGTGCGACGACGTCACGGTCGGCGACCGTGATGCCCTCGCTCTCGAGGACGTCGCCCACGGTCGCGTCTAAGGTGGTCAGCTGGGTGGCTCTACCGTCGACGGACAGCGTCACGGTCTTCTTCATGACCGCGTATCCGGCAGTGGTGGCGACCAGCGCCACGGCGACCGCGCTGACCAATACGACCAGCGCCGCCCTGCTCTTGGTAAGAAGTGCGAGCTTGCTCGGCACAATGCTCCAAAATGGTGGTACTTCCCGGGCCGCGGGGCTTGGCAGCACCTCCGGCGACTTCCTCAGCCGGAAAAGCACAATGGCCCGCACGTGGGTCCCTACGGCTTCTGCGCAGGGTCTGGCTCGTGTGGGCCATCATCTTGGTCCTGCCGGAAACTTCCCCGCTCCCGGCCAACAGTCACAGGACGATAACGAGAATGCCGTGCCAGCCCAAATCGGGGCACACGAGTTTGTCCGCCTATGATGCGCTTTACCGTGTGCCAAGTCACGTCGCATAGCCCTTATTGACTAGTCCGGACGGGCCATGCCTGCCCCTACGGCGTCATCGGCGTCCCCGGTGCCCCCATCCCTGGCACTGGTTTCACCAGGAACCGTTGAAGGCGGCTTCGGTGTTCTGGTCGACCGCCACGCACAGTTCCTCGAGTCCCACACCGCGGGACTCGGCCATGGCGCGGAGGGTCAGCGGGACCAGGTACGACGCGTTGGGTCGACCCCGGTACGGCGCCGGGGTGAGGTACGGCGCGTCGGTCTCGACCAGGATGCGGTCCACCGGTGTGAGCGCGAGAGCCTCTCGCAACGGGGCGGCGTTCTTGAAGGTCACGGTGCCCGCGAACGAGAGCCACGCCCCGCGGTCCAGACACTTCCGCGCGAACGCGGCGTCGCCGGAGAAGCAGTGCATCACCACACGCTCGGGCACCCCCTCCTCGTCCAGGAGCCGAAGAACGTCCTCGTGCGCGTCCCGGTCGTGGATGACCAGCGTCTTGCCGAGCCGTCTGGCCATGTCGATGTGGCGGCGGAAAGACTCGTGCTGCGCGGCCCTGCCGTCCTTCCCGGTGCGAAAGTAGTCCAGGCCGGTCTCCCCTACCGCGCGCACTCGGTCACTGCTGCGAGCCAGCGACTCGATCTCCGCGAGCGCGTCGTCGAGCCGCCCGGCCGCGCCGAGAACCGGCGCCTCGTTCGGGTGCAGGGCCACACCGGCCACCAGAGCCCGCTGCCTCGCGACCGCCTCGACCGCCCAGCGCGCGCCCGGCAGGTCGCAGCCGATCTGGACGATCCGGGGAACTCCCACCGACGTGGCGCCCTCGATTGCCTCGCTGACGGAGAGCCAGGAACCGTCCGGGCCGTCAGCGATGTCGAGGTGGCAGTGGCTGTCGACGACCGGGTGCGGCAGCGGCTCGGGCAGCGGCGGTCGGACAGTCTGCTTCTCTCCCCTGCCTCCCTGGTCTGGGAAGCGCGCGCGGGTCGGTGCATCGGGGGCCATCTGGGCAGGTTACTTCTCAGATCACTTCCCGTGACAGCTGACCATCGGGCTCAGGGCCAGGGCCCCCTCGTCGCGGGACCGGCCCTGCTCGCGCGAGACGCACCTCGAGCTGCCGGATCCGTTCGGTGAGATGCCCGACGTGCCTGGCAGAGAACTCGAGCCTCTCCTGGAGACCGGCGTTCTCCTGTCGCAGTGTCTTCGTCTCCCTGCGCGTGAGATCCCACTGGCGTGCCACGGCAACAAGCACCATCAGGCAAGACTGCAACAGCGCATCGTCGGGAACGTCCTCGGGCTGCCGGGTACCACGTGCGTCCAACACCGGTCGGAGATCCGCAAGGTTTCCGACCACGGAGACCTGCGCCGCCTCGATCGCCTCGATCTGTTGACCGGCCCGCTCGCGTGCCCAGTCGTGGTACGCCACCGGCAGCCCAAGCCTGGACTCCCCGTTCTTGCGCTCCGCGAGGACCGTCTTGGCCACTCCGTGCTTGAGCACGTGTTGGTACAGCGACTTGCGCATCCCCGCCTTCCGAGCGAGCGGATTGAGCCGGCGCATGAGCTCGGCCGACTCAAGTCCCAGAGACGCGTTCCCGATCGTTCCCTCGGTGGCATACCCGGCATCGTCGACGCCGAGAACCCGGCTCATCCGCCGCCACAGCAGGTCCGGCGGCGCCCCGGGATGCGGGAGAGTCACGACGTGGATCTGCCCGGCGGGCAGGACCTTCGTCCAGTTCGTAAGAAGCGCTGCCATGTCCTGCTGGGACCAGAACCTCTGACCGGCACGCGTGGCGAGAAGATCCTCGGCGACGACGCCTTCCAGGAACTCACGCCAGGACCATTCCCCCCGGTTCTGCATGAACTCCTGCCAGGCAGCCGGAAGCGTTCGACCCAGATCACGAACCGTGAATACCGCCTCGACGCGGCCGGGGCTGAGATCGTCGACGATGCGCCTGATGTGGTCCGGCTCGGCGGCACAGAGCCACTCCATGGAGACCACGGCGTCTCCACCCCAAGCGGAGATCTCTGCGACCAGCCTGCTCCAGGCGCCCTCGACCTTCGACCCTTTCTCCGGGGTCCGGTGCATCTGACGTACGTCGCGCACCGCCTGCACCTGGTCGTCCCAGTCGGTCCCTGGAAAGAGCACACCGGCTCGTTCTCTCAGCCGTTCCTTGTTCGCCGTGAAGACCGCCTGCATGTAGGTCGTGCCGCTCTTCGGCAAACCGACATGAAGAAAGACCGTCGAATCACTCACAGCTCGAAAACTAGCTCCACCTCGCGACCAGCAGATGGACAGTGCTTGAACAGTCTCTCCGGCCCGACGATCAGCCCACCCGGCCGGTCCCGGCGCGGATACAGTCGCTCCGTCGCCGGGATCGGGAGCGCCTCATCCACCTCACTCAGGAGCCTCGTTGAAGATCCGTTTCCTGTTGCACGACCTCTACGGCCGCGGCGGTGGCGTCGTCACAGTCACTCTGGCTCTCGCCGAGGAACTGGCTCGCCGCCACGAAGTGGAGCTGGTGAGCCTCTTCGGCGACGACCGACGACCGGTTCACCCCCTCCCGGCGGGCGTGCCTGCCACCACACTGATCCAGCGCGAGGTGGACCGCGAGGGAGGGTTGCGGCGCGGCTCGTGCGCATGGGCGATGCGAAGGCCGAGTTCCATCATCCCCAAGGCCGAGCCGCGTTACGCGCGCTACAGCTTGTACTCAGATCTCGTCCTCGCGCGCTATCTCGGCTCGATGC
This sequence comes from Actinomycetota bacterium, assembly GCA_030859325.1. Taxonomy (GTDB): domain Bacteria; phylum Actinomycetota; class Actinomycetes; order Propionibacteriales; family Nocardioidaceae; genus Nocardioides_C. Next base: position 4,413 of record JALZKI010000036.1, read on the forward strand.
GTGGCGGTGCTCTCGTGACGATGCAGCCCGGTCTCAACATTGCCTCAGCGCGGCTGGGGAGCACACGGTGTGCACGGCTGGCGCAGGACCACAGACCCGTTGCGAAACGACCGAGGGGCGTGCTCGAGGGCTACCGACGTCACGCCGGTGGGCTCGACAGCCTTCTCGCCCTCACGAGAAGTGACACCGAGCATCTCCAGCGTCTGGTCGGGGACCGGGTGGCCGTCCACGAGATGCCGAACGGTGCCCCGAACTACGACGGCCCTCTGTCCGAGCACACCAACAAGACGGTCCTCGCTGCCGGCAGACTCTCCCACACCAAGGGCTTCGACGTACTCATTGCCGCATGGGTCCATGTCGCCGAGAAGCACCCTGACTGGCAGCTACAGATCTGTGGCGAGGGAGAGCTTCGGTCCGAGCTGCGCAGACAGATCATCGACCTCGGACTGCAACGGCATGTCCACCTGGTGGGTTATCGCACCCACCTCCAAGAGGACATGTCCCGTGCCTCGATCTTCGTCCTGAGCTCGCGTGCCGAGGGGTATCCGAGGGTGATCCTGGAGGCGATGGCGTGCGGGGTTCCGGTGATATCCACGGACTGTCCCTCGGGGCCGCGGGAGATGATCAGCCCGGGTGTGGACGGCTTGCTCGTCCCCAGCCAGGACCCTGAAGCCTTGGGCGCCGCTGTCAACGAGCTCATCGGGCTGGGTCCGGAACCCCGCAGCAGGATGGGCTCAGCCGGTCTCTCCACGGCTCGTGAACGCAGTCAATCCGTCGTTGCTGAGCGCTGGGAGAGCTTGTTGGCCGATCTGGTCGAGGCGCGAGAGGCACCTGCACGGCGGGTTCTGCACCACTGATCGGCTCGAGTCACCACTGGGACTCCAAGCCCTCCCCCTCGCGTTTCCTGTGCACGATGTCGTAGACGACCCGCTTCGGAACTCCCGCTTGTTTCGCGACGTCGCGGATCGCGTCCCGGCGCGTGGCACCGTCGGCCTCCTCCTGCGCGACCAGAGCGGCCAGGGATCTGGGGTCGGTGGGTACGTCGGCCCGCCCACCCGCTCCCTCCACGACGATCGTCACCTCCCCGCGGACACCTCTGGCGGCCCAGTCGGCCAGGGACGCCAGCCCTGCCCGTCGTACCTCCTCGTGGGTCTTGGTCAGCTCCCGGCACACCGCTGCCCGGCGGTTCCCACCGAAGCCGTCCGCCATCGCGGACAGCGCGGCCGCGGTGCGGTGGGGCGCCTCGAAGAACACCATCGTGCGTTGCTCGGTCTCCAGTGCGAGGAGTCGCCGCGATCGTTCGCCGGCCTTGCGCGGCAGGAACCCCTCGAAGCAGAACCGGTCCACCGGCAGCCCGGAGACGGCCAGCGCGGTCAGCACGGCGGAGGGTCCCGGAACCGCCGTGACGAGTAGCCCTCGCTCCACCGCCGCCACCACGAGCCGGTAGCCGGGATCGGAGACCGAGGGTGTCCCCGCGTCGGTGACCAGGAGCACCCTCTCGCCCGCCTCGATGGCCTCGACGAGCGACGGGGTGCGTGCGGACTCGTTGCCCTCGAAGTAGGAGACGACGCGCCCCCTGATCTGCACACCGAGCGCGGCGGCAAGCCGACGTAGCCGGCGGGTGTCCTCGGCAGCCACGACGTCCGCAGTGGAGAGCTCGTCTGCGAGCCTGGCCGGCGCGTCGGAGATCCGCCCGATCGGGGTCGCTGCGAGAACGAGGACACCGGGCAAGACACCGGGCTGGACACCGGGCTGGACACCGGGCTGGACTCCGGGCTGGGCTGGAACGTTCACCCGGCGATCATCGCGCGAGCGCCTCGGCCTGTCGAAACCGAGCCGCTTTCGTACCATTGGCCCTCGTGACCACGCCGACCGCGACCCCCCGCCGGACGATGGGGCTGTCGGGGACCGCGGACGGCCGCGTGGTCCCGAGCGCCCGACGGAGGATGGTCCCCGCGGTGCGAGGCAGTGACCGGTTCGCCGGATGGGCGGCCGCGCTGGCCGTGACCCTGCTCGCCGGCTTCCTGCGGCTGTGGACGCTGGGGACCCCGAACGAGCTGCTCTTCGACGAGACCTACTACGCCAAGGACGCCTGGTCCCTCGTCCGTCACGGCTACACCACCGGGTACGTCGACAACGCCGACGCGAAGATCGTCTCCGGGAAGGTCACCGGCATCTTCACCGACGACGCCAGCATGATCGTGCACCCCGAGGCCGGGAAGTGGCTGATCGCGCTCGGAGAGCAGATCTTCGGCATGGACTCGTTCGGTTGGCGGTTCGCGAGCGTCGTGGTCGGCACGCTGATGGTCCTGGTGATGGTGCGACTGGTGCGCCGGATGACCGGCTCGACCCTGCTCGGCTGCGTGGCCGGTCTGCTGCTGTGCTTCGACGGCCTGCACTTCGTGATGTCGCGCCTGGCCCTGCTCGACATCTTCTTGGCGTTCTTCGTGTTGTGCGCCGTCTCCTGCCTGGTCGCGGACCGAGACTGGGGGCGGCTGCGACTGGCGCAGCGGACACCCACAGGACACCGGGCGTCTGCCTCGGAGTGGGGGCCGGTACGCGGACTCCGGTTCCGGCCCTGGCGGCTTGCTGCCGGAGTCCTCTTCGGGCTGGCGGTCGCGACGAAGTGGAACGCCGTGTTCCCGCTCGCGGCGTTCGGGCTGCTGGTGTGGGCGTGGGACGCCGGAGCACGCAGGTCCCTGGGTGTGCGTCGGGCATGGTGGCGTGCCGCCGTCGTCGACGCCCTCCCTGCGTTCTTCTATCTCGTCGTCGTCGCCCTGCTCGTCTACCTCGCGACCTGGACCGGCTGGCTGCTGAACGCTCGGGAGTACGAGTCGGCGCTCTCCGACACCCAGTACGGCTCCTACTGGGGCTCCTATCTCGAGACCGACGCGCAGGGGTTCGGCCCGGAGCTGCTGCAGTCGCTGCGCTCCCTGTGGAACTACCACCAGGACGTGTTCACCTTCCACACCCGGGGGCTGGACGACGCGACCCACAGCTACCAGTCACATCCGGCCGGCTGGCTGATCCTCAACCGCCCGGTCGGCATCGACGCTCAGCTCGACATCGCCCCGGGGTCGCAGGGCTGTGAAGCGCCACGCGAGAGCACCTGTCTTCGCCAGGTGCTGCTTCTGGGCACGCCGACGCTGTGGTGGGGTGGTGTCGTTGCGCTGCTGTACGCGCTCTTCGCGTGGATCGGTCGACGCGACTGGCGCTACGGGGTGGCCGTGGTCGGCGTGCTGTCCTCGTGGCTGCCGTGGCTGCGGTACGACGACCGTCCGATCTTCTCCTACTACGCGGTGGCGATTATCCCGTTCACGATCGTCGCGGTGACCCTGCTCCTGGGGACGCTGATGGGCGGTGAACGTTCGTCCTCACGCCGCCGGATGTGGGGCGTCGTCGTGGCGGGAGCGTTCGTCGTCCTCGTGGTCGCCAACTTCGCGTGGTTCTGGCCGATCTACACCGACCAGCTGATCACCACCCCCGACTGGCTCGACCGGGTCTGGTTCCGCAAGTGGATCTGACCACCCGCCAGCGCCGGTGGTACGTCGGTGAAATACTTGGAATTGATCTACAGCCACTCGAGACCACGGCCCCTCTTCCTCAGGGCTAGCAAGATCTCGCGATGCACGTGTCGCGATGCACGTGTTGTAGGAGCTCAGGATGACGATCTCGCGGACCCAGGTGCTCTCCTACCGTGTCCACGTCCAGCAGCTCGACCGGTCCGGCGCGCATCAGGTCACCGACGCCGCGATCCTCGACCTCGGCGTCCAGGACACCGGCACGGACGGAGCGGGGTGGGCGCTTGCCAACCGCGGGGTCGATCCGTCACAGGCCGCCAGCCCGGGCACAGGTCTCCTGTTGGCCTGGACGCTGCGCGGCGCCCCGCACTTCTACCGACGGGCCGACGTCGCGCATGTCGCACTCGCAACGGCGCCGTACTCCGAGGCGGACGCCGCCAAGAGAGTCTTCGACGCCGCCAAGCCCCTACGGGCAGCCGCCATCGACGTGCGCGATGCGCTCCGCACGGTCGCCGATCAAATGCGTGACCTCGTCACCCACCCGATGGCCAAGGGAGAGATGTCCACCCGGCTGACCGAGCGCCTCGACAAGCCCTACCTCCGGCACTGCAGGCCGTGCAGAGCAATCCACACCTACGAACAGCCGTTCCGTCTCGCCGCCTTGCAGGCGGGTCTGGAGCTGCAGCCCGGCACGTCTCCGCCGGTGCTCCAGCGCATTCCGGACTGGACCGGCCCGGCCGACCAGGTTCCCGACTCACTGGACGCGGTCCGGGCGTACCTGCGTTTCCTCGGACCCGCCACACCACAGCAGGTCGCTGCCTATCTCGACGCGCCGGTGAAAGACGTGAAGGCGAGGTGGCCGCAGGACGCCGTCGAGGTGAGCGTCGAGGGTGCACACCGGTGGCTGCTTGCGCCGGACCTTCCCGCTTTGGAGTCGAGCACGGTCGCTCTCGACGAAGTGCGGCTGCTTTCGCCGTACGACCTGTTCCTGCAGGCCAGGGACCGTGAGCTCCTGGTTCCGGACGCCGGCCGCAGGAAGCACCTCTGGGTCGTGCTGGGCAGACCGGGAGCGGTGCTGGCCGGTGGCGGGATCGTTGGCACCTGGCGCCCCCGGACGTCAGGAAGAAAGCTGCGGCTCGCCGTGGACGCCTGGTCACCGCTGCCCGAGCAGGCAGTCCTCGTGGAGGGCGAGCGGCTGGCGGCTCATCGTGGAGTGAGCTTCCACGGTCTGACCGACGACGGCATGTCCCGGTAGCCAGGGCCGGCCACCCTGCAGGCCCGGGCCGACTCGTCGGCGCGAAAGCCCTCAGACAGTCGTGGGCCTCGCAACGGGTGGATACCGCGCCATCGTCTCAAGAGCGCCGAGGTCCATGTGGTTGCGGATGTAACGCCGTGACGCTTCATAGGGCGGTACGAAGTCCCAGGGCGCCTGGACCCCGTTGCCGAGAGCCTTCGTCACTGCGATCCGCCGCTGCTGGCTCTCGCGTACCTCGTGGTCGATCTTCGGCAGGTCCCAACGCACGGCAACCTCAGCCCGCAGGTCCGCGAGCAGGCCGGCAGCGGCCGGTGAGTCCGCGAGGTTGTTCCGCTCGAGCGGGTCGACCGAGAGGTCGAACAGCTGGTCGGGGTCCGCAGGGCAATGGATGAGCTTGAAGTTGCCGCGCCGGATCATCACGACGGGAGCGATCGAACCCTCAGCGAGATACTCGGCCGTCACTGTGTCCCGACCGTCCGGCTTCCCGGTCAGCAGGGGCAGCAGGCTCTGGCCGTCCAGAGGACCGATGACTCCTGACAGGTCGCCGTCCCGAGCCAGCCCGACAAGGGTCGGCAGCAGATCCATGGTCGTGACCGGCGCCGATATCCGACCTGCGTCGAACCACTTAGGCGCGGACACCACCAGGGGCACGCGCGCTGAACCCTCGAAGAAGTTCATCTTGTACCAGAGGCCGCGTTCACCGAGCATCTCGCCGTGGTCGCTCGTGACGATCACCACCGTGTCGTCCAGGCGCCCGGTGTCGCGCAACAGGTTGACCAGCTTGCCGATGTGGTTGTCGACGTAGGAGATCGCCCCGTAGTACGCGCGTCGGGACGCACGCACCTGCTCCGTGGTGATCTCCACGTCGTTCATCGCACACACGTGTCGCAGCCGGAGCTCATGGGGGTGCGCGTCCGCCTCGTCGTACCCGAACTCAGGCATCGGGATGTCCTCGTCGCGGTACATGTCCCACCACTGCTGCGGGATCGCGAACGGGTCGTGCGGGTGACTGAAGGAGACGACAAAGCAGAACGGCCGCTCGTCGTTGGAACGAATGTGGCCGAACAGCTCCCGCTCAGCCGCGAAGGCCACCTCGTCGTCGAAGTCCAGCTGGTTCGATCGCAAGCACGGGCCGGCGTCGACGACCGACGACATGTCGTGGTACCAGTGCGGACGGTCATGCGGACGGTCCCAGTCAGGTGTCCAGCCGTAGTCCGCAGGATAGATGTCGGTCGTGAGCCGTTCCTCGAACCCGTGCAGCTGGTCGGGTCCGCAGAAGTGCATCTTGCCCGACAACACCGTTCGGTACCCGGCACCGCGCAGATAGTGGGCGAACGTCGGGATCTCCGAGGCGAACTCCGCGGCGTTGTCGTAGGTGTGCGTCCGGGAAGGCAGGAGCCCCGTCATGAAAGACGCCCGGCCAGGTGAGCAGAGCGGACTGCCGGTGTAGGCGTTGTCGAAGACGACGCCGTTGTCTGCAAGCCACGACATCGCCGGCGTCTTCGTGATCGGATGACCGTGAAATGGCAGCGCACTCGGCACCATCTGGTCCGCCATGAGAATCAGAACATTAGGCTTCCGCTCCGCGGTCACGATCTGTCTACCTCTCGGTTCTGGCAAGTCGTTGCTTGCCGAGCGAAGCGTCCGCCGTCGCAGTGTCGCGCGATGGGGTGTTGGCCAGTAGCTGCTGAGTGTACGGCTGCTGCGGGTCTGCAAGGAGCTGACCTACTTCGCCGGACTCGACGATCCGGCCCTCGCTCATCACCGCGACCCGCTGAGCGATCGACCGCACCAATGGCAAGTTGTGGGTGACGAACAGCATGGACAGGCCCAGCTCGCGCTGCAGCGTGCCGAGCAGCTCGACAATTGCCGCCTGGACGCTGACGTCGAGCGCCGAGGTGACCTCATCGCAGATCAGGATGGACGGCCGACAGATCAGGGCGCGGGCAATCGCGACGCGTTGCCGCTCACCGCCGGACAGCTCGTCGGGGTAGCGCGAGGCGTAGGAAGCGGACAGAGACACCTGTTCCAGCATCTCGCTGACCTGCCGCTGGGCGTCACGACCGCTTGCAGTGCCGAAGATGTCGATCGGCTGCCGGACGATCTCCCCGATGGTGCGGCGAGGGTTCAAGGAACCGTAGGGATTCTGGAAGATGTACTGGATCTCCCGGCGGGACTGACTGTTGCGTGCCCGAGCAGATGGTGCAAGCTCCTGCTCGGCCAGCTTGATGCTCCCCGTCCAACCCGCGTGCAGACCTCCGATCGACCGTGCGGTCGTCGTCTTGCCTGATCCCGACTCACCGACCAGCGCGAGACATTCGTGGTGGTTCAGTTGGAGGCTTATCGAGTGAAGTACTTTGTGAGAGCCGTAGAAAGCGTTCATGTCTTCGATCGTCAGAACAGGGGCCTGATCAACCGACGGCATCTCCTCGAGGTCACCGGCCGCGCCATGACGCTGTGTCACGACCTCCTCCGCACGGATACAGCGCACCGTATGGCCGGCTGCCAGTGGCATCAGCGGCGGCACCGCCTCATCACACTCAGCAATCCGCATCGTGCATCGGGGAGCGAACGCGCACCCGGGGGGCCGACGTCCCGGCGAAGGGGCATGGCCAGGGATGCCGAGTAGGCTCCGCCCGCCTGAGAGCCGAGGAATGGCTTCGACAAGGCGGCGGGTGTACGGATGACCAGCCCCGGCGAACAGCTCGTCGGCCGCGCTGAGCTCGACGATTCGACCCGCGTACATCACCGCAACCCGTCGGGCCAACGTCGCCACGACGGCCAGGTCATGGCTGACGTAGAGAGCGGCGACGTCGTGCAGGGTTGCCAGCTCGCGCACTGTGGACAGCACCGTCGCCTGCGTGGTGACGTCGAGACCCGTCGTCGGCTCGTCGAGCACGATCAGGCGCGGCCGGTTGGCGAACGCCATTGCCAAGCCGACGCGCTGCTGCTGGCCGCCCGACAGCTCGTGCGGATACCGACGAAGGTACTTCGCGTCATCGGGCAGGGCGACCTCGCGCATCATCTCGGCGATGCGGTCCGGGTAGTCTGCCTTGCCTCGGCCGGCGTTGTGCGCCTGCAGCACTTCTCGGAGCTGGATGCCGATGCGTAGCGCCGGGTTCAGTGACGAGGCTGGATCCTGGGGAACGTAGGAGACAGCCGACCCACGCAACCTGCGGAGGCGCTCTTCGTCGAGCTGAAGGATGTCCGTATCTCCCAAGAGCACCTTTCCGCCCGCGATATGCAGGCCGCGGCGGGCATGTCCGAGGAGGGCGAGCCCGACCGTGGTCTTTCCGGACCCGGACTCACCGACCACGCCGAGGATCTCCCCCGGCGCGATCTCGAACGACACGTCCATGACCACCGGCAAGTTCCCGGACGACGTCTCGATCTGGAGGTCGCTGACGGTAACCGCCGCGGTGGGCTGCTCGTGCTGTGCGCTCACTCGGCACTCCGTTCGCGGTCGATACCGGCAGCTGTGCGCGCGATGCCGTCGCCGATCAGTCCGGTGCCCATGGTGAGGAAGGCGATGGCGATGATCGGGGTCAGGGCGCCCCAGGGCTGTGCGGAGAGCGCGATCTGGTTCTGCTGGATCATCGTTCCCCAGTTGGCGCCGTTCGGGTCCGGAGCGAGGCCGAGGAACGCGAGCGCCGCGATCACACCGATGGAGTAGGTCAGCCGCAGGCTGGACTCGACCATGAGCGGCCCGAGCACGTTCGGCAGCAGCTCACCTGTCAAGATCCTGGTCCGCGAAAGACCCATGGCCTCGGTGCTCGCGACGAAGTCACGCTCGACCACCGGTTGCGCGGCCCCACGTGCGACCCGCGCCACGCGTGGAGCTGTCGTGAGAGCGATGGCCGCGACGATCACCCAGGCCTGTGGTCCCACGGCGGTCACCGCGACCAGGGCGAGCATGATCTGCGGAAAAGCCATGATGACGTCCATCGCCCGCATCAGCACATCGTCGAGCGCGTTGCGGGCGTACGCCGCGATCAAGCCGATCGCGACCCCTACGACCAATCCGATCGCCGTCGCGACGACCGACATGAGCAGGATCCCCCGCCCGCCGTACAAGAATCGGCTGAGGACGTCCTGGCCGAGATAGTCCGTGCCCAGCAGCGCCGTGCCATCGGGCGGCGAGTTGGGAGTCCCGATGAAGTCACTCGCCCCGTGCGGAGCGAGGTAGGGGCCGAATATCGCGAGCAGCACGAGGACACCGACGAGGCCCAGACCGATCCGGGTCCGCCATAGGCGCAGAGCTCGTCGTGCGAGCGACGACGGTCGGGCCGGAGTCAGAACAGAAGCTCCCGTCGCCGCAAGCTGCGCGTTCCCGATGCCACTCATAGCCGAGTCCTCAGTCGTGGTGTCACGAGAATCGTCGCGACGTCGGCGAGCAGGTTGAGCACCACGTAGACAGCGGCGATGAGCATGGCGAGCGCCTGGACGACGGGCAGGTCATGGTTGACCACCGACTCCTGCAATGAGCTGCCGATGCCGGAGTAGTTGAAGACGTACTCCACGACGACGATGCCACCAGCCAAGTAGGCGAGGTTGATCGCGATCACCTGGAACACGGGGCCCAGCGCGTTCGGAAGAGCGTGTCGAAGTAGGACCGTGCGCTCGGGAAGCCCCTTCAGCCGCGCCATCTCCACATAGTCGCTCTCGAGCACCTCGACCATGGAGGCGCGCATGATGCGGGCAACGTAGGGTGCCACGGCGACCACGAGCGTCGCGGTGGGAAGCACCAGCCCCTCGGGGACCTGCCAGGGGCGAGTGCCTGGCGGAAGCGGGCTGATGGCGGGCAGCACGTGCAGCACGGTCGTGGCGAAGAGGATCACCAGGAGCACCGCAACCACGAACTCCGGGAGCGCAGCGAGAATGAGCAGAATCGTCGAGCTGACGGTGTCGAAGAGCCGCTCGCGTCGAAGCGCCGCCCACGAGCCGATGGCGATCGACAGGGGAATGGACACCACGGCCGCACATGCCACCAACACAGCGGAGTTGACCAGACGCGCCCCGAGGAGCTGGGAGACCGGCTGCTGCGCCGCGAGGGAGGTCCCGAGATCGCCGCGCACCAAGCCACCGAGCCAGGAGAGGTACTGCTGCAACACCGACTGGTCAAGGTTCAGCTGCTTTCGCAGTGCCGCCAGGCTCTCCGGAGTCGCGTTCCTCCCCAGGATGGCCCGTGCAGGGTCTCCGGGGAGCGCTTGGGTGGCCGCGAACACCACGATCGAGACCATCACCAGCACCAGCACACCGAGAAGCAGACGCCGGATGACGAAGCCGACGATCCCGCCCTGCCGAAACCATTCCGTCATCTGGTCCGCGTTTCAGTCCGCGTTTCAGGCAAACCAGATAGTGCGGTATCCATGGCCGAAGGTCGCGAGGTTCAGCGTGCCTTTGCTGGGGCTCAGTCCCGCCACCTTGGGCGAGTAGCCGTCGATCAGGCTGCCGAAGAAGGGAATGATGTATCCGCCGAGGTCGTACTCGAGCTTCTGCATCTCCCGCTGCAGCTCGATCCGCTTCGAGTCATCGGTGGCGGCGAGCGCCTGCTGGTACAGCGCAGGGAAGTTCGACCCCTCGCCGGACTTCGGGGGCCAGTGGGTCTCGTTGTAGGGAGACGAGGCGAGTGATCCCTGCTGCACCTGGTTCAGGTAGCCGCGCGTTCCCCAGAAGTCGACGGAGAACGCAAGCTTCAGGTACTGGTCGCCGTAGTAGTTGGGGACGTTCTTCACGTTGACCGTGACACCGGCAGCCTTTGCCTGTGACGCGAAGACTGTCGCCAGCGAGACCATGCCGGAGGCGCCGTTGGTGGTGTGCAGGTCGACGGTGAGACCTTCCTTGCCGGCCGCCTTGAGCAGCGACTTGGCCTGGTCGATGTCCTGCATGCGCTGCGGCAAGGAGTCGTTGTACCCGTCGTCGAAGGGTGCGTACAGGTCGTTGGCGAGGAAGCCGTAACCGGAGACGATCTGCTGGATCATCGCCTCCCGGTCGACGATGAGGCGCATGGCCTGCCGGACCCGGTTGTCATCGAACGGCGGCATGTCGATCGCCATGCACAGCGGCAGCCAGCCTCCGGTCTTGGAGATCAGGGACTTCATCCCCTGCGACTCCAGGACGTCCACCTGGGACGCCGGCAGGTCGGTCATGGCATCGATCTGGCCACCGAGCAGCGCGTTGACCTGTGCCGTGGCGTCAGCGAAGTCGGTGATCGTCACGGTGTCGAAATAGGGCTCGCCAGTGCGCCAGTAGTTCGGGTTGCGCTCGCTCACGCTCTCCTGACCCGGAGTGAAGCTCTTCAGCTTGTAGGGGCCGGTGCCAGCCTGGGGGGCAGGAAATGCCTTGTATCCCACAGGGACGATGCCGAAGGTGTAGCTGGCGAGGGTCTGCGGCACCGTCGAGTCCGGTGTCTTCATCGGCAGCCGAACGGTCCACTTGTCCATCTTCTTGATGCCGGCGACGTCGAACGAGGCGGTCGCGGCGAAACCAGTGAGGCCGTTCTCCTCGGTGGCGATGCGTTGCAGGGAGTAGACGACGTCGTCAGCCGTCATCGTCTTGCCGTTGTGGAACTCGATGCCCTTGCGGAGGTTGATGGTGTACTGCGTCGGGCTGTCCGCCGTGACGTCCTCAGCAAGCCCGTCGCTCTTGAGCTGATAGTCGTCGTCGAAGGTCAGCAGCGTCTCGAACGCGCTGACCAGCCGTGCCTGGTCGGGTTTGGTGATGATGTTCTGACCGTCGAAGATGTCCTTGGCCCCGCCACCGGTGACCCCGAGCCGGAAGTTGCCGCCCCGCTTGGGAGATCCGGACGCGGAGGGTTGACTCGACGGCGTCGAGCTGTCGCCGGTGCAGGCGGCGAGCCCACCGAGCATCGCGACGCCCGCCGTGCCCTTGAACAGTTGGCGGCGCGACAGAACCGAGCTCAGCAACCTGTCTCGGTCCTCGCTACTGCCGGATGGAAAAGTTCCAGTCATGTGCTCTCGCCTCAGCTCGTCCACTCGCGGCCGTTGTCCCCGCGAAACGTGCCTACGGGTTAGGCCTCCTGCGATCTGACATCCGAGACGCACGTTCACGCATCATTGTGTGGGTGTCAACCCATTGTGCGTTTGGATAGCGCAATAGTTATCAAGCCGGCGCGGGCTTCGAGGCAGGCCCGGCTCCCAGGGTTCGGCGACCGCCGCTCGGTTGACCAGCGAAGGAGTCCGCCGTAGGTTTCGCTGACACAGTGGTTCTCAGGATCGAGCCGTACACCGTGCGCAGCGAGCTGACAGCCGGACACGCCGGAGAGAGCGCGCGACACCCGCGGCCTCTTCTGGCGTTCGAGCACGCAACCGACCTCCAGCTCGTGGACGTCCAGTCGCCGGTGCGCTTCGAGTGCTGCAACAAGCACGCCGCCGATCCACGGTTCCATCTCCTGGTGCCCATGCACCGACCCCAGGAGGCGCTGGCTGAGCGCGCCGTACAAGCCATCGTCGGCACCCTGCACTCCATCGACGCCGCCCCTGCCACAGGAGCCGAGCTCTCGCTCGTGCTCACTACCGGGGACGCGATCGACAACGCGCAGTGGAACGAGCTCGAGATGTTCCTTGCCCTGCTCGAAGGCGGCCTGGTTTAGCCGGGCTCGGGCGGGCCGCACTACGAGGGTGTCCAGTCACTCCTGTGGGACGACGACTCCTACTGGCAGCCCGACGGAGCAAGCGGTGCCGACTGGTACCAACGCCGCCACGGGTTTCCCCGCCTACCGGGACTGCTGGACCAGGCCCTGGCCGACTTCGGCTCCGGCTGCCGTGGCTGGCCTGCTTCGGCAACCATGAGGCCCTGGTACAGGGCGTCGGACGGATCACGCCGACACTGCACGAACGCCTGGTCGGCACGAGCAAGCCGACCGGCCCCCTCACAGGCCTTGACCTCGACACGCTCGACGAGGTCTTCATCGAGTCCCCCGAGAGCTTCCTGTCAGGCAGCAACCGCACAGTCACAGGCGACCCCGACCGCCGCCCGGTGACCCGGAGCGAGTTCGTCGCCGCCCACTTCTCGGCGCAGTCGCGTCCCTTCGGGCACGGGTTCACAGCGGCCAATCGCCGGTCAGGTACGGCCTACTACGTCCACGATGTCGGTGCCGTGCGCTTGATCTGCCTCCCTAGCTCCTGCTCGTGCCACGATGGTGCCCATGGCCAGCTCACCCGATCTTGCCCGGTCTGACGGCGCGTCGACCGGACGGGTCCAGTCGGTTGATCGTGCGCTCAAGCTGCTGGGCGGAGTAGCGGCTGCGGCACCGCGGGGAAGAACGCTGGCGGAGCTCGCAGCACACTTCGACATCAACCGCGCCACCGCTTGGCGTCTGCTCGGCACGCTCGAGGCGCATGGGCTGGTGGACCGCGACCCGAGCACGCACCGCTACCAGATCGGCTTCGCGATGGTCCGTATGTCGGCCGCCGCCGGCTTCGACGAACTGGTCAGGCGGACCCATCCCATCCTCAAGCGGGTCTCCTCGCAGACCGGGGAGACCGCCGACCTAGCAGTCGCCGGACCGCGCGGGGTCACCTACGTGAACGAGGTGGCCCCGCCTTCCGTGCTCGCCGTCAACTGGTTGGCGAGCGAGGTCCCCTTGCACGCCACCTCGACAGGCAAGGCATTCCTGGCCTGGCTTCCGGAGGCGGAGACTCTCGGGCTGCTCGAGACGCCGCTGCGCGGATTCACCGACAGCACGGTCACCGACCCGGACCGCTTGCTCCGCGAGCTGCAGGAGACCCGCGCACGCGGCTATGCGGACTGCGCCGGCGAGCTCGAGGCGACGTTGTACGGCGTGTCCGCTCCCGTGCTGGACGAGGACGGACGACCCTTCGCCGTGTTCAGCATCTGGGGGCCGGCGGACCGGGTGCCCTCCACCCGGTTTCCCGCGCTTGGCGCGGTTGCCATCAGGGCAGCCTCCGACATCACCGCGATCCTGGCCGGCTGAGGCGCCCCCGCTGACGAGAACCGGATGCGGTCCTCTTGACAGCCGACAGAATTGCGAGAACCGTTTCACCTGTTGCGACGGTCGTTCACGATGCGCGACAGCAACGGCCTCGCACACGCGGGCATCGACGTCTTCGGAGGACACGTGGCAGCAGCACGCAAGGTCATCATCACCTGCGCGGTGACCGGGTCCGGGCACACGCCGACCATGTCGCCGTACCTCCCCTACACGGTCGAGGACGTGGTCAGCGAGTCCGTGGCCGCCGTCGAAGCGGGTGCCTCAGTGATCCATCTGCATGCCCGGGACCCCAGGGACGGACGCCCGACGGCGGACCCGGCAGTTTTCCTCGAGTACCTCAAGGGGATCAAGGACTCCACCGACGCGGTCGTCAGCATCACCAGTGGCGGCGGGACCGGGATGTCGGTGTCGGACCGGCTGCGGGTCATCTACGAGACGAAGCCCGAGCTGTGCACCCTCAACCTCGGCACGTTCAACTACGGCAGCTTCCCGATGGTCGCGAAGTACGCCGGCACCTGGAAGTTCGACTGGGAGGAGCCCTACCTCGAAAGCACGCGGCGGGAGCCGTTCGTCAGCACATTCTCCGACATCGAGCACATGCTCACCGACGTCCGGCCACAGACCGGTGCGCGCTTCGAGTACGAGGCCTACGACATCGGCCATCTCTACACACTGGCCCACTACCTCGAGGCAGGGCTCGTCGAGCCACCGATCTTCCTGCAGACCATCCTGGGGGTGATGGGAGGCATCGGCGCGGAGGTAGAGCACCTCAGCCACATGAAATCCACGGCAGACCGGCTGCTCGGGAGCTCCTACGAGTGGTCGGTGCTCGGCGCGGGACGGCACCAGTTCAACATGATCGCGGTCTCGGCTGTGATGGGTTCGCACGTGCGGGTGGGGCTGGAGGATGGTCTCTTCCTCGGCAAGGGACGTCTGGCCGAGTCGAACGCCGAACAGGTCGCCAAGATCAGGCGGATCCTCGACGAGCTTTCCCTGGAGGTCGCCACCCCGGAGGACACCCGCCGGATCCTGGGCCTCAAGGGACTTGACCAGGTCGGCTGGTGAGGGAAGATGCGCGCCCGGCCACGGACGCCGTACGCACCGTCGCTGTCATCGGCACGGGCGTCATCGGCGGTGGCTGGGTGGCCCATTTCCTGCGCACGGGGTACGACGTAGTCGCGTGGGACCCCGGACCGGACGCAGCACAGAGGCTCTCGCGGCTCTTGGACACCGCATGGCCGGCTCTCGAGCGGCTCGGGCTGCGGAAGGGCGCGAGCCGCCAGCGCCTGCGTCTGGCCGACACCCTCGACGATGCTCTAGCCGAGGCCGACTTCGTGCAGGAGTCCTCTCCCGAGGTGCTCTCGGCCAAGGTGGCGTTGCTCGCGGCGATCGACGCGGGGACGAGACCGGGCGTCGTGGTCGGGTCGAGCACATCAGGATTCGGGATGAGCGAGATGGCCGTCGCGTGCGCGACACCTGGCCGTTTTGTGGTCGGGCATCCCTTCAACCCTCCGTACCTCATCCCGCTCGTGGAGGTGGTGGGGGGCATGAGCACCGAACCCGGTGCAGTGGCGTGGGCAGCGGAGTTCTACACACTGGCGGGCAAGGTCTGCCTGAGGATGGATCAGGAGGTGTCGGGATTCGTCGGAAACCGCCTGCAGGAGGCCCTCTGGCGCGAGGCGCTGCACATGGTCGACTCCGGAGAGGCGACCGTGCAGCAGATCGACGACTCGATCGTGCACGGCCCCGGTCTGCGCTGGGCCATCATGGGCCCGATGCTCACCTTCCACCTCGCGGGCGGTCCCGGCGGCATGGCGCACACGCTGGACCATTTCGGCCCGGCCCTGCTGGAGCCCTGGACCCGGTTGTCCGCGCCGTTGCTGACTCCGGAGCTGCGCAACCGCGTGGTCGCCGGCGCCGTGAAGGCGGCCGCGGGCCGGACAGTTGCAGAGCTCGAGCAGCGTCGCGACGCGTTCCTGGTCGACCTACTCCTGCTGCTGGACGAACACCGGCTGCCGGACGAGCACCGGGTTCTCGATGGCTGAGCACGTGACGCCCTTCTCGACGTACACCACCGAGGTTCGACACGAGTGGCTGGACTACAACGGCCACATGCACGATGCCAGCTACGGCGTCGTCCTCAGCGACGCCAACGAGGAGCTGTTCGCCGCGCTGGACCTCAGTGCCGACTACCGTGCGACCGCCGGGGCCTCGTTCTACACCGTGGAGTCCCACATCCGCTATCTGGCCCCGTGCTTTCTCGGCCAGGGGCTGTCGGCCTCCACCATCCTGGTGGCGGCCGATGCCAGGAAGATGCGGCTGTACACCGAACTCCTGCACCAGGACGGCCGACCGGCGGCGACGGGAGAGTTCTTCTACCTCCACGTGGACACGGCGCTCGGCGCAACCACCGACATGCCTCCGGACCAGCATGAGCGCGTCCAGGAGATGCTCGCTGCCCATGCACGTCTGCGACGTCCTGCCCATCTCGGCCTCGGGGTGGGTGCCGATCGCACCGGCTCGAGGGACACATGAGCGACGACCGAGTGGTGACGGCCAACGAAGGAAGCGGGCACCTCCCGTGGGTCGAGGATGCACCCATCTCCGCGCCGCTGCGCCTGCATTCCGCAACAGTCCCGTCAGCGTGGGTCGACTACAACAAACACATGAGCGAGTCGTGCTACCTGCTCGCCTTCGGAGACAACGCAGACGCGTTCTTCCGGTACGTCGGCATCGACGAGCAGTACCGCGCGGAAGGTCACTCGCTCTTCACGGTCGAGACACATCTGCACCATCGGCGTGAGGTGAGCGAGGGAGAGCCGCTGGCCATGACGTTGCGCGTGCTGGACCACGACGACAAGCGTGTGCACGTGTTCCACGAGATGTTCCTGGGCGACAGCGACGTGCTGCTGGCCACGGCGGAGCAGATGCTGGTGCACGTCGACACGCGGGCGGGAAGATCCGCTCCGATGCCGCGGGGCCTCGGAAAGCGCGTGGAGGCGATCTCCCGTGCACATGCGGGGCTCACCTTGCCGGAGGTCGTCGGCAGGCCGATGCGTATCAACCACGTTCAGGGAGGGCAGCATGGACTTCGAGCTCAGCCATGAGCAGCAGGCGATCGTCGAGACGGTGCGCAGGTTCGTGGCCGACGAGCTCTACCCTCATGAGGCAGAGGTGGAGCAGCTCGACGACGTCCCGCCTGAACTGGTCGAGACGATCCGCGCGAAGGCCCTTCAAGCAGGAATCTACGCGGCCAACATGCCAGAAAGTCTCGGCGGTGGCGGGCTGGACGCCGTCGCGATGACCCTCGTGGAGCGAGAGCTCGGCAAAGCCAGCTATGCGTTGCAGTGGTTGGTCGCCCGGCCGAGCAACATCCTCCGCGCATGCGAAGGCGAGCAGCGCGAGCGCTACCTGCTGCCGTCGATCCGTGGTGAACGTCACGACTGTCTGGCGATGTCCGAGCC